>CAZZAP010000001.1:0-108619 GCA_964652375.1 uncultured Candidatus Izemoplasmatales bacterium
AAAGCTATACATTTACATTGATTATAATTTCATCAACTCGTTAATGACGAGACATATTGAAAGCATAGGTTTGATACAATTGTATCAGGCCTTTTTTTGCGCTATATAGGGCCGTTTCTCTATTCACTCAAATTTATCGAGCTTAAAAAGTACATTGATTTTACTTGATTTTAGACTTTTGAATAGAATTTCTACACGATTACATTTTGAAATACACGATTGAAATTGGAACTACACGATTTGAGTTATAGACTAGTGAATAGAATATGATGATGGCTTATTTATCATTGAAATAACCGTTCATTAATAATTGAAAAAATGGTAAAATAAAAACAACAATAATGGAGGAAAGATTGCAAGTTGCTATTTTATTCCTAGGGGGGAACCTATGTGTCCCAGTAAATCATAGCAGTGCAAGGGTTACATTATGGCATTTAGTATGAAATCAAAAACAAAGGTAACGATACCACAGGAAAAGATAAAAGAAATTATACAGTATCACTTTGAAGAAGAAGTGATTTCTTATCGCGAAGTAATCTCAGGATTTTACAATGCAATTTATTACATAAAAACTGTCACAAATGAGTATGTACTTAAAGTAGCACCTTCAAAGGATATTGAAATATTAACATATGAAATAGATATTATGAAACGAGAAACCAAAGTATGCAAATTACTGCATGATATCCATATTCCAGTTCCTAGTGTACTAGTAGAAGATTATACAAAGAATATTATTGATTCAGATTATTGCATTACCAATTATATAGAAGGAAGTACATTATTTGAACTGAAAAACACTCTTACATCTAAAGATAAAATCTATTTTCGTTTAATGGAGTATCTTGCGGATATTCATCTGATTGAAATGGAAACCTTTGGATATGATAATTTTGAAGAAAAAACATATAACTTACAAGATGCGTATTTGCGTATGATAAATAACCTAGTAAAAGATGCGATACGAGTTGAACTAGAACTACCAAATTTTGTCTTAGAACTTCTCGATATCATTTATGAACTGAGTCATGAAATGGAGTATGAGGGTGAGCCTGTATTGTTACACTTTGATTTATGGGATGGTAATATATTTATTCATAATAATCAAATTGTTGGACTCATTGATGCAGAGCGCTCATTAAACGGTGAACCGATGATGGAGTTTGTGGCAATGCACTGGGACATATTTGCTTATGATAAATTACCATTTATTGAACATTATAATTCATTCACAAATAATCCAATTATCTTAAATGAGCAATCAGAACTACGCTATCGATTATACCAAGTATATATGTATTTATTGATAGTGGTAGAGTGTCCATATCGAGACATAGATGGTAGTTTTGAACAACAGAAGCAGTGGGGACTACAGGAGTTGGAGAAATTACATCAATACTTTATAAATAAAAAATAGAAGCGGAAGGCTTCTATTTTTTTTAATATTTTTTAACATATACATATATGAAGATTGTAAATAGTGATAATACACCAAATACTCCAGTTGTGAATGCAACACTCTCCATCAGTGATTTCATGTTGAGGTCTGGTTCTGAAATATGCACCAATGCAATATCAATCGTTTCTTCATCGATATTGTCAGGTAATGTAGTTATTACTAAATTTACTTGCTCATTTTCCTTAAAATTAGTTGTGAAAATATAACTATCTAACTCATCAATAATGTTTTTTTCATTTTCTAAATAGTCTATCAAAAAAGAATTTACGTGAACGTTATTTTCATCTAGAATTTCCACTTTATAGTCTTTTGTAATTACTTCTTCTTCATTGTAAATTGTAAGCTGTATGTATTCATCCATTGGGTTGATTGTGACAGAGTAATCTTCTTCTCCTAAATTACCCAAAATAGCGTAGTAATCACCCTCGTATACAATTATCTTCTCTTCGGATGAAGAGTAAATATATCCTTCTTCGAGTATTTCTGTTCGATTGAACGCAATAATTGATGTAATAATAGCAACAAAAAACATCACAATAGGTATTAAAAATAGTAGTTTAAATTTCATATTTTTACCTCCATAAATCAGTGTAACACTAGTTGGTTATTTAATCAACAGAAAACGCTTTAGTAAGAGAAATACTATATATGAATAAACAAGCATATATTGACAGATACTATAGAAAGATATATAATTTTTGTAAGGCTTAAATTTAGAGAAGTATTTTACTAATTTTTATCTAAGTAAGCCTAAATTATACTACGAGTATAAAGAGAATTGGAGAGTAGGATTATATGAATCAGTATTTGATTAAAAAAGCACTTTTCTCGATCTTAACGTTATTCATTGTTATAACGTTAGTTTTCTTTATGTTGCGAGCAATTCCTGGTGGACCATTTACCAGAGAAAAGCCATTACCTGAAGCGACGAGAGAAAGGCTTGAGGAAGCCTACGGATTAAATGAACCATTATGGAAACAATATTTCATGTATATGGGGAATTTACTTAAAGGAGATCTAGGACCTTCTTTCCGTAAGCCACAGTACACAGTAAATGAGTTACTGAGTACGGGGATCCCGCAAACTGCTAAAGTAGGCGGTTTGGCTGTTGTTTTAATTGTAACACTCGGTATACCACTTGGGGTGGTGTCAGCACTAAAGTCAAATTCCACAATAGATTATGGAGTGATGGTGCTTGCTACAATTGGGATTACAGTTCCAAGTTTCGTTATAGGGTCATTATTTATATTATTAGCCCAAAATATTGAATGGATTCCAGTAGGGGGATTGGATAAACCAATTTCATTTGTAGGACCTGTTGTTGCACTATCAGGTTATTCACTTGCGTTTGTTACTAGACTAACAAGATCAAGTATGCTTGAAGTATTACGACAAGACTACATTAGAACTGCAAGAGCAAATGGTTTATCAGAATTTAAGGTTATTTTCAAACATGCTTTGAAAAATGGATTAATACCAGTTATTACATACATAGGACCAATGGTTGCTGCATTAATGACAGGATCTTTCGTAGTAGAAAGAATATTTGTTATTAATGGTATCGGACGTTTCTTTACCGATTCGATTGGTGCGCGTGATTATACATTAGTTATTGGTGTAACAATATTCTACGCTGCTTTCTATATTATTATGGTTTTCTTGGTGGATTTAATTTATTCATTAGTAGACCCAAGAATAAGGTTATCTTAGGTGAATATGATGGATAAAAAGAAATTCGTATATTTAGAGAAAGACCAAAAGTTAGATAAAGAACAAGTTCGTAAGAGCTTAACGTATTGGCAAGATGTATGGAGACGATTACGTAGAAACTATTTGGCAATCATAGGACTCGTAGGCGTTGTACTTGTAATTTTATTTGCAACAGTAGGACAATCATTGAATAGTTATACATACTATTCACAATATCGTGATTATAAAAACGTACCTCCACGTTTAAATCTCTATGAGATTGAAGAAGGAGAATATGTATTTATGTCTGGAATGTTTGAACTATATAAAGTATCAGAAGACGGAGAGTTTATCGGTCTATATACAAAATCAGATCAAGCGTTTAGACAACAAACATATACCTATATCGAAGATGATAAAACAATTGTAATTGTTGCTGCATTCTATCCTTCGACAGATACAGAACCGATTACGTTTGACTTAGACTATGATGGTGAAGTTATCAAATATGATGACGTACATCACACGACTTGGAATAAGACGTTCATACTAGGTACAGACTTGAATGGTAGAGACTTACTAGCTAGAGTTATGTATGGAACAGGTATATCACTATTAATCGCATTCGTTGCAGCAATCATCAATTTATTTATTGGTGTTATATATGGTAGTGTCGCTGGATACTCTGGTGGTACAACAGATATCGTTATGATGAGAATCGTTGATATCATTAACTCGATTCCTTTGTTGCTATATGTAATTCTATTGATGGTTGTATTAAAAGAATCGTGGTTTGAAGAAAATATATTAAGTCCAATCTTTGGTGAAGGTGGACTTGGGAATATTATTATCACCTTAATCAGTGTTTATTGGGTTGGTATGGCACGTTTAGTACGTGGACAGATTCTTGGTATCAAGGAACAAGAATATGTATTAGCCGCAAAAACAATCGGGGTTTCACATGCAAATATTATTAGAAAACACTTGGTTCCAAATGCACTTGGTCCTATCATCGTAGCATTAACAATGATGATTCCTAGTGCTGTATTCACAGAAGCATTCCTAAGCTTTATCGGGTTAGGTATCAATGCACCAAGAGCATCATTAGGTTCGTTAGCTTCTGATGGAGCACAATTTATGCAGACGTATCCTTATCAGTTAGTTGTACCATCATTAGTTATCGCATTTATGATGTTGTCATTTAACTTCTTAGGTGATGGATTAAGAGATGCTCTAGATCCAAGATTGCGCAAAGGTTAGGTGACGATAATGAGTGAAAAAATATTAGAAGTAAAAAACCTCGAAACATCATTTTATACACATTTAGGTGAAGTAAAAGCAGTACGAAATATTTCATATGAGTTAAATAAAGGTGGCATTCTTGGAATCGTAGGTGAATCTGGTAGTGGTAAAAGTGTATCTACTTTATCGATTATGAGATTGATTGAGACTCCAGGTAAAATTAAAAATGGAGAAATTATTTTTGATGGTATCGATTTAACAAAGATTTCTGAAGCAGAAATGAAAGAGTATCGTGGAAGTGAGATATCAATGATCTTCCAAGATCCGATGACATCATTAAATCCAGTATTTACAATTGAAAATCAAATGATTGAAGTAATTCAACGCCATATGAAGACTTCAAAAGAAGATGCTATTAAAAAAGCAAATCAAATTAGCGACTCCGTTAAACGCGAAAAAGCACTCGCTAAAATTGAGAGCGGTAATCTTCATAACATATCAAAAAGTGAAGCACGTGATCGTGCAATAAAATACTTAAAATTAGTAGGTATTCCAGAGCCAGAAGTAAGAATTTCACAATACCCATTCCAGTTTTCTGGTGGGATGAGACAAAGAGCGTTAATCGCTATGGCGTTATCTTGTGAACCAAAACTTATTATCGCAGATGAGCCTACAACCGCGTTAGATGTAACAATTCAAGCGCAAATCTTAGATTTATTGAAAAAAATTCAAAAAGAATTGGACACAACGATTATATTTATCACACATGATCTTGGTGTAATTGCTGAATTATGTGAAAATGTAATTGTAATGTACGGTGGAATGATTATGGAAAAAGGGTCAGTTAATGATATCTTCTATAATCCACAACATCCATATACAAAAGGATTACATCAATCGATTCCAAAAGATATCGTAGGGCAAAAAGAACGTTTAGTACCAATTGAAGGTTCACCACCAGATTTGATGAACCCACCAAGCGGATGTCCATTTAGTCCAAGATGTAAATACGCAATGCAAGCTTGTCTTGAAGAAGCTGCACCATTATATAAAATTAGTGATTCTCAGTATTCTGCGTGTTGGTTACAACATGATGATGCACCAGATGTAGAAGGATTTACAAAATCTGGAGGTGTTACAGAATGAGTGAAAACAAAGTTCTATTAAGAGTTAATAATTTAAAAAAGTATTTTCCTGTTAAGAAATCATTCTTTGGGAAAAACAAACATTTACTACACGCAGTAGATGATGTATCTTTTGAAATTTTTAAAGGAGAAACATTTGGTCTTGTAGGTGAGAGTGGTTGTGGAAAAACAACTACTGGTAGAACCATCATTGGTTTATATGAAAATACAGGTGGACAAGTAGTTTTTGAGGATCAAGTAATAAGTGTTGGATATGAGGAGTTTAAAATTGAACTTGATCATATTAAGAAAGAACTCAAAGAAAAACTAGCTGAAATTCCAAAAGAAGAAGCTGAAAAAAGAGCGCGTCTTAAGGAAGAGTATCAAGTGTTAGAAAACGAAGTTAGACAACGTGTAATTGAATCGAAAGAACAACACAAATTAACCCCTCAAAACACAAGAGATATTCAGATGATTTTCCAAGATCCATATGCATCTCTTAACCCGAGAATGACAGTTGCGGAAATCGTCGCAGAAGGTATAAAAACACATAATTTGCTTGTTGGCGATGAAATTATGGAAAAAGTTTATAATTTACTTGAGAGAGTTGGATTGAAGCGTGAACATGCTTCAAGATACCCACATGAGTTTAGTGGTGGCCAACGTCAGAGAATAGGAATAGCGCGTGCTTTAGCGGTTGATCCAAAGTTAATCATTTGTGATGAACCAATCAGTGCATTGGATGTTTCCATTCAAGCGCAAGTTGTAAATATGTTAGAAGATTTACAAAAAGAATTAGGATTAACATATTTATTTATCGCTCATGACTTATCTATGGTAAAATATATAAGTAACAGGATTGGTGTTATGTATTTAGGAAAATTAATGGAAGTTGCTCCAAGTGATCCATTATATGAGCAACCATTACATCCTTATACAAAGAGTTTGTTATCATCAATTCCGCTTCCGGACCCTGAAGCAAATAAGAACTCAAATCGAATTATGCTAGAAGGTGAAGTTAGTTCACCAATTAATCCACAACCTGGTTGTAGATTTGCAAGTAGATGTCGATATGCAAAAGACATTTGTAAACAAATAGATCCAGTAATTGAAGAAGTACTTCCTGAACGTTTTGTGGCTTGCCACTTCGCGAAGGAAATTAACGAATTGTAATAACCATAAGTAACATTATGTTTATTAATACAGAAAGAAAAATAATAAGGAGGAGAAAATGAAAAAATTATTATTAGTATTATTCGCTTTTGTTGCAGTTTTTGCATTAACTGCATGTAAAGAGGAAGAAGTACAAGAAGAGAAAGAAAAAGTTGTATTTAACTGGAACATTGGTGCAGATCCTAGAACGTTAGATCCAGGATTAAACGGTGCTAGTGACGGTGGAGATGTAATTAACAATACATTTGAAGGTTTAGTACGCGAGAAAAACGGTGAAGTTTTACCTGGTATGGCTGAATCTTGGACTGTATCTGATGATGGTATGACTGTTACGTTTAACATCCGTGAAGATGCTAAATGGTCTGATGGTTCTGCTGTAACTGCTGACGACTTCGTACGTTCTTGGTTACGTGGTATGGACCCTAGAAATGCTTCAGAATACTCTTGGATCTGGCATTACACTAACGTAGTTGGTGCTGATGAATTCTCAGGTTCAGCAAGTGATGATGACGCAGTTCTTGACGGATTAAAAGATGACGTAGGTATCCGTTCATTAGAAGATGGTATGGTATTAGAGGTTGACTTAATTGCTCCAACTAACTGGTTCGTATCATTAATGGCATTCTATCATTTCTTACCAGTACCTGAAGGTGCTTCAGTTGAGGGTGAAGGTGCATGGGCTAAAGAGCCTGAATTAGCAGTTTCAAATGGTCCTTTCGTATTAACTGAATACACTACTGGTGAAGGGTTAGTATTAGAGAAAAATGAACATTACTGGAACGCTGACGAAGTTGGAATCGATGTAATCAATGGATTCTTCATCGACTTAGCTACTACTGCATATGCAAAATATGAAGCTGATGAGTTAGACTTCTTACCATCTGTTCCTACTGCATTAATCCCTGGATTAATGTTAGCATCTGAAGAGTTTTATGTATTCCCATTACTAGGGACTTACTATGTAAACTTCAACCTATCTGGTTGTGACGATGTTGGTGGAACTAGAGACATTGGTGATCGTGATAACGAATTATTCTGTAATGAAAACTTACGTAAAGCGTTAGCTTTATCATTAGACAGAGTTGCAATTACTGATGCATTAGCTGCTGGTCAAGTACCTGCTGGTGGATTTATCCCTCCAGGATTCTCTGATCATAATGGTGATGACTTCTACGATAAGAGTAAAAATGATTCAGAAATCGTAATTGATGATGGTGCTTATGCTGCAGCAGTTGATTACTTTGCTCAAGCTGCTACAGACTTAGGAATGACTGTTGAAGAATTACAAGCTGAATTAGAAACTAAAGAATATCGTCATAACACTTCTGAGGGACACAGACAAGTTGCTGAATTAATGCAAGCAATGTGGGCTGAGAACTTAGGATTCACTATTAACTTAGCGAACGAAGAGTGGGCTTTATTCCAAGCTACTAGAACTGATGGTAACTACGATATGGCTCGTGGTGGATGGTTAACTGACTTCATGGATCCATCTGGTATGATCGGTATCTTTACTCAAGGTAATGCATATAATGATCCAGATTACAACAGTGCTGCATTTGAAGCTAAAATTGAAGAAGCTAGTGCTGCAACTACTGCTGTAGAACATTTCACTGCTTTATATGAAGCACATGAAATTTTCATGGATGATATGCCTGTATTCCCAGTATATCACTACAATGACACTATGCTTGTTAAAGCTAGAGTTAAAGGTTGGTCAAGATCAGTTCTTGGTGGAATTGACTTCTCAACTGCTTACATCGAAGAATAATATACTGACAAGTAAGATTTAACAAAATGCAAATAAAGAGGTATGATTCAATGAATCATGCCTTTTTTATCTTTTTTAGGTGAAAGAAAACTGAATGTAAAGTGGTATAATATAAGTACAGTAAAGAAGGTGATTGTGTGCTTAAACTAGAAAATATCAGTAAGTACTATCACGCCGGAAGTAACGTCGTTTTAGCACTAAATAAAATTAACTTGGAATTTAGACAGAATGAGTTTGTTGTTATAACGGGTGAAAGTGGTAGTGGAAAAAGTACCTTACTTAATGTAATAGGTGGGTTAGATACCTATGAACACGGTAAGTTTTTTGTTGATGGGAAAGATTTAACATATTATACAAAAGAAGAGTTAGAAAACTATCGTAAAGATTACATAGGTTTTATCTTTCAAGAATACAATATTATTGATAATTACACGGTATTTCAGAATATTGAACTTGCATTAACTGTACAAGGATTACCAAAAAAAGACCGAAAAGAAAAAGTTCTTGAATTAATTCAAAAAGTTGGACTTATGGATGTGATGCATCAAAAGGCAAAGAAACTTTCTGGTGGAGAGCAACAACGTACCGTAATCGCAAGAGCGCTAGCAAAAGACTCAAAGATTATTGTATGTGATGAACCAACAGGTAACCTTGATTCCGAATCAGGTAAAGCAATTATGAAACTACTTAAAGATGTAAGCAAAGATAAACTAGTAATTGTAGTAACACATGATTTTGAATCAATTGCGGATTACGCAACACGTAAAATTCGTCTTTATGATGGAGAAGTATTAGAAGATAATCACTATCAAGAAGTAGAACATGAAGAAAAGAAATTGATGTCGAGTAAAGAGTTTAATACTGCGATGATAGATCGTTTTAGGCTTGCCTTTAGCAATGTAGTTACGGTGCCAAAGAAATCACTTTTTACGTTATTGGTTTTAGTTTTTATTATTACGGTAACCTTCTTTACATATGGGAATGGTATCGCAGAACAAAACAGACCATACTCGTTTGAAACACCGTATTTTGATAATCCTGATAAGAGTAGAATTATTCTCAGTAAATTTGATGAAACAGTGTTTACTGATGAAGACATAGATTCCATAAAAGAGATTGAATACGTCCGCACAGTAATAACGAGGGATTCAGTATTTGATATCCTGCTTTTTAGCAATACGGTTGATCCAATCTACGGATTAGACCAAACCTATTATTTTAGAGTGCTTAGTGATAAAGCACTCAATGAGTTTGATTTATTAGATGGTCGCTTGCCAGAAAGCATATACGAAGTAGTTGTGAGTGATCGTACGCAGTACCGAGTTGGGGATACAATTGGTGTTGAGGATGTCTATTTGACGTTAATTCACCCTGAGCATATTACCAATCAATTTCGTTTTGAAGTGGTTGGAGTTACAAGGCACAATGTCCGATATGACGATGACTTACATACACTATACTTAACAGATGAAGCACTCGAAGAAGTCGGAGTAGCAAGTGTGTATCAATACAGCGAAATTTATATTGAAGTATTTGGAACAACAACTTATATTACCGAACAAGATGTATGGGTTACTAAAGATATTGATGATACTATACATGAAAAAACAAGTGACTTTTTATTGTTTAATAAAATCTTAATTGATGACTCATTAGCAGACTTTGAGATTTTAACATACGATATGATGTTTTATGATTTATGTCGAGATTTTGGGTACAAGAAAGAAATCGTAGATGATATGGATGCTGGGTTATGTAACGTCGATGATTACATTGCTTCACATTCCTTTAGAATAAGTGCTATTTCCACGTTCGAAAATGAGAAGGAATACGTTGATATTGTCATAGATAGTGAATCATTAGTAGAAAATGGCAATGATCAACATATCTATATGAATGAAGCTACCTACAGACATTACTTTGGTGAAAACAAGTATCAAATTTCCGTCGTAGTATACGATGTATATGAAGGAAAGCAAGTTGCGTTAGCACTAAAAGAAATGGGGTATAATGTTTTTTATCCAAGTCAAATTGTTTCATTTGATCAAGGACGCGATATTGCCCTTACAAATGTCCGTATTATGTTAGTGATTATTGTAACGCTTCTAGGTGTATTTTTAGTAGGGTATCTCGTGCTCAAAAACATTATTATGAGTAAACAAAAAGGATACCTAATCTACCGCAGTATTGGCGCTACGAAGCGGACAACAAAATCGATTATACAGCTTGAGGTGCTGTATCTATTTATTCTTTCAGCTATCATTGTTGTGCTTGGAATATTTATATTAGAGCAATATAATACACGTATTCCACCACTTCTTAGATATATTAAATGGATTGATTACTTCATAATCTTTACTAGCGTGTTGGTAGTACTTGAACTGATGATAAAATCATTTGGAAATAAGATTTTTAATGTAAATCTGATTTCTACGTTAAAGGGGATAGAACTATGATAAAACTACGAAATATAGTCAAGTACTATAACCGCAATAGAAGTAATCAATATCAAGTATGTAAAAACATTAGTTTAGAATTTGAAGAATCAGGATTAGTAGTAATTTTAGGACCAAGTGGAAGTGGAAAAACTACGCTGTTAAATATTTTAAGTGGGATGGATAAATATCAAAGTGGACAGTATGATTTTAACGGTGAAATTTTTGAAAAGTATCGTAGTAGAAAATGGGATAAATTACGTCGTAATGAGATAGGGTATATTTATCAAGATTATCATCTATTAAAAGAACTTACGGTTGGTGAGAACATTGAAATTGTTCTAAAAATGTGTGGGTTAACAGACATTGTAGTAATTGAAAGACGGATTGAAGAACTACTAGATGTTGTTGGTCTTTTGGAGTATAAAGATCGTTTAGCAAAACAATTAAGTGGGGGACAACAACAACGCGTAGCTTTTGTGCGTGCACTAGCAAAAGACCCAAAAATCATTTTAGCAGATGAACCAACAGGTAACGTAGATAGTAAAACAACAATTGAGTTAATGAATGTACTTAAAAGCATATCACAGACTAAACTGGTAATTATGGTAACTCATGAGCGCAAACTTGCAGATCATTATGCTGATAGAATCATAGAAATTGAGAATGGAATGATTGCAACTGATGTTGAAAACAAGCAGAAAAAAGATCTTGCATTACTGCAAGAACAAATCATTTATTTAAAAGATTATGATACATCGAAAGTGATGTCAGACCAGTTAGAAGTAAAACGTTATGTTAAAGATAAGAATCCTACAAAGATGGATGTGTCTTTGATTGAACGTAATGAAACATTATATGTTCACGTAGAATCAAAGTTGAATAAGAAGTTAAAGTTTGTTAATCAAGAAAATGAAATTGAGATTAAGGATGAATCAAGTAAAAATGCAATTATAACGCAGCCTATCAATATTGAACCACTAGTAAAAGAGAATGCAGTTGCACCAAAGGCAGCCATTACCTTAAGAGATTCACTCAGGTACGCGAGAAGAAAATTTAATTCTTTAACATATGGAGGAAAACTCCTGTTCTTTGTTCTTGCTATCGTGGGTATTATCGCAAGTTTAGGAATTGGAATGCTTGGAGAAGTAAACCGCGTTGAACAGACGATTGCATCTGAGAATCGAAACTATATACAAGTAACAACAGACCGCATTAGTTATGAAGAATTGCTTGCCTTCGATCAAATTGAAGGAGTTGAGCAAGTAGTACTAATTAACCGCGAGATGAGATTTTATATTGAAAGTGAGAAGTACTACGAAATCAACTCATCATTGCAACTTTCCGCATTACCTGTTGATATTGAATACTTGGATGAAACTAAAATTATGTATGGAGAAATGCCAGATGATTATGAAATCGTCATTGATAAGAGTATTGCAGATGAAATGATATACCTATATAAAATTAGAGGTATTGAAACCTACGAAGATATTTTAAACTGCTCATTTAAATTACAGGCAAGTGGAGCAGATACTGATTTACCACATGACAATGCATTATACTTCCAAATATCTGGAATTGCAGAAGACTTCTCACGAAGTGTTTGGATGAAAGAAGACTTAATGTATAGTTTTGTGACTCCAAATTTAATCTCTGATTCTGTTTTAGGAGAATATTTTACAATCATAGAAGGAACAATGCCGACCAATATTAGAGAAGTAGTTCTTCATGAAGAAAGTCCATTCTTACGTATGGAAAATCGGCCACTTAGTATTGGTATTACAACCGGAGAATATAATATCTCAGGTGTATACAAATATACGAAAGCGGAGCATGATTATAATTTTGAAAACCTCATTGTAACGTCATTTGACAATCTCATTCATGAGTATTATGCAAACAACTATTTAAATAAAAATAAGTACGTATTCTATCTGTATTCAAGCGATGTTGAAACTAGTTTAAATGAAATCCGTGAAAACGGCTTTAGAGCAGAGAATAAATACTTGTATGAAAAAGAAGATAATCAGATTATTAAATTTGATGATAATATCAACATCTACGTACTAAGTATCTCTGGTATTATCGCTTCTGCGATAAGTATCTACTTTATTATGCGTACAAGCTTAATCTCTCGCGTGTACGAAGTAAGCGTGTATCGAACACTTGGCGCTTCTAAATGGAACATTCGAAAAATGTTTTTTGTAGAGATTCTTTTAACCACTACCTATAGCGCAATTGTTGGTTATGTTATTATGACACTTCTCTTGCTACAAGCAGAAGCTAGCGTTGCTGGTGGAGTAGATTTAGTTCACTTTACACTGTATTCCTTCTTAATGGGAGTACTAGGTATTTACGCAATTAACATTTTATTTGGACTATTACCAATCAACATCTTATTACGTAGTACACCAGCTGAAATCATGAAGAGGTTTGATTTATAACCGTTGTAGCAATTACAAAAGTTTGGAGAAATCCAAACTTTTTTATGGTTGTTCTTGAATCTGTTAATACTATATTTGGTATGCTATAATAAAAGTATATTAGGAGGTGAGAGTATGAGCGTAATATTATGGTTATTCTATATTGCTGTTGGATTTGTGACGATTATACCTTTATTGCAAATTGGTATGTTTAAAGTAGTGGAAAGATATAAGTCATATCTGCATGTAACACTGCTATTATTTTTATGGTGGCTTGTAGATTTTTTCCGAATGGTTGGAAGTGATTCCTATCATATTTATTACTTAACTGTATTCATTTTTCCGTTAGTTTTCTTACTGGTCTTTTCACTTTTTAATGCAACGTTTAGATTTTTGGGCAGACCACTTAACAAGAAAGTTTACTTTGGTGGAATAAGTCTGTTTTTCATCTATTTTGTTGTTTCGATTACCAACACACTTCATAGCTTAGTTCTTAACTTAGAGTATAGTGATTCAGTAACGTTTGATACTGTTAGAGAAGCTTCAGTTGGACCACTGTTTTTAGTGTTTACGGCGATCGTATATGTGCTCTTACTTATCACGATGATTTCTTTGTTACATCACTTGTCTAAAAGAATAAAAGAGATTCAAGATCCAATCCCATTTATCTTCTTATTACTTGCTGTTACGGTTGGGGTGGTGTTCAACATCGTACATGTGTTCTTTCATACGTTTTATGTGGACCCAACAATGGTTTCAGTAGTGGTGTTTATTTCAGTACTTTACTACATTTTCTATATGCGGGATTTGCGAATTATACTCGCGTTTAATCGTCATAACTATTTAATTGATAAGTTCAATGAAAATTTCGTAATCTCTAATGAAGAAGGAGTTGTAGTTGATGCATCAGAGGATTTCATTGAGATGACTGGAATCGATTTAACAGAAAGAAATATGATTACTGATGTAATGAGAGAAATTGAGAAAAAAGCTGTAATCTATAAAAATACAGCTGATGTTACATATGATTTTCATGATGACAAATCGTACTTACAAATGTCTCAAAATGAAATTAAATTACCTGTATATAATAAAAGTGGAACGTTTTATTTATTTTATGATGAAACATTCAATTTGAAATACATTCATGATATGAATTACGTTAAAACGCATGATTTAATGACAAAACTTTATAACAGAAACTATCTTGAGGATATTCGTGATGGGTTAGATGACGATAAACAACTATATCATATTGTGATGTTTGATCTTGACGGTCTTAAGTTATTTAATGATATATTAGGTCATGAAAAAGGGGATGATTTATTAATTCGCTTTGCAAAGCAGTTACTGACTGTTACTACAGAATATGGAGCAATTCCAATTAGACTAGGTGGCGATGAATTTGTCATATTAGCTATCAACAAATCAGATGATATTGTTCAAGAAATGATTGATAGATTAAATGGAATTAATGAGGAACTCGAATTTATCAAAACAATCAATTACTCGTACGCGATTCAAAGTAATGAAGGAAATAAGACGATGACAGAAGTACTCTCACGTGCAGATGCGAACATGTACAAGATGAAAAAAGGTAAGGCGAATTATAAGGAAAAACTGAAAGAAGCACTTACGAAAGAACTACATAAACAAAATCAATAAACGTCAAATGAGCAAATTGAAAACAATGAATTTTAAATCTTAACTAAGCCCTTTAGGGCTTTTTTATATTGACGCTTATTTTTACTTGACATAATATATATTCAATGATATTATGTTCATAACACTTTAGCGATGTAAAGTGGTAAAGGATGATTATTATGAATACGAATGTATATTACCAAGCACATCATCATAAAACATAAGGTTTGATTTATAAATATAAATTTATAGATACAAGCCTATTTTACGATGCTTGTGTCTACCGAGAACTAGGTGGATGCCACCTAGCTTTTTTTATGAAAAGGAGATCAATATGACAATATTAGAAGAAATAAGATTTGTGAAAAAACGTAATGAGATATTAAATACACTTATGAGATATACAGAGAAAAAGGATTATGTAAAAGTGGAAAGTGATCTATTTGAGGAGTTGTTTGATTTTGTTAATACGAATCAACGATTCGATACAAAAAACTTCATAAAAGTAGAAGACAGAGAAGGTAACATATTTCTACTAAGACCTGACATTACAACAAATATCATCAAACAAGTGATTCCAAGATTGAATCCAGGGGATTCATTAAAAATGTATTATCTTGAAAAAATATATGCGTATAATGCACGAGGAAAAATGAAAAGTAAAAGACAGTTTGGTGTTGAAATGATTGGAGGGAAATCACTTCAAACAGAAATGGAGTTATTATCCCTGATTGATGGAATATTGGATATGTATAAGATTTCATTCTACATCGAAATTGGGAACCAGCTGTTCATTGATTTATTAATCAACAAACTAACAACTGATGGAAGTATAAAAAGGAAAATTAAAGATGCGTTGTTCAAGAAAAACGAATCGACGATAACAGCGCTTATACAAGAGGAAAGTTTATATAAAACGCTATTGCTAAACGTTTTAAATCCTAGAAATTCTATCACTGATATTAAATCCTATATCATTGAAAATAAACTAGATGAAAAACTACTAAAGGAAGTCAATAGAGTCATTGAAATCTCAGAAAAAATGAATCAGGAGAATATTACATTAGATCTTAGCTTAGTAAGTCCGTATGATTACTACAATGGACCGATATTTAAAGGATATATTGAAGGAGTGTCACAAGATATCTTTCGAGGAGGAAGATACGATACCCTTACAGAAAACTTTGGAATATTAACAAGAGCACTTGGGTTTAGCTTAGATTTAGAACCATTGATAAGAGAGGTTATTAAACATGATAAAGAAACTAAATATAGCACTACCTAAAGGGCGATTAAGTAAAGATGTATTTAATTTACTTGAACTAGCAGGATATAAAGTACCGAAAATAGAAAATGGTAGGAAACTTGTCATTGATGATGAGATTAATAATTTCTCATATTATTTTGTTAAACCAACGGATGTACCAACTTATGTGGACCGCGGTGTATGTGACATTGGAATAAATGGAATGGATACGTTAATCGAATCAGGTAAAGACTTGTATGAACTACTGGATCTAGGAATCGGTAGATGTAAAATGGTTCTAGCTAGTACATCAAAAGATGTCCTAGACAAACAAGGTGAACTTGTCATTGCTACGAAATTTCCAATTATATCAAACAACTATTTCAAAGCTTCTAATCAAGCTGTATCGCTAATCAAATTAAATGGTAGTGTTGAACTAGGTCCAATTGTAAATCTAAGTGATGCAATCATAGATATATACGAGACAGGATCAACATTACATGCAAATGGTCTAAAGGTAATTGATGAGGTACTACCAATTTCATCATACCTAGTTGCCAATAAAGCAAGTTATCGAATTAAGAACAAGGAAATCAATGATTTGATTGAATCATTAAATGAGGTGATATAGATGCTAACAACGTTATCCATAAATGAACTAAACATCGTGAATCAGTCACGAGATAAAACAGATGAAAAAGCACTAGAAACGGTAAAAGAAATTATTAGAAATGTTCGTATGAATCAAGACGAAGCAGTGATTCAATATACAAAACAATTTGATTGTGTAGAGTCAAAAAATTACAGAGTATCACAACAAGAAATTGATGATGCTTACAACAATATCGATAGAGCTTTAGTTACTGATTTAACGATTGCATATCAAAACATAAAGACATATCATGAAAAGCAAATGATTTCAGAGTACAAATACAATGTAGAAGAAAATAGTACAGTAGGGCAACTGGTAAGACCGATTAATCGAGTTGGCATCTACGTACCTGGTGGTACAGCTGCATATCCATCTACTGTATTGATGAACGCAGTACCTGCCATTGTTGCGGGGGTAAAAGAAATCGTCATGATATCTCCTCCTAACAAAGAAGGAAACATATCAGATATTATTTTAGCAGCCGCAAAAGTAGCTGGAGTAAACGAAATCTACAAAGTTGGTGGAGCACAAGGAATTGCTGCGCTTGCATATGGAACAAAGACCATTCCTAGTGTATCCAAAATTGTTGGACCTGGAAACATATATGTAGCTTTAGCAAAGAAAGAAGTGTTTGGTAAAGTAGGAATTGATATGATTGCTGGACCAAGTGAGATTTTAATTTATGCGGATGATACTAGTAATCCTAGATACATCGCAGCAGATCTCCTATCACAAGCAGAACATGATGAACTTGCAAGGGTAATTCTCGTGACAAACAGCTCCTCGTTAATAGAAAAAGTAAATGTAGAGCTAACGTTACAACTTGATACATTATCAAGAAAAGAGATAGCTATGAAGGCCATCTTAAATAATGGGTATGCCGTGCTCGTTGATAATGAAGAAGAGGCACTACGAGCAGTAAACTCAATTGCACCAGAACATCTTGAACTTCTTGTAAACAATGTAGAGGATCTAATTCCAAAAATTACAAATGCAGGTGCCATATTTGTCGGTGAGTATAGCCCTGAACCGCTTGGGGACTATATTGCTGGACCAAATCACACATTACCTACAAGTGGTAGCGCGACATTCTCTTCCCCTTTATCTACAGATGATTTTTTGAAGAAAACATCGTATATTAATTTTTCATATAATGGGTTAAAGCAATACAAAGATAGCATCATGAGACTCGGAGAAACAGAAGGGCTAACAGCTCATAAATATGCAATTAAAGTGAGGTTTGAAGATGAAGAAAGAATACTTAAATGAACTAAAACCGTATAATCCAAATCAAATAGATGCATCTATTGTATTAAGTGCGAATGAATCAACAAATTATTTATTCGAGGATGGTGTTTCTTTTGAAAAAGACACATCAAAATACCCAGAAGCAAATGGAGATTCATTGCGATTGAAACTGGCAGAAAAGTGGAATCTAGAAAAAGAAAATTTTATTTTAGGTAATGGCTCTACTGAATTACTTGAACTAGTAGTTAAAACCTATGTGAATGAATCTGAAAACATCGTTTCCTTTGCACCTAGCTTCTCGATGTATGATATCTACTCAAAAATATATAACGCAAATCTACTCAAAGTGCAAATTGAATCAGATGGCACAATGAATGTGGACACATTGATTAAAGTGGCAAATGATTCAAATGCAAAATTAATCTTCTTATGTACACCAAACAATCCAACAGGTGGAATACTATCAAAAGAAGAAGTGTTAAAAGTGCTTACAAATACAAAATCAATTTTAGTAGTTGATGAAGCATATATGGATTTCTCATACGATTCAGAGACAGTCATCTCACTTGTAAATAATTATGATAATTTAATTGTTGCAAGAACATTCTCAAAAGCATATGGACTAGCCGCTTTCCGATTAGGATATATTGTATCGAACAAATCGGTTATTGATGACTTGCTGAGCTTAAAATTGCCATATAATGTTAATCAAGCAACAATTGAAGTTGGCAAAAAAGCATTATCTTATAACAAAGAAGTAACAGATTTTATAGATTCAACTATTAAAAGAAGAGACGAATTTATTGCGAAATTAACTACCTTACCAATTAATGTATACCCATCAAAAGGGAACTTTGTATTTGTTGAGTCCGATATTGATTTATATCAAGTTCTATTACAAAATGATATTTTAATTCGATCATTTCAAGATGGAACCTACCGCATCACAATTGGAACAAAATCACAAATGGATATGATTTATAACATTTTAAAGGAGGAATTATTATGAGAACTTCATCATTAAAAAGAAAAACAAATGAAACTGATATTTCAGTATCAATCAACTTAGATGGTACTGGAAACTGTGATATAAAAACAGATATTCCATTTCTAAACCACATGCTTACAGCATTTAGTTTATATAGTGGTATCGATTTAACAATAACGGCAACTGGAGATGTAGAGGTTGATGATCATCACCTTGTTGAAGATATTGGGATAGTCTTAGGTAGTGTGTTTCAAAAGGCTTTACAAGATAAAGTTGGAATCACAAGATTTTCTGAAACCATAACCCCGATGGATGAAGCACTTGTACGTGTTGTTCTTGATATCTCTAATCGCCCGTATCTAGATTTTAATGGAACGTTCAAACGTGATCAAATTGGTGGACTATCATTAGAAAATATATATGAGTTTCTTTATGCCTTTGCGATGGAGTCTCGTGTGACGTTACACATAGATGTTCTTAAAGGACAAAATGATCACCACAAAGCAGAAGCGATTTTTAAAGGTCTAGGAAGAGCAATTAATGTTGCCAAAGAAGTAAAATCAACAAGATTACCATCTACCAAAGGAACATTATCATGAACGTGATTATCGATTATAAAGTAGGTAATTTAGCATCCGTTCAACGAGGATTTGCGAGAGCGAATATAAAGACTGTCATTAGTGACAAAAAAGAAGTGATAAGTAATGCAGATTTACTCATTTTACCTGGAGTAGGAGCATTTAAAGATGCGATAAATGACTTGAAAAAATTAGGGCTTGATCTACTTGTAAAAAAGCACGTCCAGCAAGGTAAAATTCTGATTGGAATATGCCTTGGAATGCAATTGTTATACGAGGAAAGTGTTGAGTTTGAAAGAACTGAGGGTTTAGGGCTTTTAAACGGAACTATTACAAAGATAAAAACAGAAGATGTCTTACCACACATGGGTTGGAACAAGTTGATATTCCAAAACAATGATGAAATACTTACAAATATCAAAGAAGGTGACTACGTATACTTTATTCACTCATACCAAGCACCTATGAATGAGTATGTTGTTTCATATACAAATTACACGTCAGATATCCCAGCAATCGTTCGAAAAGATAATATTATCGGAATGCAATTCCATCCGGAAAAAAGTGGTTCAATTGGATTGCAATTACTATCAAACCTTAAGGAGCTGATACAATGATTATATTTCCAGCAATTGACATAAAAAACAAGCAATGTGTACGACTAAAACAAGGTGACTTTGGTCAAAAAACTGCGTATACCATAAAACCTTTAGAAGCAGCATTGTCTTATCAAAAACAAGGTGCTACATGGCTACATATTATTGATTTAGATGGAGCTGAAAGTGGTGTGAATAAGAATCAAGAAGTAATACAAGAAATTATCAAGAACACGAACTTAAAGATTCAACTTGGTGGTGGAATCCGCTCCAAAGAGAAAATAGAAGAACTACTTGAACTTGGTGTGAATCGTGTCATTGTAGGTACATATGCTATCGATATGTTTGACGAGTTAAAAGAACTTGTTTCTACATATCAGAATCGTATTATTGTTTCATTAGATTCCAAAGATGGTTATGTAACAAAAAACGGGTGGCAAACAACGACAGATATAAAAACCACTGACTTTATCAATACCTTAGCTTCAATCGGAGTTGATACTGTTGTTGTAACAGATATCGCAAAAGACGGAATGATGATTGGACCAAATTTTGAACAGTTAATATATCTAAATAACAATACATGCATCAACATAATCGCATCTGGTGGCGTATCAAGTATTAGTGATGTTAAGGAACTTCAATCCAATAATTTGTATGGGGCAATTATTGGAAAAGCATTATACATCAAAGCACTTGATTTAAAGGAGGCGATTCGATGCTCGCAAGACGAATCATTCCCTGTTTAGACGTAAAAAATGGTCGAGTTGTAAAAGGAACTAATTTCATGAACTTAAAGGATGTTGACGATCCAGTGACTCTAGCAAAACGCTATACAAATGAAGGAGCAGATGAACTAGTATTTTATGACATTACTGCTTCCAATGAAGAGCGTGATATTTCCCTAGAGTTTGTCGAACGAGTTGCAAAAGAATTAAACATTCCTTTTAGTGTCGGTGGTGGAATTAAAACCTTGGACGATATTCAAACAGTACTTCGAAAAGGTGCAGATAAAGTATCCATTAATTCCGCAGCAATCTCTAACCCTAACATTATCTTTGAAGCATCAAAAAAATATGGAAGTCAGTGCATTGTACTATCTATCGATGTGAAGAGAGAAAACAATCGATATTATGTCTACAAAAATGGTGGACGAATCAATACTGGATTAGATGCGATTGAGTGGGCGATAAAAGGAGTCGCTCTAGGTGCCGGTGAACTTGTAATAAACTCCATGGACAAAGATGGTGTTAAAGATGGTTTTGATCTTCCATTAATTCAAGAAATCACAAAAAACGTACATGTTCCTGTTATTGCATCAGGAGGAGCTGGAACAATTGAACATTTCATTGATTTAGCCAAAATAACAGATGCATCAGGATACTTAGCAGCTAGCGTTTTTCACTATAATACAATTCCGATCATCGATTTAAAAACAGCATTAGATGTAAACAATATCCCTATCCGAAAGGAGTACTAACATATGAATCCAACGTTTAATAATGAAGGGAATATCCCTGTTATCGTTCAAGAATATAATAGTAAAGAAGTACTGATGCTTGCCTATATGAACGAAGAAGCGTATCAAAAAACAATAGAGACAAAGGACTTATACTTCTATAGTAGAAGTAGAAAGCAATTATGGAAAAAAGGAGAAACATCAGGAAATACTCAAGTACTACAATCACTTTCATATGATTGTGACCAAGATGCTTTGCTTGCAATTGTATCTCAAAAAGGTCCTGCATGTCATACAGGCAGCGCCACCTGCTTTTACCGAAATTTGATAGGCAAAAAACAACTAGATGAAGATGTCCTGCGTCAGTTATATCAAACAATTATTACGAAAAAAGGTAGTCCTGATAAAGGATATACAACCTACCTATTTGAAAAAGGATTAGATAAAATTCTTAAAAAAGTTGCTGAAGAAACAGGAGAAGTAATCATTGCTTCAAAAAACAACAATGATGAAACCATTTATGAGATAAGTGATCTGTTTTATCATGTACTAGTCTTAATGGTAAACCAAGGTATCTCAATAGAAGATATTTATCAGGAACTGGAAATAAGAAGAAAATGATAAATTACAAGATCGACACACACGTTCATACAAACTATTCTCCTGATGCTGATAAAGACGCTACATTTACCTCTTATATTAATAGAGCGAAGCAACTAGGATTAGAGGAAATAGTCTTTACTGATCACGTTGATTTTGATGCAGCTCATCCTTTATTCAAAGATGATATTGATTATGACAAATACATTCAAGAGTTCACTCAAGTGAAAGACTCAACACGAGATATAGTACTTACACTTGGCGTTGAAATTGGGTATCAAACACATATGTTAAGTAAAATAAATGAATTTCTGAATCGATATCCATTTGAACACATTATTTTATCGATTCACTACATCGAGAAAAAAGACTTATATACAAGAGAGTACTTTGAAGGAAAAACAAAAAAAGAAGCATTTACAATCTACTTTGAAAAAGTACTAGAAGCAGTGCGTGAAATGGATATGTTTAACGTTGTAGGTCATTTAGATTATATTCCAAGATATAGTGGCTTTGGTGATTACGAGTACGAAGATTACAAAGAAATTATTGATCAAATACTGCAAGTATTAATCGATAAAAACAAAGGAATCGAAATCAATACTTCTGGCTTTGATTATGAAAAAAGACAGTATCCAAAGCAAGAAGTGGTAAATCGATTTATTGAATTAGGTGGGAAAACAATCGTTCTTGGATCCGATAGTCACCGAGTATCAGAATTATCAAGATACTATAAAAACATATCATTATAGGAATTCTATAAAGGGATATTAAATTCACAAAAATATATCACACTAAAATACACTTTTATGTAACAATCTGAGTGTATTTTTTTGAAGTAAAACCCTTTCTTTACATATGAAAACACTTTACAAAGCTAAAGTATGCTTTCATCGTTTATAATAATATAAATGGGGTGATTTAATGAGTATTAAGATAGGAATGCCTACATTAATGGAATTTGATAATGTTGAGGACAACATCATCTTGGCAAAAGAGCTAGGTCTTGATTTTGTTGAGTTAAATATAAATATGTTGTATTGTGTACCATCAGAAGATTTTAGAAATATGCTTATTAAGTATAAGAAGCAATATGATATTGATTTTACGATGCATTACTATGACACAGTAGATGTATCATCTACGAGTCGTTATTATCGTAATTACTTATATCAAGCATTTTCAGAGATTGGTAAATATCTAGAAGGTATTGTAAAAAAAATCATCATTCATTTAGAACCAGGAGCTTATATGACAATCCGAAGTAAAAAACATTATGTGTATGCTTCAGATGATACATATGTACCAAGAACACTAAATACGCTTGTTACAATAAGAGAAGTACTTTCAACCTTTGGGATTGAAGTCATGGTTGAAAATGTACCGATTCATCCATTTATGGAAAAAATTTACAAAGCTCTTGCGAGAGATGATTTCACATTTTGTTATGACATTGGTCATAATGTAATCTATAATGATGGGTTATACGAGGTGTGGCGACAAAAATATAAGTTAGATATCAAACATATGCATATGCATAATGTAATAGGAAAACATGATCATCAAGAACTAGCAATCGGTGATTTAGAAATACCGCATTTCATTGAACTTGCGAAATCTCATAATGCGGATATTGTTATTGAGGTTAAGGACGAAGAGAACTTACGAAAAAGTGTAGGATTCATTAAGGACTATTTTAAAAAGTAAAATATCATATGTCATGCATATGGTATTTTTTTTCTGTTCATAGAACTAGTATCATTACTGAAATCATAAATAAAGAGTAAAAAACCATCATATTGAAAGTGGTATAAAAACGTTTTACTTTTTTATAAAAACGCTTTTATTGCAGACATTACGTTGCTGCTATTGAAATAATATATGATTGTGGTAGAATAAAAAAAATCCTTACTTATGGAGGAATAAAAAAATGATTGTAAGAATAAAAAAAGACGCATCAAAAGAAATACTTAATGAGTTTGTTACTAAATATGAAAAACGTGGTTTTCAAATTGAGAAAATCATTGGAGAAATGGATATTGTACTTGGATTTATAGGGGATACTACTCAGTTAGATCCTAGAGATTTAGATAGTTATGATTTTGTTGAATCAGCAGTACGTATCTCGGAACCATATAAAAAAGTAAATCGTAAGTTTCACCCACAAGATACTATCATCGATGTAGATGGTGTGAAAATTGGTGGAGAAGAATTTGTCGTGATGGCAGGTCCTTGTAGTGTGGAATCTTTAGAGCAAGTAATGGACATTGCTAAAGAAGTGAAAGCATCAGGAGCGCACATGTACCGCGGTGGAGCATATAAACCAAGAACATCTCCGTATTCATTCCAAGGGATGAAGATTGAAGGACTACAAATATTACGAAAACAAAAAGAAACATACGATATGCCAATTATCTCAGAAATAATGAGTGTTAAAGATATTGCAGCATTTGAAGAATATGTTGATATATTCCAAGTAGGTGCTAGAAATATGCAAAACTTTGACTTGTTGAAAGAACTAGGAAAAGTAAATAAACCAGTGTTACTTAAACGAGGTTTCTCTAACTCTATTGAAGAGTGGTTAATGAGTGCTGAATATATTATGGCTCACGGTAATCCAGAGGTAATTTTATGTGAAAGAGGAATTCGTACATTTGAGAAATATACTCGTAACACATTGGATTTAAGTGCAGTAGCGATTGTAAAAGAAATTAGTCATTTACCGATTGTCGTTGATCCATCACATGCTGTTGGTAAATGGGAGTACGTTGAGCAACTTTCAAAGGCAGCAATTGCCGTAGGAGCAGATGGGATTATTGTTGAGGTTCATAATGATCCAGTGAATGCCATGAGCGATGGTAGACAATCTTTAAAACCTAAGAAATTTGATCAATTAATGACAACACTTAAAAAGATAGCACCTGTATTTGATAGAACAGTATAAATTTTTATATATAAATATATAAGCAAATGATGAAAACAATTTCATTTGAAAAAGTCTTGTATCAATGAAAAATATGTGTCATAATGTGAAAAACGATGAACAAGAGTAGTAAGAAAAAGACAAACGCAAAGAGAACTGTTGGTTGGTGTGAAACAGTAGTTGAAATTTTCTGAACGTGCTTGGGAGTTTGATTATCGAACGTATGCGAGGTAATCACGTATGCCTGCGTTAAAGGTCCGAGAGCTCAGTATATATGTATTGAGAAGTAAGGTGGTACCGCGATTATATAAATCGTCCTTTGTTTAAGGACGATTTTTTTTATTATATAGGAGTTGAAATTATGAATTTATTTAAATATGAATTAATTAAAGATTGGATACCATATTTATCAAAAGGATTATGGGTAACATTGTTGATTGCATTTATCGCAGCGATATTTGGTACAATGATTGGAATAATTCTAGTGCTTATGTCAAAAAACAAATACTTAAAGAAACTAGCACTTGCGTATATCGACATCTTCAGGGGTACACCGGTCCTTCTTCAAATTTCAATTATATACTTAGCTTTGCCACAAGTAGTGAATGAAGTATTAAATGGGCTCTTCGGACTAGATGTTGAGTTTCAGATTGCAGGACTGGTTGCGGCGTTTGTTACCTTTAGTTTAAACTCAGGTGCATACATATCGGAGATTATACGTTCTGGTATTAATAGTGTAGACCCAGGAGAACTTGAAGCTGCAAAGGCACTAGGGATTAGTAAATATCATATGTACAAGGATATTATTTTACCAATTGCCTTTCGAAACTCATTTCCAGCTCTTATGAATGAATTCATTACATTGGTAAAAGAATCATCAATTGTAAGTATATTAGGGATTCAAGATTTGATGCGTAGACAGCAAATCGTATCATCCCAGATTTACCGATATTTTGAGCCTTTAATTATTGTAGGTATTATCTACTATATAGTAATTAAAATATTATCGGTGATCGCTAGAAAAGTTGAGGTGAAATTAGCATATGATAGAAGTTAAGAATGTATACAAATCTTTTGGAGATTTAGAGGTTTTAAAGAATGTATCATATACATTTAAAAAAGGAAAAACAACTGCAATTATCGGTGCTTCTGGTAGTGGTAAGAGTACATTGCTACGATGCATAAATCAACTTGAAGAAATAAACAGTGGAGACATCCTAGTAGAGAATAAAAGCATTAATGACTATGATCACAAGGACCTTGTAGCAAAGGTTGGTATGGTGTTCCAACAATTTAATTTGTTTTCAAATATGAATGTACTTAAAAACGTGACATTCGCACTTATGAAAGTAAAGAAGATGACTAAAGAAGAAGCCACAGAATTAGCGATTAGTGCGCTGACGACAGTGAATGTTGTCGATAAGATAGAGCAGTATCCAAATACCTTATCAGGGGGACAAAAACAACGGGTTGCACTAGCTCGGGCATTGGTGAATAAACCTGATGTAATGTTGTTTGATGAACCCACAAGTGCGTTAGATCCAGAAATGGTGAACGAGGTGCTTGATGAAATTAAAAAATTAACGCAAACTGGTCTAACAAACATTATCGTAACTCATGAAATGGGGTTTGCGAAAGAAGTAGCTGATGAAGTAATTTATATGGATGAAGGTATGATTGTTGAAGCTTCAGATGCCAAAACATTCTTTGAGAATCCAAAAGAAGAACGTACTAAACAATTTTTAAATAAAATATTATAAAAAATAAAGGAGAGATTTTAAATGAAAAAATTAGTTGTTGTTATAGCAGTATTATTTGTAGCAGTATTATCAGGATGTAGTGAGAAGAAAGATACACTTGTTGTATTAACATCAAGTGGTTATGAACCATATGAAATGGTAGATACGAACGGTGAGTTAACAGGATTTGATATTGAGTTAATGGAAGCACTAGCAGAAGAAGTTGGTGTAGATATTGAATGGAAAGACGTTGACTTTAACGGTATTATCGGTAGCTTACAATCAGGACAATATGAAGTTGCGATTGCAGGGATTACGCCAACAGAAGACAGAGCGTTAAGCGTAGATTTTAGTAATGTATATTACAATAGTGAATCAGGATTAGAAAACTACTTCCTATTTGAAAGCGAAGATGCAATTTCAGGTTTAGCAGATTTGGAAGGGTTAGTTGTTGGTGTTCAACTAGGAACAATCCAAGAAGAACTAGCTACATCACTAGCAGAAGAATACAACTTTACAGTTGAAGCAAGAAACAATCATACACAAGTAGTTGAAGAAATTAAGAATGGTACGATTGATGTGCTTGTAGTAGAGAGTATTGTAGCTGATTCAGTTATCGAAGCGAATGATACATTCAGTAAAGTAGTAGTGGATTCTAGTTTAGATAGTTTAACTGGGAATGCAATTGCCTTTACAAAAGATTCTGAGTACGTAGAGAAGTTTAACGAAGCTCTTATTGTACTTTCAGAAAATGGAACACTTGATGCATTAATTGAAAAGTGGTTTAACTAAAAATAAAAAGCATAATCCAGTCGATTATGCTTTTTTTTATTTTTAGAACTCATCCTTTAACACTGCACCAGTAGATGCGCTAGTAACTAGATGAGCATATCTTCTTAAATAAGAATTTGGTATAAGTTTTTTCTTCACTTCTTTAAAATCTTTTTTACGTTCTCTAAGTTCTTCGTCTGATAACTGAACTTCTAGAATACGATTTGGAATGTCAATATGAATGATATCTCCTTCTTTTATCAATCCTATTGGTCCACCTGATGCAGCCTCTGGACTAACATGACCAATTGCTGCTCCACTGGTTCCACCACTGAATCTACCATCTGTAATAAGGGCAACGTGCTTGCCTAGACCCATGCCATTGATTGCAGATGTTGGTGATAACATCTCTCGCATCCCAGGACCACCTTTTGGTCCTTCAAAACGGACAACAACAACGTCTCCTTTATTGATGCGCCCAAGAATGATAGAACTGTAGGCTGCTTCTTCACTATCGAAGATTCGCGCAGGCCCAGTATGAACTAACATTTCTTTCTTAACACCAATTTCTTTAACAACTGCACCTTCAGGAGCAATGTTACCACGTAATATTGCAATACCACCAGTTTTGGTATAACAATTGTCTATTTCTCGAATTACATCATTGTTCTTAACTTGTTGATTTTTCACACGTTGTGCTTGTGTCACTCCACTAATGGTTAACTGCGAACCATCAAAAATATCAGCTTTGATTAACCGGTTAATTACCGCTGAAATACCTCCTGCTTCGTATAAATCAGTGATGCGGTAATCACCAGAAGGATTTAACTTACAAATGTTTGGGATAACACTGCTTAACTGATTAAAATCTTCTAACGTTAACTCAACTTCAGCCATTTTTGCAATTGCTAGTAAATGTAACACAGTATTCGAAGATCCTCCGATTGCCATGTCTACTTTAACAGCATTTAAAAATGTTTCTCTTGTCATAATATCTCTAGGTCTAATGTTGTTTTCTACTAGTTTCATAACGGTTAATCCTGCAGTTTTAGCAAGGACTTGTCTTTGTGAATACACTGCTGGAATTGTACCGTTTCCAGGTAATGCAATTCCAAGAGCTTCTGCTAAACAGTTCATTGTATTAGCAGTATACATACCTGCACAACTACCACATGTTGGACATGCATTACGTGCACTTGCTTCTAATTCTTCTTCTGTAATATCACCTTGAACAAATTGACCAACTGCTTCAAAACCACCTTTAATTAGGTCGGTTTCTTCACCGTTATGTTTTCCTGGTAACATTGGTCCACCACTAACGTAAACTGTCGGGATATTTAATCTAGCTGCTGCCATTAACATACCCGGAACACTCTTATCACAGTTTCCAATTAATACCATTCCATCAAGTTGATGTGCAAACATCATTGATTCAATTGAGTCCGCAATCAGTTCTCTTGTTGCTAGTGGATAGTGCATACCAATGTGATTCATGGCAATTCCATCACAAACAGCTATTGATGGGAACTCTAGAGGAGTTCCTCCTCCTGCAATTACACCCCACTTTGCTTTTTCGGCAAGGGTGCGTAAATGAGTGTGACCTGGAACAATTTCATTAAATGAGTTTACAATACCGATTAACGGTTTTTTTAGATCATCTTCATTTAATGCACTTGCATATAATAAACTTCTATGTGGTGCTCTTAATGAGCCTTTTTTGATATTGTTACTTTTCATTATTTCACCTTCTCAATCCAGTTGAATTTATCCTCTTTTCTACCACGTTGTATTCCAACTAATTCTTCCTTTATCCTTAGAGTTAATGAATCATCATATGTGAATTTCATTGCGAAATCACGATGTACTAGCTCTGTAATTGGGGTAACAACTGCGGCAGTTCCTGCCCCAAATACTTCAATAAATTCACCTTGTTTGTAGAGAGTTTTTAACTCTTCAATTGAGATGTCTTTTTCAACAACATCAATGTCCCACGATGTAAGCATCTCGATAATACTTTTTCTGGTGATTCCAGGTAAAATAGTACCGGTTAGTTTTGGTGTTATTACCTTATCCTTTAAGACAAAAAACACATTCATTGTACCGATTTCTTCTGCCAAGGTTCTCGTTTCAGCATCGAGCCACAAGACATCGTTATAACCATTTTGTTTTGCGGTACTAATCGCTAGCAAACTAGCGGCGTAGTTTCCAGCAAATTTTACATCACCCGTACCACCTTTAACGGCTCTTACAAACTGTTCTTCCACCCATATTTTTACTTCACCACTAAAGTAACTTCCAACTGGAAGTAATACAATGCTGAAAGTATAAGTATTAGATGGTTTTACTCCTAAATTTGGCTGAGTCGCATAGACGTAGGGTCTAATGTATAGCGCGCTACCTTCTTCACCATATACCCATTTATCTTCAATTTGAAGAAGTTCTTTTAGGGTAGATAGACAAAATTCAGGATCTAGTGTCGGCATGTTGAGTCTTTCTAACGAACGGTTCAATCGTTTAAAGTTTTCAAGTGGTCTGAATAAGTTGATTCCACCTTCTTCATTACGATATGCTTTCATTCCTTCAAATACACTTTGTGCGTAATGAAGAACTAAAGCAGAAGGGGAAATCAGAATATCTTGATAGGGAGAAATGGTTGGGTTGTGCCAACCATTTTCCTCATTGTATTGCATTGAAAACATATAATCCGTATATACTGTTCCAAATGGCGGAACATCTTTTGGAATGTTTTGGAGTTCTTTTCGTTGTATGAACTTCGTCATAACATCACCTTCTCTTATTTTATTTGTTCCACTCCATTTTAGAGCGTAATTCTTTCCCTACTGTTTCGATTAATTGATCTTTTTCTGCTTGACGTTTATTTGTGAAGTAAGGTCTACCTTCTTTGTTTTCTTTGATCCATGCTTTTGCAAACTTACCAGATTGAATATCAGCAAGTACGTCTTTCATTGCTTGTTTTGATGCATCACCAATAATGCGAGGTCCTGATACGTAATCACCGTATTCAGCTGTATCACTAATAGAGTATCTCATTTGCTCGAATCCACCTTCGTTAATTAAATCAACGATTAGTTTTAGTTCATGTAGACATTCATAATACGCAATTTCAGGTTGGTATCCTGCTTCAACTAAAGTTTCAAAACCAGCTTTAATTAATTCTACTGTACCACCACATAATACTGCTTGTTCACCAAATAAATCTGTTTCAGTTTCTTCTTTGATTGTTGTTTCTACAACTCCTGCTGGTAATGTACCAATTCCAAATGAGTACGCAAGTGCTTTATCAAGGCAAGTACCAGAAGAATCTTGTCCTACTGCAACTAATCCAGGTACACCTTTTCCTTGTTTGTACATTCTACGTACTAAGTGTCCAGGGCCCTTAGGTGCAGCTAAAAATACATCTACATCTGCAGGTGGAGTAATTAACTCATATAGTAAACTAAATCCGTGTGATACTACTAATGTTTTTGAGCTATCTAATGTTGGTGCAATAGACTCTTCGTATACTGTCCCATGATGTTCATCTGGGATTAACACATGAATATAATCTGCTTTTTCACATGCTTCTTTGATTGGTAATGCTTTTAATCCATCTTCTTTTACTTGTGCAAAAGTAGAAGATCCTTCTCGTAATCCAACGATTACGTCATATCCGTTGTCATGTAAGTTTTGTGCTTGAGCATGTCCTTGTGAACCATACCCGATTACTGCGATTGTTTTTCCTTTAAGTACATTTGAATTATAATCATCCACTGTATAAATTTTAGCCATTTTTATTTTCTCCTTATACCAATTCTTCTTTTATTTTTTCAACAATTTGATTTGTGTTTAAAATTTTTGATTCATCTTTACAGATATCTTTTGTTCCATACCCTGCACTAATTACAGCCTCTACAGCAGCTTCCAGTGCAGCAGCTTCTTTATCTAATCCAAAACTATACTCAAGCATCATAGCTGCGCTTAAGATTGTCGCCATTGGATTTGAAATTCCTAGTCCAGAAATGTCAGGTGCACTACCGTGAACTGGTTCGTATAGACCAATTCCATCATCACCAAGACTAGCACTTGGTAATAAACCGATCGACCCTGTAATTACAGCAGCTTCATCACTTAAGATATCACCGAACATGTTTGATGTAACAATTACATCGAATGAACTAGGGTCTGTTACCAGTCTCATTGCTGCGTAATCAACATACAAGTGCTCTAATTCGACTTCTGGGTAATCTTTCGCTACTTCAGTAACAACTTTACGCCATAATCTAGATACTGCTAATACGTTTGATTTATCAACGTTTGTTACTTTGTTGTTTCTTTTCTTTGCTGCTTCAAATGCTTGAGTGGCAATTTGTTTTACTTCATCTTCGTTGTAATACATTTTAGAGAAAGCTTCAGTATCCGTGTAATATTGTTCTCCAAAGTAAATACCACTTGTTAATTCTCTCACGATTAGAACATCAAACCCTTTTGAAATGATTTCTTTTTTAAGTGGTGAGGAATCAATCAAAGATGGATATGCTTTTGATAAACGTAGGTTCGAATATACATTTAGTTCCTTACGTATTTTTAGTAACCCTCTTTCAGGTCGTTTCTCTAGTGGAATACTATCCCATTTAGGTCCTCCAACAGCACCTAGTAAAACTGCATCTACATTTTTACATGTTTGAATTGCATCATCTGTTAAGGGACTATCGTATGCATCAATCGATGCTCCACCTATTAATGCTTCTGTATAGTTGAACGTATGTCCATACTTGTTTCCTAATACTTTTAATACATCTGTTGTTGCATCGATGATTTCTGGACCAATTCCGTCCCCTTTAAGTAAACATATTGAAAAATCTGCCATTATTACACCTCTATTTAATTAGTTTTTTCTTACGTGCATATTCGAAGATACCGCCTGCTTCAATAATCTCTTTTGCGCTACCTAGATTTGATAGGGAGTACGTTTCTTTTGTAGAAAGATTTTTAAGCATATCATTTTCTAGATCAATTTCCACTTCGTCTCCAGTTTTAATATAATCTCCTAAATATTTAGGAATTTCATAGGGAATGATAAATCCACCATCTACTGCATTTCGGTAAAATATACGAGCATAGTCAACAGCAACTACTGCCTGTAACCCTGCTTTTTGTAATGCAAGTGGAGCGTGTTCTCTAGACGAACCACATCCGAAGTTTTTACCTGCTATTAAGACAGTGTATTTAGATGTGAAACTATCATTTTCAATGAAAGGTTGTTCTTTTATAATGTCTTCTGGTAATCCACTAAGAGCTAGTTTACCATACATTTTTGATTCTTCACCTTCTACTTTGTATACAAGGTGAATTGCGGGAATAATTTGATCAGTATCAATATTATCTCCTAGTACATAAGCTAATCCTTTGATTTTACTCATTTTGATCACCACTTTCTAAAAAAACTCTTGGATCTGTGATGTGCCCTGTTACTGCAGAAGCAGCAGCAGTTAATGGTGAAGCCAAATAAATTTGAGCATGTTTTGAGCCCATTCGTCCAACAAAGTTACGATTTGTTGTTGAGATGACAACTTCATCTGCTCTTGTTCTACCAAATGTGTCTTTTGGTCCACCTAGGCAAGCTGCGCAACTTGGTAATCCAATATCACATCCTGCTTCTTCAAAAACTTGGTGTAGTGTTTTTCCTTTAATTGTGATTTGATGTAGTGATTCAAATACTTTCGTAGTAGCAGGTACAACAAATGTATCTACTTGCACTTTTTTACCGTATAGGATTTTAGCAGCTGCGAAGAAATCCGTTGTTTTTCCTCCAGTACAAGAACCGATATATGCTCTTGTTACTTTCACATCACTTAGGTTCTTCGCTAGTTCACCATTACCAGGAGAGAATGGTTTTGCAACCATTGGTTCGAGTTTAGATGCATCGTATGTCTTCTCGAATGAATAAACTGCATCTTTATCGGCTTCAATCACATTGAATTTTTTTGAGGATTTATTACGAACATATTCCACAGTAGTGTTGTCAGCAGGGATTAAACCATTTTTTCCACCTGCTTCAATCGCCATATTACAGATTGTCATACGTTCTTCCATGTTTAATCCGTTAATTGCTGTTCCATCAAACTGCATTGTTTTATACGTTGCTCCATCAAATCCAATATCGTTTATTACTTGTAAGATGATGTCTTTTCCCATGATATACTCAGGTAATCCACCATTAAATGTAAAACGCATGGTTTGTGGGACTTTAACCCATAATTTTCCTGTTCCTAAGATGAATCCTGCATCAGTATTACCAATACCAGATGCAAACATACCAAATGCTCCAGAAGAACATGTGTGGGAATCAGTTCCAAATAGTACTTCACCTGGAAGAAGGTGTCCCTCTTCCATAATAGCTACGTGACATACACCTTTGTAATCATCAGTGAATGGTTCATAGTAGTACGTTAAATCTTGTTCCTCTGCAAATGCCTTTAAGTCATTTAAATTTCGCATTGCATATTTATCTTTTGTAAAAATGTAATGATCAGGAATAATGATAACTTTATCTTTATCCCATACCTTTGCATCTTCTCCAAACTCTCTTTTGAAGATTTGGATGCTACCAGGACCTGTTACGTCGTGTGTTAATAAATTATCGACGTTAATCCAGATGTTATCTCCTGGTTTTACTGATTCTAATTCTGCATGTTTTGCAAGAATTTTTTCTACGATTGTCATACCCATAAAGAGCCTCCTAGTTCATTAATAATTTATATTCGAACGAATCAATTAGTGCGATTAAACTAGCCTTAATTACATTGTGACTTACACCAATTGTTTTCCATGTATCCTTTCCATCTGTTGTTGTTATAACAACACGTACACCTGCATCTGTTTTTTCATCAGAATCAAGTACTCGTACCTTGTAGTCTTCTAAGCTAAGCGATTTTAGTATTGGGAAGAATTCCTCAAGTACTACTCTTAAACACTTATCTAATGCATGGATTGGACCTTTACCTTCTTGTGAGATTAATCTCTCTGTACCATTGATTTCGATTTTAATTGTACTAAGTACTAAGAAACCATTTGATGAGATATCTCGAACTTCATAATATAGTAAACCAAAACTAGGAGTATAATTTCCAAGTACTTTATTTACCAATAATTCCAAGCTGCCATCCGCAAGCTCAAATTGATATCCTTGTTGCTCGTGTTCTTTAATTGTATCCATTACTTTTCTTGTTTCTTTTGAAGATTTTTCTAACGATGGATTTACCTTTTGTACATGTTTTAAAATTGCTGATTTTCCACTCACTTCACTGATGAGAATATCTCGCTTGTTCCCAACAGTAGAAGGATCGGTGTGTTCAAATGAACTAGATGCTTTTAAAACACCATCGATATGCATTCCACCTTTATGAGCAAAGGCGTTTTTACCAACATATGGCATTCCTGAACTAAGTCGTAGATTTGATATCTCAGTCAATTTAATTGCACTAGGTGTTAAAAGAGCTAACTGCTCAGTTGTAATAACATCTAGTTGTTTTTTAAGCTTTAAATTCGCGATTATTGTAGAAAGATTTGCATTTCCACATCGTTCACCAAAACCTGTAAATACACCTTGTACATGCATTGCTCCTGCATCAATGGATGCGTGTGAATTTGCGACAGCCAATCCTGTATCATTGTGGGCATGAATACCGACAATAGTATTTGGGAGTGTAGTGACAACTTCACTGGTTACTTCTTTGATAAAATCAGGGAAACATCCACCATTTGTATCACATAGAATCACTCTAGAAGCTCCTGCTTCAACGGCTGTTTTAAGTACTTTCATAGCGTAGGTAGGATTGTTTTTGTATCCATCGAAGAAGTGTTCTGCATCGAAGAAGACATCTTTCCCTTTGCTTTTTAAGTATTGGATTGTTTCCTGAATCATAGTTAAATTTTCATCAAGTGTTGCTTTGATAATATCCGTTACATGGAAATCCCAGGCTTTTCCAAAAATACATACATATTCGGTAAACGTATCTGCAAGAAGGTTTAGTAATGTATCTTCTTCACATGTTGTATTTTTGAATCTAGTTGATCCAAATGCAACGATTTTTGCGTGTTGTAGTTTCTTTTTGCTAAGTTCTTCAAAAAACTCTACATCTTTTGGGTTTGAACCAGGATTCCCTGCTTCAATATAAGTCATCCCAATTGTATCTAATATCTCAACAATATTTAATTTATCCTTCAAACTGTAAGAAACATTTCTAGCTTGAGCACCGTCTCTTAATGTTGTATCAAATAGTTCAATTTTCAAGATGAGCCACTCCTAACATTGCGTTTAGATAAGAGAAGATACTCGCCTCAATAATGTCAGTACTATGGCTTCGGCCAACATACGTTTCATTGTTTGAAGATAACGTTACTCGAACATTTGCAAGAGCAGAAGTGTTACCAGTGATTGCGTCTAGTTGATACTTATCTAATTTGAATTTTTCTTTAAATATTTTTGAGATTGCAGTGAATAGTGCGTCTACTGGTCCTACACCAACTGCGTCTTGTTTGATTAGGTTTCCATCAATTAAGAGGGAAATCTCACCATATGTTTTATCGTCTTCTTTGTGTGTGTCATATTTGATTAGTTTTACTTTGTTGTAAAGTGACTTATCATCAATACCATTTACTAGAACAAGTAGATCTTCATCGTATACTTCCTCTTTGGTATCTGCAAGTTTCTTAAACTCTACAAATAGTTGATTGATTTTATCTTCTTCTAATTGAAGACCTAAATCGTTTAATCGTTTTACAAATGCATGGCGACCGCTCAAACTACCAAGTATGATTTTATTGGTTTGAACACCAACACTTTTTGGATCAATAATCTCGTATGTTTCAGGGTTTTCTAATACGCCATGTTGGTGGATACCTGATTCATGTGAAAAGGCATTTTTACCAACAATTGCTTTATTTGGTTGTACGTTGATTCCTCCTAAATAACTAATTAATTTAGAAGACTTCATAATTTGCTCTGTCACAATGTTTGTGCTTTTGTCTTGGAAGAGTTGTTTTCTGGTTTTAAGCGCCATAACAACTTCCTCTAGAGCCGTATTTCCTGCTCGTTCGCCAATTCCGTTTATCGTGCATTCAATTTGTGTAGCACCTGCTCTAACTGCAGCTAAACTATTTGCAGTTGCTAGTCCTAAATCGTTGTGACAATGAACTGAGACGGTTACATTTTCAATACCAGGAGTATTCTCGATAATATAACTAACTAGCTGGTAATATTCCTCAGGAATAGTGTATCCAACTGTATCAGGAATATTCAATGTAGTAGCACCTGCTTTGATTACTTCTGTAAAGATTTTAACTAAGAAATCTTTATTTGATCTTGTTGCATCTTCTGCAGAAAATTCTACATCATCAACAAGTGTCTTAGCGTATGTTACTGCGTCAATTGCTCGTTTTAATACTTGCTGTTCATCCATCTTTAGTTTGTACTTCATATGAACTGGTGAAGTAGCGATAAAGGTATGAATACACTTGTGCTTTGCTTCCTTGATTGCATCATATGCAGCATCAATATCACCTTTTGTTGCTCTGGCTAAAGAGCAAAGTGTAGATGTTTTTAAGACTCTACTGATTGCCTGTAGTGCTTCTTTGTTCTTAGGAGATGCGATTGCAAAACCTCCCTCGATTACGTCGACGCCTAATTTCTCAAGTTGCTTTGCGATTTTAACTTTATCTTCAAGTGAGAAATTGACGTGGGGGGTTTGTTCACCATCTCGTAAGGTTGTATCAAATATTTTGATGGTTTTCATATATATCACCCTATTTCAGGAACATTCTTCCAGATTTTAAATACTTTACAGATCCTAATTTATGTAATTTTTGTACAAATGCTTCTGTTTTTTCTTTTGAGTTTGCAAATTCGATATAGAACTTGCCATCTTTTTCGTTAATTACTTCAACGTTGAAATCTTCGAAGTGTTTTGTACACTCTAATTTGTTTGTACATTTAACTTTTACCAATGTTAATTGTGTTTCAGTATGAATTTCTTCTGTGATGTCTTTTACATTAATGACATCAACCAATTTTTTTAATAAGCGGCAAATAAATGCTACAACTTTCCAATCGTATGTTAATTCAACAAAAATGACATATTCGTTATCTTTTTTTGTTTCGCATGACATAATGCTGTCAATACTAATTCCTCTTGCGAAGAACAATGCAGTGATTCGATTCAATACACCTGTTGAGTTTACACATTTAATTTCGATTACTCTTTGCTTTTCCATATTATTCACCTCGTATATTCGTTAGTGACTCTGAAGATGGTACCATTGGGAATACATTAGCCATAGCATCAATCTTCACTTCAATCACAACTGGTCCTTTCTTATCTAATGCTTTTTTGAATACATCAATATCTTCTTCTTTACTAATACTTACAAAATCTAATCCATAGCTAGCTGTAAGTAGTTTCCAATCAGGATTTCCAGTAAATAGTGACTCAGCATAGTTTTCATCATAGAATAACTCTTGCCACTGTCTTACCATACCTAGACAGTTATTGTCATAAATAACAACTTTTACATTTAGGTTATATTCTTTTAATAATGCTAGTTCTTGGAATGTCATTTGGAAAGAACCATCACCAGTAACTAAAATGACATTATTGTCTCTCTTCGCAAATGCTGAACCAACAGCAGCTGGAAGTCCGTACCCCATTGTTCCAAGTCCACCACTTGATACAAACTGGCGATTACTTCTTGGATACATATAGAGTGCAGCGAACATTTGATGTTGTCCAACATCTGTAACAATGATTGTTTTTTCATCAATATGGTTGTTGATTTCTTTTGAAATTAAGATTGGGTGTACATGTTGATTTGGTTTATCATTTACACCTTTACGTTTTGAAACAACTTCTTTGTTCCATGCTGTATAATCTTTTTGATCAATACGATCAAGATTTTGTAGTAATGCTTGTAAGAAATCATTTGCATCAGCTTGAACTGCAACATCAGTTTGAACATTTTTGCTGAATTCTGAAGCATCAATGTCACAGTGAACAATGTACTCGCACTTCTCAAGGAAGTGATCAACATTACATGTGATTCGGTCATCGAAACGAGATCCAATGTTAATTAATAAGTCACAATTTTGAATTGCATAGTTTGCTTCAAACGTACCATGCATTCCAAGCATTCTAAGGCTATTAGGATGATCCTCATCTAACACACCTTTTGCATGTAATGTGTTTGTTGCCATTAAATTCAACTTATTTACAAGCTGCAGTAGTGATTGTGGAGCACCTGGACTAAGGTTTACCCCGTTCCCTACTAATAATAGTGGTTTTTTTGCTTTGTTTAATGCTTTGATTACTTTATCTATTTTTTTGTCTTTTACAAACGGTTTACTAAATTTCTTCAGTATGTAATCAGGTATTTGTGATGTTTCTAGTAAACGTTCATCTACTTCTTGGAAGTAAACATCAGCGCATATATCAATTAAGACTGGTCCTGGTCTTCCGCTTGTTGCAATTAAGAATGCTTCGTCAACGATTCTTGGAATCTCTTTTGCATCCTTTATTATATAGTTGTGTTTTGTTACTGCTTGACTCAAGCCTACTGTGTTAATTTCTTGGAATGCATCTTTTCCAAGTAACGCAGATTTAACTTGTCCAGTTAATGCAATGATCGGAGTAGAATCAGATAACGCATTTCCTAATCCAGTGATTAGGTTTGCAGCACCTGGTCCACTTGTTGCGATACATACACCTACTTCTCCAGTTACACGTGCATATCCATCTGCAGCATGTATTGCACCTTGCTCATGTCTTGTTAAGATGTGCTCGATGTCAGAATTTTTCAACTCATCATACAACTTCAGTAATACCCCTCCAGGAATCCCAAATACTGTTTTTACATTGTGTTTTTCTAAACTTTTTAATAATATTGTTGCACCATTCATAAAATCACCCTTTCGTTTTTTTAAAAAAAAGACTCATAACTGTTACATTATGAGTCTTTTCATTATCTAATTTTTCAATTCATTTTGATTTTTGAAATTTTTTAGATTTTGATACACACTTACTTTGCTTGTGTGTTACATGAAAAAGACTCATATGTACTGTTAGACAATATGACCAAAATTAAGATATCTAATAATAATAATGAAGTTCGTTTTTTCATAGTTACACATCCTTTGAAAGAAAATTTGTATCGCTATTTAATCCTATTATATACATTATATGCAAAATTCATAGATGAAAATGTTTTCACGAAAAAAAATTGTTAATTATGTGAAAAATAATATAGAATAAAACTATGAAATAATTATCTTGTTTAACGAAAGGATGGACCACATGAGTTTGAAACTATTTATCCCTGGACCTACAGATGTAGACCAAGATGTACTTGAAAAATTAGCGACAACGCAGATTGCTCATAGAAGTAAAGATGCGTCTAATCTTCAAGAAAGCATCTCAAAAAAATTACAACAATTAATGTACACAGAGAATTTGATTATACTATCAACATCAAGTGGTAGTGGAATCATGGAGATGGCAATTCGTTCTTGTACAAAGAAACGTGCGGCCGTATTTAGTGTAGGAGCATTTGGAGACCGTTGGTATAAGATGGCAACTTCAAATAATATTCCTGCAGATGTATATAAAAGTGAAATGGGTTCTCCAACTACACCAAAAATGGTTGAAGAAGCATTAGAAACTGGAAAATACGATGTTGTGACTGTTACACATAATGAAACATCAACTGGTGTTATGAATCCGGTAAAAGAAATCGGTGAAGTAGTAAAGAAATATCCTGACGTAGTATTTCTAGTTGATGCAGTAAGTTCATTAGGTGGTGCCAAAATAGAAGTAGACGAGTGTGGAATTGATATCTGTTTAGCTTCTACACAAAAATGTTTAGGACTTCCTCCTGGACTTGCAGTAGCAAGTGTATCAGAAAAAGCAATTGAACGTGCAAAAACTGTTGAAAACAGAGGGTTTTATCTTGATTTAATTAATGTAGTAAATAGAGCACAAAAGGACTTTCAATATCCTACTACACCATCAACACCACATATGTGGGCGCTTGATTATCAATTAGATAAGATATTAACTAAAGAAGGATTAGATAATCGTTTTGATCGCCATGCAAAACTGGCTGATATTACGAGAGCTTGGGGAGCAAAGAACTTCGAGTTGTTTGCTGAAAAAGGGTATGAGAGTAATACCGTTACTACTATCTTAAATACGACTGGTAAGAGTGTTGGAGATTTAAACAAACAATTAGCAGACAAAGGATTTATGATTAGTAATGGATATGGATCTTTGAAAGAAAAAGCATTCCGAATTGCCCATATGGCTGATCGCAAAGAAGAAGATCTTCTTGCGCTCTTAAAAGCAATAGAAGAATTATGGGACTTATAGGAGGATACTATGAAAATATTAGCTAATGATGGAATTGCAGCTAGTGCAAAAGCGAAGTTAGAAGCACTAGGGTACGATGTAGATACAACTCATTATGAGGGTACAGATTTAGAGAAAAAAATACAAGAAGTTGATTGTATAATTATCCGCAGTGCAACAAAAATTAGAGTACCACTTATTGACAAATCATTACAAACTGGTCAATTAAAATTAATCATTCGTGCTGGTGTTGGAATTGATAACATAGATCATCCATATGCCAAAGAAAAAGGAATCATTGTTCGCAACACACCAAACTCAAGTAGCGATGCAGTTGCAGAGCTTGCTATAGGTCATATGTTTGCGGTAGCTAGAAACATTTTTATCGCCAATGTAACGATGAGAAACGGACAGTGGAACAAAAAACAATACGCTGGTTTTGAATTAGCTGGAAAAACATTAGGATTAGTTGGATTTGGTCGAATTAGTCAAAGTGTTGCAAAGAAGGCAATGGCACTTGGAATGACAGTGATATATGATGATATTTTAGGAGCAAGTAAAGACCTTCCTGAATGTACATTTGTTGGAAAAGAAGCATTATTAAAAGAAGCTGATATAATTAGTCTGCATATACCATTCTTTAAAGAAAACGGTGCATACTTATCAGATGCAGAGTTCTCACAAATGAACAAAGGTATGGTTGTTATTAATACAGCCAGAGGTGGTACTGTAGATGAGAAAGCTCTTGTCAAAGCATTAGATAATGAAACTGTGAAGTTTGCTGCATTAGATGTTTTTGAAGAGGAACCAACTAAAAACGAAGCAGTATACACTCATCCAAAAATCTCATTAACTCCTCATATAGGTGCAGCTACAAAAGAAGCACAAGATCGTATAGGGGATGAAACAGTACAAGTTATTTTAGAAGAGTTAGCATAAATAAACTGCAAGTAGATATGTACAATGTCTACTTGTTAGTATATATAAAGAGTAATCAATCACAAAGAGGTGAACATTATGAAATACCCGGTAAAAAAACAAGGATTATATAATCCAGAATATGAACATGATGCATGTGGTATTGGATTCATTGCCAATATTGATGGAAAGAAATCTCATCGTGTTGTCGATCAATCAATTGGCGTACTTGAAAATATGATGCATCGTGGAGCAAGTGGTGCCGATGAAGACACAGGTGACGGAGCTGGGATTACGGTCCAGATACCTCATCAGTTTTTTAAACGAGAATGTGAAGTGTTAGGAATACAACTTCCTAATCTTGGAGACTACGGTGTGGCAAATATGTTTGTACATCGTTATGATGAATTTAGAGAAGTACAAAAAGAAGAATTTATACAAATTATTGAAGAAGAAGGTCAAGAATTTCTTGGGTGGAGAGATGTTCCAGTCAATGTTTCTTCAATTGGGGAAACAGCCTTAAAAGCAATGCCATTTATGTTACAAGCATTTATTAAACGTAAAGGTGTAGACGCTGGAATTGATTTTGAACGAAAGTTGTATGTAATACGTAAAAAAGCAGAAAAACACATCATTCCGTTAGGGTATGCAAAAGGTGGGACCTTTTATGTATCAAGTCTCTCATCAAAAACAATTGTATATAAAGGGATGCTTACTGCATTACAACTACGAGAGTTCTTTCTTGATTTAGCAGATTTAGATTTTAAAAGTGCAATCGCATTAGTCCATTCTAGATTTTCAACAAATACGTTTCCTTCTTGGGAGCGAGCTCACCCTAATAGGTATATGATTCACAATGGTGAAATCAATACGATTCGCGGAAATGTGAACTGGATGAGAGCAAGACAAAAGAGTATTGATTCTGATTTATTTGATGATATTAATGATGTATTTCCAATTATTGATGAACAAGGTAGTGATTCATCAATGTTTGATAATTCATTAGAGTTTTTATACTTAACAGGTAGATCACTACCACACGCAATGATGATGATGATTCCTGAACCATGGGAAAAAGACAAAAAAATGTCAGAAAGTAAAAGAGAGTTTTATAAATTCAATAACTTCTTAATGGAACCTTGGGAAGGACCTGCTGCAATGGCATTTACTGATGGAGATATCGTAGGTGCTACTCTTGATAGAACTGGTCTTAGACCAAGTCGATATTACGTTACAAAAGACAATGACGTTATCTTATCGTCAGAAGTTGGAGTACTAAAAATAAGCTCTAGAAATATAAAATCAAAAGGTCGATTACAACCAGGTAAAATGCTTGTAATTGATACAAACCAAAAACGTATTATCCCAGATGATGAAATCAAAGAGCAAATTGCTAGTGAAAGACCATACAAAGAGTGGAATGAAAAACATATTGTTACGCTTGATGATTTTGAAACATCAACTGGACCACGTCCAAAAGCAGATGTAAACTTAATCTATTTACAAAAAGCATTCGGGTATACGTTTGAAGATATACACGAAATTATATTACCGATGGCAAAAGAAGGTAAAGAACGTATTGGAGCGATGGGTGTAGATACACCACTGGCTGTTTTAAGTGAAAAACCAAAACTTCTATACAGTTATTTTAAGCAATTATTTGCTCAAGTAACCAACCCGCCAATTGATGGATTACGTGAAGAGAATGTAATATCTTCTACGGTATTACTCGGTAGTATTGGGAACATCTTGACACCGCATAAAGGTAGTAAATCAAGCATGATTTTAGATGGGCCAATTTTATCAAATGGGCAATTAAAAACAATTAAAGAATTCAATAATGAACACTTTAAAACAGAGACGATATCATTACTATATCGTAAAGATAAAGGACCACGTGAAATGGAAAAAGCATTGCGTAGAATGTTCCGTAAAGTGGACCGTGCAGTAGAAGAAGGGAAAAATCTATTCTTATTATCCGATCGTGGTGTAAATGAAGAATATCTTGCTATACCTGCATTGCTTGCATCAGCAGGTTTGCACCATCATTTAATTCGAAAAGAAGTACGTACAGATGTTGGTATTATTGTTGAAACTGGTGAAGCAAGAGAAATTCACCACTTTGCAACATTATTCGGGTATGGTGTAACTGCGATTAACCCATATATAGCATTTGAAACATTAAAAGATTTAACTCGTAATGATTTCTTTGGTGATATGAAGTATAAAGATGCGAAGAAAAACTATATCAAAGCTTCTGTGAAAGGAATCATGAAAATCATCACAAAAATGGGGATTTCTACTCTTAGAAGTTATCATGGTGCACAAATCTTTGAAGCAATTGGGATAAGGCCTGAAGTAATCGATGAATTTTTCACGTACACTCCATCGCGTATAGAGGGGATTGGACTTCGTGAAATTGCAGAAGAAAACCAAATGCGACATGACAGCGCATTTGCAAAGTTCAACTTAAACAAAGATATTCTTGAAGTAGGTGGAACGTATCAATATAAATACAACGGTGAAGAACATTATTATAATCCTGAAACCATTTATTTATTACAACGTTCTGCAAGAGAGAATGACTACTCGTTATATAAAGATTTTAGTAAAAAAATCAATGATGAAAAAGTATACACATTACGTAATTTACTTGATTTTAATGTTGATCCACTAGATTCAATTCCAATTGAAGAAGTGGAATCAGTTGATAACATTGTAAAACGATTTAAAAGTGGAGCAATGAGCTATGGATCTATTTCAATCGAAGCACATGAGACACTAGCAATGGCGATGAATATGCTAGGTGGAAAGAGTAATAGTGGTGAAGGTGGAGAAGATGAACGAAGGTTTAAAAAGACCAACGGGACTGTCTCAATTAATAGCGCTATTAAACAAGTTGCATCTGGACGCTTTGGTGTAACAAGTAATTATTTAGTAAATGCTGAAGAGATTCAGATTAAAATTGCACAAGGCGCAAAACCTGGAGAAGGTGGACATTTACCTGGTTCGAAAGTTTTTCCTGAGATTGCTAAGGTAAGACATTCTACACCGGGTGTTGGATTGATTTCACCACCTCCACATCATGATATTTATTCAATTGAAGATTTAGCTCAATTGATACATGATTTAAAAATGGCAAACGAAAAAGCAAGAATCAACGTAAAACTTGTAAGTGAAGTTGGTGTTGGTACAGTAGCAGCAGGTGTTGCCAAAGGAAAAGCAGATGTTATTTTGATTTCTGGGTATGACGGTGGGACAGGTGCTTCACCTGTTACTAGTATCTATAATGCCGGACTACCATGGGAATTAGGATTAGCAGAAGTACATCAAACATTATTACTGAATAAACTAAGAGACCGTGTTGTTTTGGAAACAGATGGTAAATTATTAACTGGTGTAGACGTAGTAAAAGCTGCATTATTAGGTGCAGAGGAATATGGTTTTGCGACGGTACCGCTAATCACAATGGGTTGCGTAATGATGCGTGTTTGTAACTTGAACACTTGCCCAGTAGGTATCGCGACACAAGATGAAAAACTACGTAAGTATTTTACTGGTAAACCAGAATATATTGTAAACTTCATGCGTTTTGTTGCTGAAGAAATGAGAGAAATCATGGCACGTCTTGGTATTCGTACTGTTGATGAACTTGTTGGTAGAACAGACAAACTAAAAACAAAAGAAGTTATTTCTCATTGGAAAGCATCACAGTTAGATTTATCAAACGTATTATATACGCCATATGCTCCTAGTGAAGTGGGACGTCATTATAGTAAACCACAAGACCATAAAATCGAATCATCGTTAGATAAACGTATGTTAGAAAATTTATGTAAAGTGGCAATTGAGGATAAAAAACGTGTACGAGTACGCCTAGAAATAAACAATACAGATCGTGTGGTTGGGACATATTTAGGTAGCTTGGTAACACGTAAATACGGTAGACAAGGGTTAGATGAAGATACCATATTACTAGATTTTGTTGGTAGTGCAGGCCAAAGCTTTGGAGCCTTTGTACCAAAAGGGATTAGTATGATGCTTGAAGGAGATGCAAATGACTATCTTGGTAAAGGATTATCAGGAGGAAAGATTATTGTAAAACCTCCAAAACGTTCCACATTTAAAGCATCTGAAAACATCATCATCGGTAACACGGCCTTTTACGGAGCAACATCTGGTGAAAGTTATATTAACGGTATTGCAGGAGAACGATTCTGCGTACGTAATAGTGGTGTAACTGCTGTAGTAGAAGGTGTTGGAGACCACGGATGTGAGTATATGACAGGTGGAGAAGTAGTAATACTTGGACCAACTGGAAGCAACTTTGCGGCAGGAATGTCTGGTGGGATTGCATATCTACTAGATTTTGATGAAATAAACTGCAACAAAGAATTAATTTTATTAGATACAATGAAAGATTCAGATTATGATACAATCCATAACCTGATATCGAATCATCTAAAATACACAGGAAGCACTATCGCAAAAGAAGTATTAGACGATTGGGAAGCATCAAAATTACGCTTCACAAAAATCATTCCAAAAGACTTTAAACGAATTAAAGATTACATTACGAAGTTTGAAAACGACGGATACCAAACGGAAGAAGCAACTCGTATGGCATTCGAGAAAGTAATTTCGTAAAGAGGTGATACTATGGGAAAACTAACAGGATTTATCGAGTTTGAACGTAAGACTCATTTAAAAAGAAACGTAAAAGAACGTTTAGAGGACTGGAATGAACAAATTATTGCGATGGATGTAGAAGAATTACAAAAACAAGCAGCTAGATGTATGAGCTGTGGGATTCCATTTTGTCACAGTGGAGCAATGTTGCGAGGAATGACAAGTGGATGTCCATTACATAATCTAATCCCTGAGTGGAACGATTTAGTGTATAAAGGAAAATGGGAACAAGCATATAAACGACTTGCAAAAACCAATCCATTTCCTGAGTTTACAGCACGAGTTTGTCCAGCTCCTTGTGAAGGTGGCTGTACAAATGGATTACATTTAGAAGCTGTATCAATTAAAAACATTGAGTATCAAATTATTGAAAAAGCCTTTGAAATGGGGTTTGTACAACCATACAAAGGTCCAAAAACAGATAAAAAGATTGCAGTTGTGGGATCTGGACCTGCAGGGTTAAGTGCAGCGCATTACCTTTCACATGTTGGACACAGTGTCACTGTATATGAAAAGAGCGATCGTGTTGGTGGATTGTTAATGTATGGAATCCCGCAGATGAAACTCGAGAAAAAACATATTGATCAACGTGTGAAACTACTTGAGGATTCAGGAGTTACATTTAAAACAAATACGGAGATTGGAAAAGATGTAACTGCAAAAGAACTGGAAGATTCATTTGATGCAGTATTGCTTGCAACTGGTACAGAAAAAGCAAGAGATGTTGATATCAAAGGAAGAGATTTAAACAATATACATTTGGCGATGGAATATCTAACACAAACCACAAAATATGTCTTAGACGGTGTTGAAACAACCATTAATGCAAAAGATAAAAACGTTGTAATTATTGGTGCTGGCGATACGGCAACTGATTGTGTGGCATCTTCTATAAGACAAGGTGCTAAAAGTATTACTCAGTTAGAAATTATGCCAAAGAAAGAAGAATTGCGAAACAAAACTGCTAATCCATGGCCTGAGTATCCAAAAACGGATTTAGTGGATTACGGACAAAAAGAGACAATTCATGTATTTGGGAATGATCCTCGAAACTTCTTAACCACTGCAACTGAATTTGTAGGGACAAAAGGCAATGTAACGGCAGTAAAAACGGTTGATGTAAATTGGACTAAAGATGCGAAAGGTAAGTTTAATCTGAATTATGTTGAAGGTTCTGAAAAAGTACTCGATGCGGACCTTGTATTAATTGCCATTGGATTCGTAGGACCAAAAGAAGAGATTTTAAAGGACTTTGACGTAAAGCTTAATAAACGTATTCACAATGCAAACACACTCGATTTTGATAGTGCAAAAGATCATATATTCTTTGCTGGCGATATGAGAAGAGGCCAAAGCCTAGTTGTTTGGGCATTACAAGAAGGAAAACTAGCATCAAAAGCAATCGACACCTATTTAATGGGATCGAGTTCAATCGAGTAAGATAGATGAATATAGTATTCCTTGATTCAAACACACTTGGTAACGATGTTTCGTTATCATCACTAGAACAATTTGGTGAAGTAAAAGTATATGATCAAACAAGTGAAGAAGAAATCTCAATGCGCATCAAATATGCCGATATAATTGTGACGAATAAAATTCAACTTAACGAAAGCAATTTAAAAGATGCAGCATTCTTAAAATTAATATGTGTTACTGCGACAGGAACAAACAATATTGATTTAGACTACTGCAAGCAAAAAGGTATTATTGTAAGTAATGTAGCTGGGTACTCTACTGATAGTGTTGCCCAGCACACATTTGCATTACTGTTATACCTATATGAAAAACTACCGTATTATGACAACTATGTAAAACAAGAGAAATACGTTGATGATTCAATGTTTACTCACTTTGGTAAAAGATTCCATCAAATTGCTGGTAAAAAGTGGGGAATCATTGGTTTTGGGAATATTGGTAAAAAAGTAGCAAGTATAGCAACTGTATTTGGAGCAGAAGTTCAGTATTATTCGACTAGTGGTAATAACAACAATAAAGACTATAAACAAGTAACATGGAAAGAATTACTACAAACAAGTGATATCATTTCCATTCATGCACCGTTAAATGAAAATACGCGTAATTTGATTGATTATGATGATTTATTAGCAATGAAAGCTGATTGTTACTTGATAAATGTCGGAAGAGGTGCTATTATCAATGAAATAGCTTTAGCGAAAGTGCTTCAAGAAGGTCATTTAGCAGGAGTTGCTCTAGATGTGTTAGAGGTAGAGCCTATGGCTTCAGATTCTGCATTATTGCCTGTGCTTTCAAACCCAAAACTACTCATAACACCACATATTGCATGGGCATCTATCGAAGCTCGAAACAAAGTGGTGGAGGAAGTATGTTTAAACATTAGAGGATTTATGCGTGCTGAACCAAGAAATAATGTCGTAACATAGTGTAAGAGGTGATATCTATGTATATTAAAGACTTGTATAAACAAAAGAAAACAGTAATTTCTACGGAGTTATTTCCTCCTAGAAAAACGAAACAACTAAACAATCTTGATGGAATCATTGAAGAAATCAGTGATTTAGGAGTGGACTTTATTTCGATTACGTATGGTGCTTTGCAAAGTAAAGCATCACATCGAAGTGTTGAAATATCAAAACTTATCAAAAGTAAAGGAGTAGAACCTCTTATTCACTTTACTGCACATAGCATGACAAAAGAAAAAATAACCCATTATATTGATGAGTTATCTACATTTAATATTAAAAATGTACTAGCACTAAGAGGAGATCAATTAAACGATGATTCTGAGTTTGAATATGCTAGCGATTTAATTGAGTATATTCAAGATAAAGATCTTTGCATTGGTGCAGCATGTTATCCAGAAAAACATTTAGAAGCACTAAGTTTAGATGCAGACATGGATTACTTAAAACAAAAAGTAGATTGTGGAGTAGACTTTCTCGTTACACAATTATTCTATGATAATAAAGATTTTTACTATTTTAGAGATGAATGTAAGAAAAGAGGGATTAATGTTCCAATTTCATGTGGTATAATGCCTGTAACTAACAAACGTCAAATTGATAAGATTACATCGATCAGTGGCGCGAAAATTCCACTTGAATTACGCATGATAATGGACAAGTTCAAAGACAATCCGAAAGCATTAGAAGAAGCTGGTATTGCATATGCAGTGAATCAAATAATCGATTTAATTGTTCATGATGTACAAGGAGTCCACCTTTATATTATGAACAAACCTAGTATTTATCGAAAAATATTAAAAGGAATTAAACATATTTTAGGATTTATTGATGATGAAAATAACAATTCCTAAACAAGAAGTGCTTCACTATATGCGATACAATACATCTGCCATTAAACCATCAATAGAAGCGTTAATAGATGCTTTAATGGTAGAAGTAGAATCATTAAATTATAAATACAACTACATCTTCAAAGACATCAGTGTTACAAAGGATTCAGTAACCATCAACAACAATATATCCTTTGTAAGTACAGACTTAGCTTCCTTCCTAAGGGAATGTGATAAAGCGGTCTTCTTAGGAGTTAGTTTATCTACTCAATTTGAACGAAAACTCAGTTTGTATCAACGAACTGATGCACTTAAAGCGATGATCTATGATGCTTGTGGTTCAGCATTCGTTGAAGCAATCTGTGACGAGTTATCAAGACAGTTTGAACAAGAAACAAATCTCTATAGTACTTCACGATACTCACCAGGATATGGAGATTTAGCTTTAGAAGAACAAAAAAAGTTCTACCGCATTTTATCATTAGAAAAAATGGGTGTAGAACTAACTGAATCAAATCTAATGATACCACGTAAGACTGTTACTGCAATCATTGGATTAACAATCAAAAAACAACAAAAAACAAACATCATATGCGACTGTGATGAATGTGTAATACCTTGCAGAAAGCTATATGGAGGTACACTATGATACAAAAAGCCATTTATGACAAAGTATTGATTGTTGATGGAGCAATGGGAACTAAAATACACCAAACTGGTGTCTCGCTTCCCATCGTATTAGAAGACTTAAACATTACTCATCCAACCCTAATAACAGCCATTCATCAGGAATACAAAGATGCTGGTGCTGATATCATTACAACAAATAGTTTTGGAATCAATGGATTTAAGTTAGATGAAACGAAATACTCGATTAAAGATCATGTAAAAGCCGCAATAGACTGTGTAAAAAAGGTTGATCCTTCCTACACAGCTTTTGACATTGGACCTTCAGGAAAACTGATTGAGCCAATCGGTAGTGTTACTTTTGATGAAATGGTTTCAGTTTACAAAGAGTTAGTAGTGTATGCAGAAAAATTTGGTGCTGATCTTGTACTTTTTGAAACGTTTAACGATATTTATGAACTAAAAGCAGCAATCATAGCGACGAAAGAAAATACGAATTTACCTATCTTTTGTACAGTGACGTTCGATGATACTGGTAAAACATTATCTGGTACTGATCCATTAGCTTTTATCACTTCAATCGCTTCACTTGGTGTGGATGCACTAGGAGTAAATTGTAGTTTAGGACCAAAAGAAATGCAGCGTATTATCCAAGAACTAACGGATTACTCACCAATCCCAGTAATCGTACAGCCAAATAGAGGATTGCCAAAGATTGATGAAACAGGAAATACATACTATGATTTAGATATTGAAACATATATGGAATATATGAATATATTCTATCAAAATGGAGCAACCATTTTAGGTGGATGCTGCGGTACTGATGAAAAATTCATTAATGCGTTATCTACCGCGTTTAAAGGTAAGAAAAATAATCACACATATACACCGCTTGGAACTACTATATCTAGCTATTCAGAAGTAGTTGATTTTGATGATGGAATCGTCATCATCGGTGAGAGAATTAACCCAACAGGGCGAAGAAAAATGAGGAATGATATCAAAGCTGGTAGTTTTGATAGTGTTTTACATGATGCAGTGCAACAAGTTGAAAATGGTGCTACTGTATTAGATGTAAACATGGGAGTACCAGGAATTGATGAAGTTAACACAATGATTTCAGCAATTAAATCGATTCAAAGTATTGTGTCAACCCCACTTCAGATTGATTCTACAGATCCTAACGTTATTGAAGCTGCTTGTCGCTATTATAACGGAAGGCCAATTATCAATAGTGTAAATGGGGAAAAACAAAGTTTGGATGGAATCCTTCCAATTGTCAAAAAGTACGGTTGTTTAGTTCTAGGCTTGACATTAGATGAAGATGGATTACCTAAGACCAAAGAAAAACGAATTGAAATTGCGAAAAACATTGTTAAAGAAGCAAAAAAACATGGCATCGAGCCATCTCAAATCTTGTTTGATGCACTGACATTAACTGTCTCTGCTGAGCAATCACAAGTATTCGAGACTCTCGGAGCAATGAAATATATAAAAGAAGAAATGGGGCACCATACGATTTTAGGTGTGTCAAACATTTCATTTGGATTACCAGAACGAAAATTAATTAATAAAACATTTATTAATATGGCGCTTTCTTATGGATTAAGCGCTCCTATCTTGAATCCAATGCATAAAGATGTAATGGAAATGATTCGCGCATTTAAAGTCTTAAATGGAGAAGACTTAAATGCGATTAACTACATTAAATTAAATCAAGGAATTAAAAAAATAGAATCTGAAGAAGTAAAAAGTAAAGACATTAAATATTTAATTACAAACGGATTGAAATCGTATGCACTAGAGGAGACCATGCGGATGCTCAGCGGTATGGAGGCGTCAACGATTATCGATGACATCATCATACCGGTTCTATTTGAGATTGGTGAGAAATTTGAGAAAAAACAAATTTACTTACCGGAATTAATTCAAGCAGCCGATACCTCTAGTTATTGTTTAGAATACTTAAAGAGTGTAATGAAAAAAGAACAAGGTGAAATCTCATACCGTGGGAAATTAGTTTTGGCTACGGTAAAAGGGGATATTCATGATATTGGAAAGAACATTACAAAAACGTTACTAGAAAATAACGGCTTTGAAATCTATGATCTTGGAAGAGACGTGAATTGTAATGAAATCATCAATGCTATGGAAAAACATAATATAAGTGTTGTCGGACTAAGTGCCTTAATGACAACTACTGTAAAAAATATGGAAACAATTATCGAGCAAATAAGATCTCATTTTTCAAAACATATATATATTATCGTTGGAGGGGCAGTTCTAACAGAAGAGTATGCGATGAAAATTGATGCAGACTATTACGCAAAAGATGCGCAAAGTGCTGTCAAAATCTGTAATAATATCGCAAATCTTCTAAATAAAAAATAAAAGGAGAAATGACACATGAAAAAAGAAACAATCGCAGTGAGAGGAAATTTTAAACCAGATAATGGTCAATATACAACTATACCCGTACACCAAAATACAACATACGCATACGATACAAGTAAAGATTTAGCTGATTTATTTAGTTTACAAGCAGCAGGACACATTTACTCAAGAATCAGTAACCCAACTGTATCGTACTTAGAAGAAAAAGTTGCATTACTAGAAGGTGGTGTAGGATGCCTTGCAGCAAGTAGTGGACATGCAGCAACGGTTAACACTATTTTTAACTTATGTAAACAAGGTGATCATATAGTATCATCTGCTAAAATTTATGGTGGTGTATATAACTTATTAAGCTTTACATTACCAAAATATGGGATTACAACAACATTTATAGATCCTGAAGCAAGTTACGAGGAAATTTTAGATGTTGTACAAGACAATACAAAAATTATCTTTAGTGAAGTACTTGCAAATCCAGATTTAACATTGACAGATGTTTCTAAATTTGCAAAAGTAGCAAACAAAGCAAACATTCCATATGTAGTAGATAACACGCTTTTAACACCTGCTTTGTATCGACCTTTTGAGGATGGTGCTCACATCGTAATTCATTCAGGAACGAAGTATTTTGATGGACACGGTTCGTCTCTTGCAGGATTCATTATTGATAGTGGTCAGTATGACTTTGGTAATGGTAAGTTCCCTGATTTATTGGAGGGAGATCCTTCATATCATGGTGTATCTTACACAAAAGCATTTGGTAATTTAGGATTCTTAATCAAAGCAAGAACACAATACACAAGAGACTTTGGAAATTACTTAGCACCATTTAGTGCATATATCATAAATCAAAACCTTGAAACATTACCATTACGTATGAAACAGACTAGTGACAATGCATTGAAACTAGCCAAATTCTTGGAAAGTAGCGATCAAGTAGAAAAAGTTTATTATCCTTTACTTGAGTCAAATAAACAGTATGATTTAGCTAAAAAAATACTAAAAGATGGAGCAAGTGGTGTTGTCTCATTTGAAATAAAAGGTGACCGTGAACAAGCAGAAAAATTTACAGATAGTTTAAATTTAGTTAATATCATGGCTCATTTTGGAGATGTACGTACTGGAATTATTCATCCAGCTAGTACAACTCATTCACAGTTGAGTAGTGAATCATTAAAAGCAGCAGGAATTTCAGATAACTTTATCCGAGTAACAGTAGGACTAGAGAATATTGAAGACATCATTGATGACTTCAAACAAGCATTTCAGAAATGCCTATAATAATTCGTAGCGATCATCCAGCAAAAAAGGAACTGATACAAGAAGGTATCTTTGTGATGGATGATGAACGAGCATGTAGCCAAGATATAAGAGCACTACGTGTATTACTTGTTAATTTAATGCCGGACAAAGTAACAACTGAAATTCAGTTAATGAGACTATTAGCTAACTCTCCTTTACAGGTAGATTTAGATCTTGTTAAATTTGAAACACACAAATATAAAAGTGAATCAGAGGAACATTTAAAAAAATATGCTAACTCATTGTCTGAAATAAAACACAAGTTTTACGATGCAATGATAGTAACTGGTGCTCCGCTTGAACATGTTGAATTTCAAGATGTTGACTATTTTGATGAACTATGTGAAGTATTTGAGTTTAGCAAAACTAATGTTACATCAAGCTTGTTTATATGTTGGGGAGCAATCGCAGCATTAAAACACTTTTACAATATAGAAAAATCACTATTAGAGACGAAGAAATTTGGTGTCTTTGAAACAACTGTGGACCTTACTGACGACCTATTCACAGGATTTGATGATGTATTTTACACACCTCAATCAAGGTATTTCTCATTTGATAAAAAAGATATCGACAAAGAGAAACAACTAAATGTTATAATGAAAGGGATTGATGGTGATTACTACGGATTATCAAACAAAGATAAGAGCCTGTTATTTATCAGTGGGCACTTTGAATATGACACTGATACATTGAAAACAGAATATTATCGTGACCTTTCGAAAGGAAAGCAAATTGATGTACCAATCAACTATTTTATCGATACAGAAAACAAAAAAGCAGTTAATAGATGGAGAGCAAGTTCAAACTTGCTCTTCCAAAACTGGATTAACTATTATGTATATCAGATTACACCATATCAATTCAAACTGAAGTAAACGAGGAGATTTTATGGTAAAAAGTACAAGAAAAAACATCGTCGAAACACCTTCACAAGCCATTTTAGATGGATTAGCTAAAGATGGCGGATTGTATGTGTTTGACATAGTAAAGCAACTAGATTTGGCTTCCCTATTAGGAAAAAGTTATCAAGATGTAGCTGAAGCTGTTTTTTGTACGTTGCTAACTGATTTTAGTATTGATAGCATCAAAAAAATCATTACCACTACTTATAATGATTCTTTATTTATACCTTCACCAGTTACACTAGAATATCAAAATGATTTTGCATATTTAAACCTCTATCATGGATCGACCTTTGCATTCAAAGATATGGCATTATCTATCTTGCCAAAACTAGTTGAAGAAGCAAAAAAGATCAATAATGTAAATACACCAAACCTAGTATTAACGGCCACAAGTGGCGATACTGGGAGTGCAGCGTTAGCTGGATTTAGTAGATTAGAGAATGATCATGTTATAGTGCTTTATCCTACAGTGGGGGTATCTGAGTTCCAAGAATTACAAATGAATAACTTTAAAAGTGATAAATTACACGTGTATGCAGTTGAAGGAAATTTTGATGATTGTCAGAATATTGTTAAAAAACTTTTTACAAGTATCAAAACAAAAAATGTACAACTAACGAGTGCAAACTCGATTAATATCGGTAGAATTATTCCGCAAGTAGTCTATTATATCTACTCATATTTACAACTCGTTGAAAATGGAAAAGTGAATTTTGATAATAAGGAACCAATAAATTTTTGCGTTCCAACAGGAAATTTTGGAAATATCTATGCTGCGCACCTAGCAGGAAAAATGGGAGTTCCTATTAATAAATTGATCGTTGCATCAAACGAGAACGATGTATTGCATCAATTTTTTGAAACTGGCATTTACAAGGTGGACAGAGAATTACATAAAACTATGTCTCCCTCTATGGATATTATCATCTCTTCAAACTTAGAACGTTATATATATGAATTACTTGAAGGGAATTATGAGTTGGTAAATTCAAAGATGGAGGAATTATCGATAGATGGCTTAACTAAAGTGTTTGAAGTTCTATATCAGAAACTATTTTTCTCTGGTTCAGCATCTGAAGATTTAACTTTAGCTGCTATCAAAGAGGAATTTCAAACTAGCAGAGTTCTAATTGATCCACACACTGCTGTTGCAAAAGCAGTTTATAGTAAATATAAAAAAGAGAAACTAGATGATTCTTATACTGTGATTGTATCGACAGCTTCGCCTTATAAGTTCTCTGATTCAGTATTAAAGGCACTGGATCTAAAACAAAGTAATCTTACAGAAGATATCAAGACGTTATCAAATTATACGAATGCACCATTTGATGATAGAATATTAAAAACATTAACAACTTCGAAATTTAAAAATGAATTGAAAAAAGAAGATGCTTTTGATTTCCTCAAGAAAGTGATAGGTGATATCGATGATAATAAAAGTACCAGCTACTAGTGCAAATCTTGGAGTAGGTTTTGACACAGTTGGATTATCAGTAGGACTGTACAATGAATTTAAGATTGAAGAAGCTGACTCATTTTCCCTACATCAATTTGGAGTTTATAACGACTTTGAAAATAATTTAGTTTACCAAACATATAAAGAAACAATTGAATATTTTAAAAAAGAACTTGTACCAGTATCTATTACACTAGCGAAAAGTGATATTCCTGAGTCAAGAGGGTTAGGTAGTAGTGCAACTTGCGTTCTGGCAGGTATTTTAGCCGCTAATCGCTTTGCAGAAATAGGATTATCCTATCAAGAATGTATTGAATTTGCTGCTGATTTAGAAGGTCATCCAGATAATGTTTTTCCTGCAGGATTTGGTGGATTGGTTGCTGGATTTAAGGATAATGACACCTATTTTTACGATAAATTTGAAATTAATCCAACCTTTAAAATCGCCTTCCTTATCCCAAATGTTACGGGAAAGACGGAAATTTTACGACGTGTTTTGCCAAATGAAATTAAGTATCATCAGTGTATCTCAAACCTATCAAGAATTGTGCATTTGCCAAAAACACTAAAAGATGGACCCTTTTCAAAATTAAAAGCAGTATTGCATGATCAACTTCATGAGCAGTATCGAATGAGTTATATTCCACTTTCTGATCAATTGATTAAATTACGAGAACATCCTGATTTAATTCTGAAAATAAGTGGAAGTGGACCAACTATTTTGCTGATTTCAAATCATGATCCAAAGCAATTGATTCCAAAAAGTATTTTAGAAGTTTTTGAATATCATGAGTTTGAAATAGGTGACAATATTAAAATTGAAGTAAAATAAAAAAACCAAGCTAATGAGCTTGGTTTTTATTTTGATACATCTTCACCTAACTGAAAATAGTCATGTGTTTTCTTGATGGCATTCTCTACGTCTTTATTTTTGACGATGCATGAAATTTTCATTTCTGAAGTTGAAATCATTTGAATATTTATACCTGTTTCATATAGAGCTTTGAAGAATGTTGCTGCAACATCATAGTTGCTACTCATTCCAATTCCTACAAGAGATAATTTAACGATATCTTCATCGTACTCAATATGTGCATTTTCCACAGTTTTTGCAAAATCATCACATACAACTAGTGCTTCGGTTAAATCTTTTTTTGGTATTGTAAAGGAGATATCATTGTTTTGATGTCGTCCAACTGCTTGGATAATAATATCTACAACAATTTTTTTATCTGCTAAACTTTTAAACAATGTATAAGCAATACCAGGTTTATCTGGTACATCTAAAATTGATACTTTTACTAAACTGTCGTCGTGCGTAATTCCACGAACCAATACTTTTTCTATCATACTTGCCTCCACGATTTCCGTCCCTGGGTGATCACTGAATGATGATCGAACAACCAGTGGCATATTATGTTTCTTTACTAACTCAACGCTTCTTGGATGAAGTATTTTAGCCCCTAATGAAGCGAGTTCTAACATTTCATCGTATGAGATTCTATCCCATAATTTAGCATCTTTAATTAACGATGGATTTGCTGAATAGACACCTTTTACGTCTGTAAGTATTTCACACTTTTCAGCATTTAATGCAACTGCAACAGCAGTAGCAGTAGTATCACTACCACCTCTCCCTAAAGTCGTTATATCTTGACTATTGGAAGAACCTTGGAATCCAGCAATAATTACAATATTATCGTTTGCTAATTCTTGGTTTATACGTTCTGTATTAACCTTGATTATACGTGCTTCACTATGAGAATCATCAGTGATGATTCCTGATTGACTACCTGTTAGTGAAATACACGATTCATCTAATTCTTTAATTGCCATGGCTAGTAAACTAATAGATATTTGTTCACCTGTTGAAAGTAACATATCTAGTTCTCTTTTTGATGGATTATCAGTTATATTTGATGCCATCTTTACTAGATTATCAGTTGTGTTCCCCATCGCACTAACTACAACAACTACATCTTTTCCTGATTGTTTCTCTTTTACAATTCGTTTTGCAACTTCCTTTATTCTAGCTGCATCACTTAATGATGAACCACCATATTTTTGAACTAAAATAGGCTTAGCATCTTTTAGAAAGTTTAGATTTAAATCATCTGATTCTATTCGTATATAGGTGTTTTTACGATCCACTTTCTGCATAATATCAGAAATTTTCTTTGCCTCTACATTTTCAGTGATTAACACAAGATCAACTGCACGATTTACAATACTTACATCAATACCGTTTTTAGTGAATAGTGAAATGTAACGTTCTGCATTGCTATATCCTAAGGAAATTCTAACGTAATAATGTCCATGAAAGTTTCTGTCTTCAACGAATGTTAATTCTCCTTTATTCTCGAAGCGTAATGGAGCTACATTACTCAAGATATCCACGATATCAGATACAATTGAGTTTGCAGTTGGTAGCTTTCCAGCACCTTGACCATAGAACTGTAATTCACCTACGTTATCACCCGTTACACTTACAATGTTGTTCGACATATTCACTGTGTTGTAGACAGATGATTTACTAAATAAAATAGGTTCTATTGAAGCTGAAATTTCTTGTCCATGTTTGCTAGATGTTCCGATTAGTTTTGCAATTAATCCAAGTTGTTTAAAATATTCTATATCTATTCCATTGATAGAAGTAATTCCTCTACATGGAATATCATCTTCATAAACTCTCGTTTTATATGCGATTGAAGATAGAATCGCAAGTTTTCTAAGAGCATCATATCCTTCGATATCGTCTGTTGGATCTGCCTCTGCGAACCCAAGTTTTTGAGCTAACTCTAATGCATCGTTAAATGAGAAACTAGCATCATACATTTTTGATAATATGAAGTTTGTTGTTCCATTTAAAATTGCCTTAATTCCAGAAACATCGTTGGTTGATAGTGCCTGTAACATTGGTTTAATAATCGGCACTCCACCAGCAACAGAAGCTTCAATATATAATCCGCAGCGATGTTTATCTGCCAAATCAAAAAGTTCATTGAAATACTTTGATACAACTGCTTTTGAAGCAGTTACAACATGACTAGATTTCTTCAATGATTCTGATATTAAATAGTACGCTAATTCAAGATTTGTGATTGCCTCTACAACTATATCAAACTCTTCTTTTAAAAAGTCCTCTGGATCATCAGTTAACAAGGCGGTGTCTAAAACAATATCCCTTTCCTTTTCGATGTTTTTCACTAATATTTTTGTAATGGCAACTTTTGTACCTGATAACGATTCAAGATATTCTTTTCTTGAATTTACTATTTCATATACACCAGTGTTTACTGTACCAAGTCCAATGAGACCAATTCGAATCATGTTTTCACCTCGCCCTGCAATATTTTTTTCATAAGATATTACTATCATTATATAGGAGTTTATTTGATATGCAAATGATTTTTAATATGAAAGAGTTTGCATAAAAGAAAAAAACTAATTAATATAAGAAAACGAGTAAATGCTACAAGTAAGGTGAAAAGTGGTATTTTAAGACGTAAAATATCGGAAAACATCGTTGCAAATTATATTTATGAAAACCTTTTACAAGAAAAAAAGTACAACTACTATGTTAGAATACTAGTAACACGAAAAATGAAATTGGGGTGGAATTATGTCAAAAAAAGTAAATAAATTAGTTGTTAAGATAGGAACTTCTTCTTTAACATACCCCAATGGAAAACTAAATCTACGTCAAATTAAAAATCTAACTGAAGTATGTACTAATTTACAAAGCAGTGGAGTTGAAGTAATTATTGTTTCAAGTGGGGCTATTGGTGCCGGCATCGGAAAGCTAGGCATCAATCATAAACCTACACAATTAGATATGAAACAAGCTACAGCTGCCATTGGGCAAGCTTTTTTAATACAATTATATCAAAAATATTTCTCTGAATATGGGCAATTATGCGCCCAGGTATTACTAACGAATGATGTCTTTAGTGATACTAATAAGAGAGAAAATGTAACACGTACTCTTAAGACATTACACGATTTAGGAGTTATACCTATTATCAATGAGAATGATACTGTATCTACAGATGAGATTAATGGAAAACAGTTCAGTGACAACGATAATCTATCAGCAATTGTTGGTGTTATTACAGAAGCAGATATGCTTGTATTATTAAGCGATGTTGATGGACTGTATGTAAAAGAAAACGGCGTATTAACAAATAAAATTGTGCCACTAGTTCACAAGTTAAATGGAACAATCAAGTCCTATGTGGATTCAAGTAAATCAAAACTTGGTAATGGTGGAATGAAAACGAAATTAGATGCAGTGAAGTATGTGCTAAATCATGATATAGATGCAGTTATCTGCAATTCAAAACATATGGATTATATTTACGACTGTGTAGAACGAAAATCGACTGGGAAATATACATACTTTACCAAGGAGGTTTCAAAATGAGTTTAGAAAAATTAGGAATTAATGCAGTTGCTGCTAAAAGAGAAATTGCTGCACTATCACAAAATCAAAAAAATACAATCTTACTAGATGTTGCAAATGCTTTGGTTAAAAACAAAGACAGTATCTTAAAGGCGAATAAACTAGATTTAGAATATGCAGACAATAACAACATCACCGATGCGCTTAAAGATCGATTACTCTTAAACGAAGAACGTATTATATCAATGGCAGAAGGACTAAAACAGTTAGTATCCCTTGAAGATCCAATTGGTAAAATCTTAGAGATGAATAAACGCCCTAACGGTCTTATGATTGGGAAAAAAGTAGTTCCAATAGGAGTCATTGGGATTATTTATGAGGCACGACCAAATGTAACAATAGACGCCTTTGGCTTATGTTTCAAAACCAATAATGTAGTACTACTCCGTGGTGGAAAAGAAGCAATCAATTCCAACCTAGCACTTGTTGATGTAGTTCGAGCAGTACTCTCGAAAAATGGCGTAAATCCAGATGGTCTTCAAATACTTGAAGATACTTCAAGAGAACTAGCAAATGAAATGATGAAAATGAACCAGTATTTAGATTTGCTTATCCCACGAGGTGGTGCAGGTTTAATACAAGCAGTTGTTAACAATGCAACCATTCCTGTGATTGAAACAGGAGTAGGGAACTGTCATATATACATTGATAAATACGCAAATATTAAAATGGCAGTTTCAATTTCTGTGAACGCAAAAATACAGCGTCCAGGTGTATGTAATAGTTGTGAAACAATAGTTGTACACAAAGACGTAGCGCAAGAGTTTCTAACAGAACTTTCTTCACAATTTGAAGGTAAAGTTGAAGTACGTGGAGATGATGAAACATGTAAATATATTTCATATGCTACAAAAGCAACAAAACAAGATTATCACACAGAATTTCACGATTTTATCATTTCAATTAAGGTAGTAGATACGTTTATTGATGCGATTAATCATATAGATACATACAGCACGAATCATAGTGAAGCAATCATAACTGAAAGTTACGAACGAGCACAAACATTCCTCGATGTTGTTGACTCAGCAGCAGTATATGTGAATGCATCAACTCGATTCACTGATGGATTTGAGTTTGGATTTGGTGCTGAAATCGGTATAAGTACACAAAAACTTCATGCAAGAGGTCCAATGGGACTACAGGAGCTTACAACAACCAAATACATTATTTATGGAAATGGACAAGTACGAACATAATGCTTAAAATTGGATTTATTGGCTCTGGGAATATGGCAAAAGCAATGATCTTTGGATTATTGCATACCGAGTTATTTATTGAAAACGACATATATGTGTACGATGTCGATACAAACAAAGCAAACAGGTTAAAAGATGAATATGATGTTAATGTAGCCACCTCAAATATTGATTTGGTTCAACAAACAGATATCATCGTATTTGCGGTGAAACCATATATTATCAAAACCGTAATTGATGAGATTAAAGAAAGTGTAGATCTTACAAAACTGATAATCTCAATCGCTGCAGGAATCAAAATTGAAACGATCGAAAAACACTTTGATAAAGCAGTGAAAGTTGTTCGAACAATGCCAAACACAGCAGCACTTGTTAATGAGGGAATGACCGCAATAACCTTCAATGATGAAGTACAAAAAAGTGAACAATTGGTATCAAGAAACATTATGGAATCATTTGGAAAAAGTGTCGTTCTAGATGAAAAATATTTTGACATGTATACATCAATCTGCGCATCAAGCCCAGCTTTTGTCTACATGTTTATTGAAGCGTTAAGTAGCTGCGGAGTAGCAGAAGGACTTAAGAAAGAAGACGTCTATAAAATGGTGGCCCAAAGCGTACTTGGATCAGCTAAAATGGTACTTGATACAAAAGAAGAACCGCTCATTTTAAAAGACAATGTTTGCACAAAAGGCGGAACTACAATTGAAGGTGTAAAAGTCTTAGAAAAACACCTATTTAGTGAGACGCTTCAAAAGGCAGCAATAAAAACAGCACTACGATCAAAAGAAATGTCAAATGAATAATGGAGGATGAACGATGAACTTAACATATAAAATATTACATGAGCATCTACTTGAAGGAACATTAAAAGTAGGAGAAGAAATCAAAGTGAAAGTGGATCAAACATTGACACAAGATACAACTGGAACAATGGTATATTTGCAATTGAATGCACTCGATGTTCCAACGAAACAAACTGAGCTTTCAGTAGCGTATATTGATCACAACACACTACAAACTGGTTATGTAAACGCAGATGATCATGAATTTATTAAATCCGTTGCATTAAAACATGACATCATCTATTCCAAAGCTGGAAACGGAATATGTCATCAAGTGCATTTAGAACGTTTTGCGAAACCAGGAAAAATATTAATCGGTTCAGACTCACATACTCCAACAGCAGGTGGAATGGGTTCTATCGCGATTGGTGCTGGTGGATTGGACGTAGCGATCGGTATTGCAAAAGGATACTATTATTTACAAGTACCTAAAGTAATAAACATAAAATTACTCAATCAATTAAATCCATGGGTGTCAGCAAAAGACATTATTTTAACGGTATTAAAAACACTATCTGTAAAAGGTGGAGTAGGACGTATTTTGGAATACACTGGTGAAGGAGTAAAAACACTATCATTAACTGAACGTGCTACGATTACTAACATGGGAGCTGAACTTGGAGCAACCACTTCTATATTCCCATCAGATGAACAAACAAAAGACTTTCTCATTAGACAAGAAAGAGCAGAAGACTACATTGCGTTAAGCCCAGATAAAGATGCAACATACGACGAAGAACTCATCATTGATTTAAGCACACTTGAACCAATGACAGCAAAACCGCATAGCCCAGATAATGTAATACCAGTAACAGATGAATCAATTAAAATCGATCAAGTAGTAATTGGTAGTTGTACCAATTCTTCATATACCGACATGATGCGTGTTGCAAGCATTTTAAAAGGAAAAAGAATTCATCCTGATGTATCACTTGCGATTGCACCAGGATCTAGTAACATCCTAACAATGCTCGCTAAAAATGGTGCACTAGCAGACATGATAAGTGCTGGAGCTAGAATTTTAGAGAGTGCATGTGGCCCATGTATTGGTATGGGTCAAGCTCCAAAAAGCAATGGTATTTCCTTGCGTACTATGAACCGCAACTTCAAAGGGAGAAGTGGAACAATGAATGCCGGAGTATATCTTGTTTCTCCAGAAACAGCTGCATACTCAGCATTAAAAGGAGAACTTCGTGATGCAAGAGAACTAGGGTCTGAAATCAGTATTGATTTACCAACAACCTATGATGTAAATGAATCTTATTTTGTGTATCCTACAAAAGAAGATGCAACAATGAAGCCAGTAATTGGACCAAACATTAAACCGTTCCCTCTAGGAGAAAAACTAGAGGATACGTTTACTAAACGCGTCCTTTTAAAACTAAAAGACAACATAACAACCGATGATATTACACCATCGAACGCTTCATTATTACCATATCGTTCAAACATCCCGTATTTATCAAATTACTGCTTTGGTACTCAAGTAGAAGACTTCAAAAAAAGAAGCGAAACATATAACGGAGGAATTGTTGTTGCAGGTGGTAACTACGGACAAGGATCATCAAGAGAGCATGCTGCACTTGTTCCTTTATATCTACAAGTGAAAGCCGTAATAGCGACATCATTTGCACGTATCCACAAGGCCAATCTAATCAATTCAGGAATCCTCCCTCTAACATTTAAAAATACAAGCGATTATGATGCCATAGATGAAAACGATGAAATCATCTTTAGCGATGTACAAGCATCGATAAAACACAAAGAGTTAACACTACAAAACAAGACAAAAAACACCTCGTTTGTAGTAGTGTTTGATGGTAGTGAAAAAGACATAAAAACATTGTTATATGGTGGTACAATCAATCGTCTTAAGGAGGAAGAGTAATGACCTATCAAATTACCCTTATTCCTGGCGATGGTATTGGATACGAAGTATCCTATGCAACTAAAAAGGTACTTGACAGCATTGGTGTTGATATAAACTGGGATATCGTCAATGCAGGTGAAAAAGTACTAAAAGAAACAGGAACACTTGTCCCAAATGAAGTGTATAAAAGCATTGAAACAAATAAAATCGTCCTTAAAGGACCAATCACAACACCAATAGCCGCAGGGTTTCGTTCAATCAATGTTCATCTTCGTAAAACCTACGATTTATATGCTAATATACGTCCTGTTCAAGCATTAGATCTTGACAAAATTAACCTTGTTATTTTTAGGGAAAATACAGAAGGTTTATACATTGGTGAAGAAGAAATGATTGATGAAGAAACTGCTCATGCAATCAAACGTATTACTAAAAAAGGTAGCGAAAGAATTGTAAAGGCAGCTTTTGAATACGCATTAAAAAACAATAAAAAGAAAGTAACAGTAGCCCACAAAGCAAACATCTTAAAATTAGCTGATGGACTTTTCCTAAACACAGCTAGAGAAGTGGCAAACGACTATGATATTGAACTAGAGGAAGTAATCATCGATGCTATGTGCATGCAGATGGTAATGAATCCAGATCGTTTTGATGTTGTAGTAACAACCAACCTTTACGGTGATATCCTCTCTGATTTGGGAGCTGGATTAGTAGGTGGATTAGGACTTATTCCAGGTGCAAATATCGGTAGTGATATTGCAATCTTTGAGGCAGTTCATGGTAGTGCACCTGATATTGCCGGTAAAAACATCGCAAATCCAATAGCCATGATTCGTAGTGGAATTATGTTACTTGAATATATTGGTGAAACAAACAAAGCAGAACAACTGACATATGCTGTAAACAAAGTATTGAGAGAGAAAAAAATCCTCACTAGAGATTTAGGAGGAAGTGCATCAACAGATGCCATTACAGAGGAAATTATTTCTGTATTTAAGGGGGAATTCAATGAGTAAATTTTTTGATAAACACGTACAAAAAGCGACAAAAAATAACAAAATTGATCCAAAATTCTACAAACAATACAACGTAAAAACAGGGTTGCGAAACGAGAACGGAACCGGTGTTTTAGTAGGCCTATCACAAGTAAGTAGCGTAGAGGGTTACACGCTTGTAGATGGAGAAAAAATCCCTGCAGAAGGTAATTTGTTATACAGAGGATATGAAATAGGAGATTTAGTAAATGGTTTTCAAACAGATCAACGATTTGGATTTGAGGAAACAATCTACTTAATCATCTTTGGTGAGTTACCAACAGCATCTGAACTAGATGAGTTTAACGCACTATTAGGTTCATATCGAGACTTACCAAGTTCATTTGTAGAAAACATGATACTTAAGAATCCTTCATCCAACATTATGAACAAACTACAGCGTTCAATTCTTGTGCTGTACTCGTTTGATGATGATCCTGAAAACATTTCTGTATCGAACATTTTAGATCAAAGTCTCAAACTAATTGCCCGTTTCCCAACCATCATTGCTTACGGATTTCAAGCAATGAAACATTACTTTAATAATAAAAGTCTTGTAATTCATCAACCACGTGAAGACTTAAGTACTGCTGAGTACATTTTATATTTAATACGCACAGATAAACAATATACAGAAAAAGAAGCTGAAGTACTTGATTTATGCATGTTACTGCATGCAGACCACGGTGCAAACAACTCTGCATTTGCAACACATGTAGTCGCTTCTAGTGGAACTGATACCTATAGTTCCATCTCCACTGCAGTTGGAAGTTTAAAAGGATCAAAACACGGTGGTGCAAACCTCTTTGTACGTGAAATGGTTGACGATATACGAGTGCATTGTGATTATACACAACCTGACAAGTTAAAAGCATACCTTGAAAAGATACTAGATAAAAAAGCAAACAATAAATCAGGTCTGATTTATGGAATGGGTCACGCAGTATATACATTATCTGACCCAAGAGCTGAAATTTTACGTAAAAAAGCATATGAACTTGCCCTTGAGAAAGATCGAGTTGAAGAATATACGTTATACACTGACATTGAAAAATTTTCAAAACAATTAATGTATGAACGTAAAGGAATTAAAGTTAGTGCCAATGTTGATTTATACAGTGGATTTATATACTCCACATTAAATATCCCCAAAGAGTTATACACACCAATCTTTGCCGTATCACGTATCGCAGGTTGGGTAGCTCACCGCATTGAACAACTTGTTTCAGACGATAAAATTATTCGACCTGCATATCAATTTGTTCTCGATAAATCAAGCTATAAAGGCATGAATCATCGATAAGAAGAGTTATTTTATACACAAGTAAAACCCTTTCATATTGACACGATAATTTCATAGTGATACCATAAAACTAACATAAACCGTTGATGAGGAGATAAAACTAAAAAATGTATTTATAGAGAGCTGGGAGTGGTGGAAGCCCGGTAATGGCAGTTTAGTAAATGGACCTCAGAGGGTAAAGTGAAAGCAAGTGCGAGTATTCTTTACCGGCCCACAACCGTTATCCTGTGACGAATGTGTTAGCATTCTGTTAAGAGGCACTTTTTGTGCAATTTAGGTGGTACCGCGAGACTATATGACTCGTCCTATTATTAGGACGGGTCTTTTTTTATACATAAGGAGGATTATTATGATAGTTCCAAGTTTAAACGATTTAACAAACAAGACAAGTAAATCACATGTAATCTATACGGAGATGTTTTCTGATTTTCATACACCGATCTCTGTCTTATACAAACTGAAACAAAAGAGTACTAAATGTTTCTTATTAGAAAGCGTCACAGGTAGTGAAAACTGGGGAAGGTATTCATTTATTGGATACGAGCCAAAAGAAGAACTAGTAGTAACAAGTGGTTCTATCTATATAAATGGCACAAAAACAGAAGGATCGATTGAGGAAATCATCAAAAGGCAACTAGCACCTTACTCCCAAGAAACAACAAGTGATTTACCACCCTTTACTGGTGGATACGTAGGATATTTCTCCTATGATGCAATCTCATACTTCGAAAAAGCAATCAAGATGAAAAGCGAGAAAGTACTACAAACAAATGATGTAGAATTACTCCTTTTTGAAACCATTATCGCCTTTGATCATTTAAAGAAAAAAATATACATTATGAAACATATTCGCGATGATAATCTCTATCTGAACTATCATAACGGAAAACAAGAAATTTACGATATTAAAAACATAATCAATGCCGAAACTACCTTCAAAAATACAAAAACAATTGTAGGCGAGTTCACACCAAATATGTCTGAAGAAACATTCTGTAATAATGTTATAAAAGCAAAACACCGAATTAAAGAAGGAGACATCTTTCAAGTAGTATTATCACAACGATTTAGCGCTGACATCAAAGGAGACTTATTTAATACCTATCGTATGCTTCGTACGATCAATCCCTCTCCCTACATGTTTTACTTCATTAGCGATGATTTAGAAGTAGCTGGGGCAAGCCCAGAAACATTGGTACATGTTGTTGATAGAAATGTAAAAACATTCCCAATTGCAGGAACAAGAAAACGCGGAAAAACAGAAGCAGAAGACACCGCATTAGAAAAAGAATTACTACAAGATGAAAAAGAACTAGCTGAACACAACATGTTAGTCGACCTTGGTCGTAATGACTGTGGGAAAGTATGTGAGTTTGGATCTGTAAAAGTTCAAGACTATATGAAAATCAATCGCTTTTCAAAAGTGATGCACATCACTTCAAGCGTTGAAGGTGTATTGAAGAAAGAATATACATCGTTAGAAGCACTAAAAGCCATTATCCCAGCAGGAACGTTAAGTGGTGCACCTAAAATAATGGCATGCAACATTATCGATGAGTATGAACCATCAAGAAGAGGATTATATGGTGGCGCAATCGGGTATATAAACTTTGCCCTTGATATGGATATGTGCATTACAATACGTACTGCAGTTAAACTCAATAATCAAGTCCACGTTCAAGCAGGTGGAGGTATTGTTATGGATAGTGATCCAACCCTTGAATACAAGGAATCAATCTATAAAGCAAGTGCCTTAATTGAGGCAATTAAAACAGCAAATAAGGTAGGTGAGTAAGATGATTCTATTAATTGATAATTATGACAGTTTCGTGTATAACCTCTATCAATACTTAGGAGAAATAAACCCGAATATTGTGGTCTACAGAAACGATGAAATCACCATACAAAAAATAACAGAACTTAACCCATCGCACATTGTTCTATCACCTGGCCCTGGCCATCCGAAAGAATCAAATATCTGCCTTGACATCATAAAAGAACTAGATAAACATTACCCGATACTTGGTGTATGTCTAGGTCATCAGGCAATTGGGTATGCATACCAAAGTGACATTACGTACGCAAAAGAAGTATTGCATGGTAAAAAAGATACAATCTATATTGATACAAAAGACCAACTATTCAGCGGAATCAACACCCTAGAAGCAGCAAGGTATCATTCACTTGTCATCAATCCAACAAGCGTAAGTGATAACCTTACCGTCCTCGCATCAACAAAAGACGGTGAAATAATGGCAATAAAACATAAAAATCACAATGTATATGGACTGCAGTTTCACCCTGAAAGCATCCTAACATCAAATGGAAAAGAAATCATACAAAACTTCTTAAAGGTGGGATTAACATGATCAAAGCAATTAAAGAACTAGTACAAGGAAACGATTTAAATAACGAATTAATGAAAGAATCATTCAACACAATTATGAGCGGAGAAGCAACCGATGCACTTATCGCATCCTTTTTAACTGCCTTACACATCAAAGGAGAAACCATCGAAGAAATAACCGCAGCCGCATCAGTGATGCGCAGTAAATCATCTCAAATCAGTGTTGAAGGTGACATTATGGATATTGTAGGAACCGGTGGCGATATGGCAAACACATTTAATATTTCAACCATCAGTGCAATTATCACCGCAGCCTCAGGTGCAATTGTCGCAAAACATGGGAACAGAAGTGCATCAAGTAAATGTGGTAGCGCTGATGTACTAGAAGCACTAGGTGTGAACCTAACGTTAACGCCAAAACAATCCGAAAACATGTTGAAAGAAATTGGTCTTTGCTTTATGTTTGCTCCGATTTATCATTCATCAATGAGACATGTAGGAAAGGCGAGAAAAGAAATTAAAATCAGAACCATCTTCAACATACTGGGACCTCTTAGTAATCCCGCTAATGCAGACAGAATGCTACTAGGAGTGTTTGATAAAAAACTCGTAAAACCCTTAGCACAAACACTATTAAATCTTGGTGTAAAAAGAGCCATGGTCGTACATGGATTTGATCATTTAGATGAAATCACCCTAACTAGTAAAACCACCGTATCAGAAGTGAGAAATAATAAAGTACTAGACTACATACTAGACCCACAAGAGTACGGCTTTAACTACTGCACTATGGATGAGCTAAAGGGTGGAGACAAAGACTACAATAAAGAGATTATCATATCTATTTTAAGTGGAGAGCAATCTCCAAAAAGAGATATCTCTGTATTAAATAGCGGTGTTGCACTCTATTTATATAACGACAACCTTTCATTAAAAGAAGGAATCGAATTAGCGAAAAAAACCATTGATTCAAAACAAGCATTACAAAAATTAGAAGAACTAATAAAGGTATCACAGTCCTATGATTCTAACGAAAATAATTAATGATACAAAAAAACGAGTAGAAGCACTATACCAACTAAAATCAAAAGATCAATGGATACAAGAAACAAAAACCAATTCAAACGCTAATTTCAATTTTTATAACACCATTAAAACCAACTCATTTTCCATCATAGCAGAAGTAAAAAAAGCATCCCCATCAAAAGGGGTTATCGATGCGGAATTCGACTATCGACAAATCGCAAGAGATTACAAAGACGCCGATGTAGATTGCATTAGCGTTCTAACAGAACCCTATCACTTTCTAGGGGATAATCAGTATTTAAAAGACGTAAAAGACATCTCCCAAAAACCTGTACTGAGAAAAGATTTCATCATCGATGAAATCCAAATATATGAAAGTATCATCTTAGGTGCAGACTGTATTTTACTTATCGCAAGTATCCTAACAGAACAAGAACTAAAACACTTCATAAAACTTGCCACAACATTCAGACTATCGGTACTTGTTGAAACACATAATGCACATGAAATAGACAAAGCATGTAAAGCTGGAGCTACCTTGATTGGTGTAAATAACAGAGACCTAACAACGTTTACTGTCGATATTAACCACTCCATCTCACTACGAAACTTGGTGCCAAAGGACATATTATTTGTCTCAGAAAGTGGCATCAAAACAAAAACCGACATCAAGCGACTTAAAGAACATAATGTTGACGCAGTATTAATTGGAGAAACCTTTATGAAAAGTACAAATAAGAAACAAATTATTAAGGAGTTTAAAGATGAAGAAAATTAAAATATGTGGACTTCAATCAAGTGAAGACATCAGTATTGTAAACAAATATAAACCCGATTATATCGGCTACATCTTTTACCCCAAAAGCAAACGATTCATCTCATACTCTCGTGCTGCTTTACTGAACCACTTACTCGATGAAAACATTCAATCTGTTGGTGTATTTGTAAATGAAAAAATTTCTCGCATAATCGAAGCAGTACACACGGTTGGAATCGACATAGTTCAGCTCCATGGTGATGAAAACGAATCATATATTAAGCAACTCAAACGCGGCATAGACTGCAAAATAATAAAAGTATTTAAAGCGACTAATAACACCATTGAGTTCAAAGAGTTCAATGCTGACTATTACTTATTCGACACAAAAGTAAGCGGATATGGTGGAAAAGGTATACGCTTTAACTGGGAGCTACTCAATCAAATCCGAACATCCAAACCAATCTTCCTCGCAGGAGGAATTGATAAGGAAAATATACACAAAGCTCTAGAAACAAATGCATCTATCATCGATTTATCTAGTAGTGTTGAAATCGATGGAAAAAAAGATGAATATTCAATAAAAAAAGTAATTGAAGCAGTAAGGAGGTATAGCGCATGAATAAAGGATATTATGGTGATAACGGGGGACAATTTATCCCTGAAACATTAATGAATGCCATTCATGAATTAGAACTTGAATACAACAAAGCATTAGAAGATCCATCATTTATGGAGGAACTATCTTCCTATTATAATGAGTACGCTGGTAGACCAAGTGAACTCTATTATGCCAAAAAAATGACAGACGATCTACAAGGCGCAAAAATCTACTTAAAACGAGAAGATATGAATCATACAGGGTCTCATAAAATTAATAACGTACTTGGGCAAGTACTCCTTGCCAAACGAATGGGAAAAACAAAAGTAATTGCCGAAACAGGCGCTGGGCAACACGGTGTTGCAACCGCAACAGCTTGTGCACTATTTGGCTTACCTTGCACCATTTATATGGGGGAAGAAGATACAGAAAGACAAGCACTTAATGTCTTTCGTATGGAACTACTTGGAGCAAAAGTAGTGGCAGTAAAGAGTGGTACAAAAACACTAAAAGATGCTGTAAACGAAGCGATGAGAGAATGGACTAGAGGTGTTGATGATACATTCTATGTACTAGGAAGTGTCATGGGACCACACCCTTACCCAAAAATGGTTCGTGATTTTCAAAAAGTAATCGGGCAAGAAGTAAAAAAACAACTTGCATTTATAAATGAAAAAGCACCAGATACATTAATTGCATGTGTTGGTGGAGGATCAAATGCAATCGGCTTATTCTATGAATTCATAAACGACAAAGACGTTGAATTAATTGGTGTAGAAGCCGCTGGAAAAGGAATCGAAACAGACATGCATGCCGCCACAATCACAAAAGGAAAGAAAGGAATCTTTCACGGTATGAAATCTTATTTCTGTCAAGATGATGATGGACAAATTGCACCAGTGCACTCAATAAGTGCAGGTCTAGATTATCCAGGTATTGGACCAGAACATGCCTTTTTGCACGACAGCAAACGCGCACGTTATGTCAGTATTACAGACGATGAGTCCGTTGAAGCATTCCAGTACTTATCTCGTATTGAGGGGATTATCCCAGCAATCGAATCATCTCACGCAGTTGCCTATGCCATGAAACTAGCTCCTACCATGGATGAAGATCAAGTAATCGTCATTAACTTATCTGGTAGGGGAGACAAGGATGTAAGGCAAGTAGCACAGTATTTGGGGGTGCATATCAATGAATAGATTAGAAAAACACTTTGAATTAAATCAATCCTCTTTAATCGTTTTCTTTACAGCAGGTGATCCAAGCCTCGTCAAAACAATCGAATTTATTTTAGACGCAGAAAAAGCAGGTGCTGACGTAATTGAAATCGGAATACCCTTTTCAGATCCTCTCGCCGAAGGAGAAGTAATTCAAGCAGCAAACCTACGTGCTTTATCAAACAACATTAAAGTAGATGATATATTCAACATGGTAAAAGAAGTACGAAAACACACTAGTATACCACTCGTTTTTCTTACCTATGCTAATCCAGTGTATTTTTATGGATACGAAGCATTTTTTAAACAGTGCCAAGAATCAGGAATAGATGGAATCATTCTTCCTGACATTCCATTTGAATCACAAACAGAAATCAAATCGTATACATCAAAATATGATGTGAAACTGATATCACTCATAGCTCCAACATCAAAAGAACGTATCAAACAAATCGCAACACAAAGTGAAGGGTTTGTATATACTGTTTCTTCATTAGGAGTAACCGGTGTTCGAGAAAACATCACCACAGATTTACAGTCGATGGTGCAGGAAATCAAACAACATACCAATACAAAAGTAGCTGTAGGATTTGGAATTTCAACACCAGAGCAAATTCGTAAGTATAGTACATACTTTGATGGATGTATTGTAGGGAGCGCAATTGTGCGCATCATTGCGAAATATAAAGAAGATGCAAATGATTATTTAATTGAGTATATATTCTCACTAAAGAACGCAATGCAAAAAAAATCTTAGTGAACGTTTTCATAAATAAATATAGCGTTTACACACTTCGTTTCATTGACAAAGCCCATGTAGTTATTTATAATTCGTTGTAATATACGTGGGTAAATATGACTCTTCCTCGAAATCTCTACGGCCGGTGAGTGAGGATGCAAAAGAGAAAATTTATCGTGTCCAAAGCTGCCATAGGACATAACTATATCAGTAGTTCACACTGAAGGCAGTGTGAGACTAATTGACGATAAAAAGACAATAGTTTCTATTGTCTTTTCTTTTATTTTAAGGAGGTGCACAGATGAAAATAACAGCTGGAATAATAGGAGCAACAGGCTACGTAGGACAAGAACTAGTACGGCTACTAGTAAACCATCCACATACCGATACCCTAATACTTGCTTCAAAATCATACGCAAATCAAGCGTACAGTGATATCTATCCTAACCACTATAAGATTGTTGATGATACATTATTTGATGTGGAAGTAGAGTCACTTGCAAAAAAAGTAGATGTTCTCTTCTTTGCATTACCACATGGTGTAACATCAAACTTTATCACCAAAGAAATCCTATCACACACAAAAGTGATTGATTTAGGGGCAGATTTCCGGTTTGATGACATTGACACCTATGAAACTTGGTATGTACCTCATCACAGTAAAACAATCAACCAAGAAAGTGTGTATGGTTTACACGAACTTCATAAAACAGCAATTAAAGATGCTCGTATCATTGGAAATCCAGGTTGTTATACAACCGCTAGCATCCTTTCTCTTGCACCACTAATGAAGCAAAATTGGATTGATATTCATTCAATCATCATTGATGCAGCAAGCGGTGTAAGTGGCGCAGGACGAAGTCCAAAACAAGCCACACTATTTACCGAATCAAACGAATCATTTCGAGCATATGGTGTTGCAGGGCATCGTCATACACCAGAGATAGAGCAAGAGTTATCCAAACTAGCAGATACAGATGTCAAGGTGTTATTTACACCACATCTAGTACCAATGAACAGAGGAATCCTTGTAACAATCTATGTTAATCTTACTGAATCAAAAACAGAAGAAGAAATTAAACACATATATAAAACATTCTATCAAGACGCACCATTTGTACGAATACTTGATAACGTACTACCAGATACAAAGTGGGTAAAAGGTTCAAACTTCACCGATATAAACATCAAAATAGATAAACGAACCAATCGTTTAATTATTATCGGAGCGATTGATAATCTTGTGAAAGGTGCCGCAGGGCAAGCAATCCAAAATATGAACACTATGTTTGATTTGGATCAACATCTTGGCATTGATATGGTACCTCTCTTTCCATAAGGAGGAAACAATGAAAAAAATTCAAAAAGGTGCACTAGCACCACTCGGATATAAAGGTAATGGAATCGCATCTGGCATAAAAAAAGATGGTCTTGATTTAGGACTAATCTATTCAGTTGTAGATGCAAACTACGCTGCTGTTTACACAAAAAACATCGTAAAAGCAGCTCCCTTATTACTAGGGATTGATACACAAAAAAAAGGTAAACAAGCAAGAGCAGTCATCATTAACAGTGGAAATGCCAACGCTTGTACAGGTTTAAAAGGGCAACAAACCGCAGCACTTATGCAATCATTAACTGCAGAAGAATTAGATATTGATAATGACAGCGTATACGTTTCAAGTACTGGCGTTATCGGTGTGCAAATTGATCAAGATGTACTTGAAAAAGGAGTGCCAGCGTTGGCAAAATCACTAGGAAACTCGATTGATCATAGTACAGATTTAGCTACGTCGATTCTTACTACAGACAGTACTATCAAACAATCTGCATACGAAATAGAAGTTGGAGATGAACGATTTAAAATTGGTGGAATAGCCAAAGGTAGTGGTATGATCCACCCTAATATGGGAACGATGTTATCGTTTATAACAACCGATGTAAAAATTAAACAAAGTCTACTACAAAAATTACTCAAGGAAGTCGTGACAGATACGTATAACATGATTAGTGTTGATGGTGATACCTCAACAAATGATACCTGCATGATTTTTGCGAATGGTTTGTCAGGAATAGAAGTGACTGAAAACTCTATCGTTTACGAACTCTTTAAAGAAGCACTCTATCAAATTAATATCGACCTTTCAAAAGAGATTGCAAAAGATGGAGAAGGTGCATCTAAATTGATTCAAGTAACAGTTAAAGAAGCAAACAATAAAGAGAAAGCAGCAAAAATCGCGAAAAGTATCATCTCATCCAACTTAGTAAAAACAGCAATCTTTGGAAGCGATGCAAACTTTGGACGTATTCTTTGCGCTATGGGATACAGCAATACCTACTTCAACATCGATGATGTTAGTCTCTATCTTGAAAGCAAATCAGGATGCATCACAACCTTCTTGCAAGGAGTGCCCCTAGGATTTAACGAAGAGTATGCAAAAAAGGTACTAGACGAAGAAGAAATCACGATTACAGTCTTTTTAAAAGAAGGAACGGAGTCCGCTACCGCCTTTGGATGTGATCTCACATATGACTATATTAAAATCAATGGCGAGTATCGAACCTAATGACTGATATTGAAAAATATGCGAGTAATGCAAAAATAGTAGCGGAAGCATTACCATACATAAAAGAATTTAGTGGAAAAATAATTGTACTTAAATATGGTGGTAGTTCGATGGATGAAGAACTCATCAACAAAATCATTGAAGACATCGTACTACTAAAATTAGTTGGGATGAAAGTCGTAATTGTTCATGGTGGTGGACCACACATCACAGACATGTTAAAGCGTCTAAACATCAAAAGTGAATTCATTAATGGCCTGCGCGTAACAACAGAAGAAACCATGGACATTGTTGAAATGGTCCTATCTGGAAAAATCAATAAAAACATCGTCAAACTAATTCAAATGCACAACGTTAAGGCAGTTGGGATTAGTGGTGTTGATGGCGAGTTAATTCAGGCGAGTAAACTCACTGTGCCAGAAGGTGACATTGGGTACGTTGGGAAAATTGAAACCATTAATGGTGACTTAATCACATCACTACTAGATGATGACTTCATTCCTGTTATCGCACCAATTGGTGTCGATAAAGAAGGAAAAAGATATAATATCAATGCTGATTACACTGCAGTTGCAATCGCAAAAGCAGTGCAATCCGATAAACTACTCTTTATGACAAATGTACTTGGAGTTATGAAAGAAGTAGGAAATCCAAGTAGTTTACTTTCAACACTAACGATAAAACAAGCAAAAGAATATATTAAAAACAATGTAATTCAAGGAGGTATGATTCCAAAAGTAGACTGTGCAATTAACGCTGTAGAAGAAGGTATTAAAAACGTACACATCATCGATGGCACAATCGAACATAGTCTAATTTTAGAGTTATTAACAAAAGCTGGTATTGGAACATTGTTTTACAAAGGGTGATTAAAATGAGTACCATCATGAACACATATAATCGTTTCCCTCTCACGATTTCACATGGAGAAGATGTCTATTTATATGACACAAAAGGAAACAAGTATTTAGACTTTGTAGCAGGAATAGCAACGAATACACTTGGGTATAGTAATCAAACATACAAAGAAGCTCTTACAGCGCAATTACATCGATTGATGCATGTATCCAATCTATACACAACAAAATCCAATGAAGAAGCTGCATCAAAGATAACAACCATGTCAGGGTTTGATCAAGTATTCTTTGTCAATAGTGGTACAGAAGCAGTTGAAGCTAGTTTAAAGTTAGCACGCATTTATGCCAAACATGAACTCGGTAAAGACAAGTTTGAAATCATCTCTATGAAAAATTCATTTCATGGAAGAACAATGGGGTCACTTAGCCTAACAGGGCAAACCAAATATCAAGATGATTTCACACCACTACTACCTGGTGTACGTTATGCAGATTTTAATGATATAGACTCATTAAAACAACTCATCACCAAAAACACCTGTGCTGTCATTATTGAAATGATTCAAGGCGAAGGTGGATACATTGTTGGTGATAAAGACTACATGAAACAATTGGACGCTTTTTGCAAAGAAAATAAGTTACTAATCATCGTTGATGAAGTGCAATCTGGTATTGCACGAACAGGAACCTTGTTTGCCTACGAGCAATACGATATCAAACCTGATATTATCGCATCGGCAAAAGGACTTGGCTCAGGATTCCCAGTAGGAATCATCTTGGCTAATAGCGATGTCGCAAACCATTTTACACATGGAAAACACGGCACAACATATGGTGGAAATCCACTCGCTTCAAAAGCAGTGTATACAACACTAGATATTATTGAACAAAACAACCTACTAAATCATGTACAAAACATATCAACATATTTCATGAAGAAACTACATGAATTACAAAACAACTATCAATGTATAACAGAAGTAAAAGGACTTGGGTTAATGATTGGAATTGATATCAAGGGTATTGATTCAAAAGAAATCATTAAAAAGTGTATGAAGAAAGGATTGCTATTAGTAGGAGCATCTAAACATACCATTCGATTTGTACCACCACTTGTGATTCAACCATCACATGTGGATGAGGCAATCAAGATTTTAGGAGAAGTGTTGAAAGAGGTGGCATAATGAAATTATGGGGTGGAAGATTTGAGAAACAACCATCAAAAATAATGGAAAAATTTAATCGTTCTTTATCATTTGACAAACGTCTATATGAAGAGGATATCCGTGGTAGTATTGTCCACGTAAAAATGCTTGAATATAGTGGTATTCTATCCAAACAGGATGCGAGTAAAATCGAAACGACACTGATTGATATCTATGATGATATTGATGCAGGAACGTTAGTAATAGAGGGTGAATATGAAGACATTCATTCATTTATTGAACTGGAGTTAACCAAACGAATTGGCTCAACTGGAAAGAAGTTACATACAGCACGTAGTCGTAACGATCAAGTAGCTCTAGATATGCGTTTATACGCAAAAAAGAAAGCAAAAGAACTGGTTGTTGCGTTAGAGGTACTGGTAGATAAACTTACTATTTTAGGGATAGAAAACCCGTATTTGATGCCAGGATATACCCATCTACAAAAAGCACAAGTAGTCACATTCAATTATCATATGGATGCCTATGCACAAATGTTTATGCGTGACATCAAGAGAATCAATCATGCGATTGATTTACTAAATGAGTCACCACTTGGTGCTGGAGCTCTTGCAGGAACAACCCATGATATTGATCGACAATTCACATCAATCGCATTAGGGTTCTCAAAACCAATGAAGAACTTTATGGATGCAGTTAGTTCAAGAGATTACTTGCTTCAACTAATGAGCGCATTCTCAATACTGATGATGCATATGTCACGTTTGAGTGAAGAGTTAATTATCTGGAGTAGCGCAGAATTTAATTTTGTTACGATTGATTCAGCGTATGCCACAGGTAGCTCAATTATGCCACAAAAACGTAACGCAGATGGCGCAGAGCTTATACGTGGTAAAACCGGAAGAGTCTACGGTGATTTAATCACATTACTCGTCGCAATGAAAGGTTTGCCACTTGCTTATAACAAAGATATGCAAGAAGACAAAGAAGCATTCTTTGATAGTTTAGACACAACGTATGATTGTACAGTAATCCTTACAGGAATGATGTCATCATTAACTGTAAATAAAGAAGTATTAAAACAAAAAATAAAAGAGGGGTTCTTAAATGCAACAGCACTTGCTGATTACTTAGTAAAACAAGAAGTACCATTTCGTGACGCTCATGAAATCGTAGGAAACATCATCAAGTATGCTGAATCCAAAGAAATTGCAATTGAAGAGATACCTCTAGGGAAATTACAGGAGTTTTCTGATTCAATCAAAAAAGATGTATATTCGTATTTAGATTACGATAATATCTTACAACTTGGAAATAAAAAAGAGATGGTATATAGTGGTTGAACTAACAACGTTAGACTATGAAAACACACTATCGCTTCTCCATCAAAATCAGAAAATAAATGTAGTGATGATAAGCTTAATGAATCAGTTTTTTATAACTGGTGAAATCAACGCATGGGGGGACTATGAAAAGGGAGCTTTAAATACTGTTCTCATTAACCGTAAAAACAAAATGTATGTATATAGTAATAAACATGTTGTTTTACGTCACCGTGATGTTAAGAATCAAATAAAGTATATAAACGGAATTCACGATATTTTTGATGTAAAAAAGAAACAACAAAAAAATTTCCACAAACGCGTTTTGTATTACGCTGAATTAAAAGAATGCAACACGATATATCAGGATGATCATATCAAAGAGATATCATCAGTACGTGAATTACGGAAGTATTATGAACTATTACATAGTATTGATGAAGTCGACTTAATCAAATACCCAACAAAAGAAGCATTTATTACAAATTTGATAGAAGAAATCGAACATCAGTTTATCAAAATTGTAGTGTATGAAAAAGAGGGTAAATACGTTTCAACATTGAGCGTAAAAGCAGAAAATGAGTTTGGAGCAATGATTAAAAAAGTAGCTACTCAAAAAGAGTATCGTCATCAAGGATACGCATCACGGTTACTTAAATGGGCAGCAAGTGAGCTTGTGAACAATAAGAAAAAACGATTGTACCTGTTTTTTGAAAACAAAACACTTGCCACATTATATGAACAAATTGGATTTACCATAATTGATAAATGGAGTATGTTAGTTAGAAAGTAGGTTATAGATATGGAAAAAGTAGTTTTAGCATATTCAGGTGGGTTAGATACAAGCATTATCACTGCCTGGTTGAAAGATAATTATGAGTTTGAAGTTATCGCTTGTTGTGTTGATGTAGGACAAGATGATGACATGGATGAAATAAAGAAAAAAGCAATCGCATCAGGTGCAACAAAAGCATACTGCTTAGATGTACAAAATGAGTTTATTGAGGAATATGCATACAAAGGCTTAAAAGCGCTAGCGGTGTATGAACAAAGTTATTTACTTGGTACGGCACTTGCTAGACCAATCATCTCTCAAAAACTTGTGGAGATTGCGCATAAAGAAAACGCACCTTACATCTGTCATGGTTGTACAGGTAAAGGAAATGATCAAGTACGTTTCGAAGTTGGTATTGCATCAATTGATCCAACCATAAAAATCATCGCCCCATGGCGTGAATGGGATATTAAATCAAGAGAAGATGCAATTGATTATGCAACTTCAAAAGGAATTGAACTAACTGTATCAAAAGAAAAAATCTATTCAAGAGACCAAAATTTATGGCACATTTCCCATGAAGGTGGACATATCGAAGGATTAGAAAATGAACATCAAGATAAAGAGTTATACATGATGGTAAAAACACTTGAAGAAGCAAGTGATACACCAGAGTATGTATCAATTGGGTTTGAAAAAGGGTATCCTGTATCGTTAAATGGTAAAACATTAAACGGAAAGTCGCTTGTAAAAGAGTTAAACCAAATCGCTGGAAATCATGGTGTTGGTGTGATCGATATCGTTGAAAACAGAATTGTTGGAATGAAGAGTAGAGGAATCTATGAGACACCAGCAGGTACTGTATTAATGAATGCATTAATCGAGTTAGAAAGCATTTGTCTTGATAAAGAATCAATTAATCTGAAAAAGACTTTAAGTCAAAAATATGGTGATTTAGTCTACGGTGGATTATGGTTTACACCTCTTCGTGAAGCGCTTGATGCATTTATAGATTCACTTCACGAAACCGTAACTGGAGAAATCACATTAAAACTATATAAAGGGAATGTTATACCGGTAAGTAGAATGTCAAACTACAACCTGTATGATGATGAAATTTCATCATTTGGAGCAAGTGATCTATACGATCACAAAGATGCAGAAGGGTTTATAAACTTATACAGTCTTCCATCAAAAATCATCAATTTAAAGAAGAAAAAATGGTAGATTTATATCAAAAGAGTTTATTAACTCTGTTAGATTACTCCAAAGAAGAAATCATTGAATTATTAAACATCGCTTATTCCCTAAAAGTACAAAAAAAGGAAGGAAGAAGTAAAAAACTATTACGAGGGAAAAACATTGCACTCTTATTTGAGAAAGATTCTACAAGAACAAGATGCGCATTTGAAGTAGCAGCATATGATCTTGGTATGAACGTTACCTATCTTGGTCCTTCAGGATCTCAAATGGGTAAAAAAGAAAGTGTAAAAGATACTGCAAGAGTACTTGGACGAATGTATGATGGAATTGAATACAGAGGATATAAACAAGAAACAGTTGACATCTTAGCAAAGTTTAGTGGCGTTCCAGTCTGGAATGGGCTTACGGATTTATATCATCCTACTCAGGCACTAGCAGATGTCCTTACAATGAAAGAACACAATAAGGAAATTACAACGTCAAAAATCGTATTTGTAGGAAACTGCAACAACAACGTAACCCATTCACTAATGATTATCATCGCAAAACTTGGTGGACATCTAGTAGTATCTAGTCCTAGAAACTATATACCAAATAAAACAGTAATGGAAAAGTGCCAACAAATCGCACTTGAATCTGGCGCTAAAATTGAATACATCAAAGATCCAAAGAAAGCTGTGACAAATGCAGACGTTGTGTATACAGATGTATGGGTTTCAATGGGTGAAGATGACAAAGTATGGGAAGAAAGAATTCTATATTTAAAACCATATCAAGTAAACCGTTATCTGTTAGAACATGCCAAAGAAGGCGTAAAGTATATGCACTGTTTACCATCGTTTCATAGTTTAGAAACAGAAATCGCAAAAGACATATACAATAAGTTTGGTATTAATCAAATGGAAGTTACAGATGAAATACATGAATCTGAAAAATCAATTGTATTTGATCAAGCCGAAAATCGTATGCATACGATTAAAGCAATTATGCTCACTTCTATGAGCATCGACTATTAACTATTTAATTTCTTACATGAAATACATATACCTTCTCTCAAATTTTTCTTTCTGAAAAATACCAAAACACCTGTTAGCCATATAGCAGGTGTTTTGGTTCTTATAATCAAAAAAAAAGCCCGAGGGCTTTTTTTTATTTAAAGTCAATGTTGAAAATCATCTCTGCATCTAAGTTTGCTATTGTTTGAGAGATACTACAGTATTTCTCAGCTAGTTCCATAGATTTTAATACTTTCTTCTCAGTACCTTCTTCAATACCATAAATTACAATAGTGCACTCTACCTTATTTAAAACAGTTGGTACTTCTTCACGTTTGTGTCCGATTACATCGTATTCTACTTTTTCATATTTTAATTTACGTTTCCACATAATGCTTCTAAATGTCGCATGTAAACAAGCAGCAAAACCACCTAAAAATAACTCATATGGTGCCATTCCTTTACCAGTATAACTTACCGGTATTTCACTTGTTGCACTAGATAAAGTACCTTCTGTAGAATCACCGAATACTAATTTAATTTCGTTTGCCATATTTTCACCTTCTTTTCTTACTCAGTATAGCGTTTTTTGCACTCCTCAATCAACTCAAGTGCATCAATTTTATCATGAAAGTTTCCAACCTCAACTACTTTGTTTTGCTGGAGGTCTTTATACGTCTTAAAGAAGTGTTTAATTTCACGAAGTGTGTGTTGTTGAATATCCGCAACTTCATTAATATGAGAGAAACGAGGATCACTATCAACTACACCAATAATCTTTTCATCTCTTTCTCCATTGTCAATTACTTCTAAGTACCCAACAACTCGTGCATCAACGATACACCCTGGGAATGTTTTACTGCTCGCAAGAACAAGGATATCAAGAGGATCATTATCCGCAGCGAGTGTATGCTCAATATATCCATACTCAGCTGGATACGTCATTGGGGAATATAGTACTCGATCTAACTTAATACGGTTTTTCTTTTTATCAATTTCATATTTATTTTTTGTACCCATTGGGATTTCAATTACTGCTTCTATAATTTTTTCCATAATATACCTTCTTTCCACTTAAACATTATAATGGTTTTTGATTATGAAATCAATATAATATATAGTAATAAATGGCTATATATGATAGAATTATAAAGAATATTGGAGGTGAATAATATGGATAATTTATACATTAAAGAATTACTAGAAATTATTGCATTGACAGATAAAGAACTTATTAAAGAAAAAATCCTAGAGTACCATCCTTATGAAGTAAGTGAAGCACTCTTAGAATTCAGTAAAGAAGAGCGTGTAAAACTATATCGGATTTTAACCGCAGAAGAAATAAGTACAATTATAAGTTTCCTTGACATAAACGATGTGTTACTTGTCTTTGAAGACATGAAACCCAAGTATATTGTCGGTATTATTCAAGAACTAGATATAGATGATGCAGTAGATGTTATGCAAGAACTACCAGAAGAAGAACGCACAGTTTATTTAAAATTAATGGACGAAGAACACCGTAGTATCATCAAAGATTTATTTAAATATAAAGAAGATACTGCCGGTGCTATCATGACCACTGAGTACATCGAAATCAGTGTAAATGATTCAGTAGAAAAAGCAATGAGAAAACTATTAGATCAAGCAGTAGATGCTGAAACGATATATACATTATATGTAACAGATCGTAAAAACACACTTGTTGGAACTCTTTCTCTTCGTGAAATGATTCTTGCCCGAAAAGGACAACAAATCAAAGATATAATGAATGAGAGAATTGTGAGTGTTAATGCATCACTCGACCAAGAAGAAGTCGCAGAAATCTTTCAGGATTATGACTTTGCATCGTTACCAGTTGTCGATAAATTAAATCGCATGTTAGGTATTATTACATTCGATGATATCATGGACGTAATTCATGAAGAGGCTGTTGAGGATTACTCACGTCTTGCAGGGATTAGTGACGTTGAAATTGACGCTGAAACTGAAACAATCTGGATGAGTGCAAAAAAACGAATTCCTTGGCTGTTAATTCTAAGTGTTCTCGGATTCTTAACGTCAACAATCATCAATCAATTTGGAGACACACTAGAAAAAATCCCAACAATCGCGCTGTTTATGCCAATGATTCTCGGTATGGCAGGAAATACTGGTACACAGTCACTCGCTGTAACCGTGCGAGGATTAAATAATGGGGAACTTGATGATAAATCAGATATCTACAAACACCTATTTCGTGAATTAGGTACCGGTATAGTAAATGGCGTATTAATTGGACTAATATTATTTGGTGTAACGTGGGCATTTTTAACCCTAACTGGCAATCTTGATGCATTTAAAATAACCCAGGTTGTTAGTTTGTCAATTATTGTTTCGCTTACAGTAGCCACTGTAGCAGGAGCATTGATGCCAATTATTATCAACTCTTTTAAAATAGACCCAGCAGTAGCAAGTGGACCATTTGTAACAATGATAAATGATATCCTTGCATTAAGTGTATATTTCACATTAGCTACAATTTTAATCGCAAATGTATAAAAAAAACGCTCAATTTATTGAGCGTTTTCTATTTTGTCTAGTTCACTTTTACAGTACTCTTTATCACCAGGTTTTTCAACGTTTTCAAGTGCTTTATATCCGAGTTCTGCATACAGTTTCATCTTTTGATGATCACCTAGCACCTTATACGCAAATGCAATTGTTTCATATGCAAATACTAAGTCAAAATCACCATAGTTGTTCTTTTCACATAAGCGAAGTGATTCTTTACCGTGATAGAGTGCACTTTCCCCTAGCCCAGCTAAATTATACACTCGAGAAATTTGCCACTCACCACGCGCTTTGTTTAAATCAGTTGATCCTTCAGCATGACCCCAATGGAATCGAGAAGCATGTGCGTAATGAATCATCTCTAATTCCTGCTCATGAGATCGGTCCTTTATGTCAATGTAATCCCATGTTTTATTGAAATACTCAACAGCGAGCGTGCGATGTTCCTTTGCATCCATATTATAACTCCTTTACCATTTTTATATGATCAATATCAGCCTCTTGAAAGATGTCTCCAACTTTTTTATAGCCAAGATGCTCATAAAAACCAGCGACGTATAACTGTGCATTTAATACTAATGTAGAAAGCCCTTTTTCTTTTGCGAATGTTTCAATAAATTCCATCATTTTTCTTCCAATTCCTTGTTTGCGATAGTCTTTCAGTGTCGCTACTCTTCCTACTTTATTCTTATATAACCTTGCAGCACCAACTGGTTCTGAGTCAACATAGGCTGTAAATAATTCACACTCATTATCTAGACCATCAAACTCAATTTCCCAGTCGATATTTTGTCCTTTAATAAAAACGATTCCACGTATTAAGACATTATCAAGTATTTGTTCTTTGGTTGTTGCGTGTAAAATCTCTATCATAGATTAATCACATAATTCGCAATCAGTACAGCAGTACCCACAGCGATACAATAATAACTAAAATATTTTAAATTCCCTTTTCGAACCATTCCAAAGAACCAAATAACTGCTACATACGTTGAAAATATACTAACGATAAATGCTGCAATATACCCCATTACAAATGGCGTATTTGAAGTAGAAAAATCAATTGCACCACTTACAATTGTTGCCAAGCTTATCGGTATATAAAGTAAAAAACTAAACTCCATTACATCTTCGAATTTTATTTTTCGAATCAGTCCACCAAACATGGTTGAACCACTTCTAGAAATACCTGGAATAAGCGCTACAACTTGAAATAAACCAATCACAATTGCATCCTTAAATGTAATCTCTTCAGTGCTGTTTTCTACAGCCATTTTACCAACAAAATTAAGTGCAATTGCTGTAACAAGTAAGCTTAATCCTACAGTCCATAATGTTAATAAATGCTCTTCGATAAAATCCTTCATAAAGAATCCAACTAATCCTGCAGGAATTACTGCAACGACAAGCATTACCACATACATAAAATCACTTTTGCATTCCTCGTTTTTCTTAAAAACATACTTATACGAGTTAACAACAAGTGTCATAATTTTTTCTCTAAATAAGATAATGATAGCAATTAAGCTACCAGCATTCACAACAATCTCAAAATTGATATCTAATGCATCAATTCCAAGTAGTTCTTTAAAGATGATTACATGACCACTCGATGAAATTGGTAGTGGCTCAGTAAACCCTTGTACGATTCCTAATACGATGTATTTTATTAATCTTATAATTGTATCCATATCATCACCCATATATATTATATACTATAAGTATTCAAAAATATATTTATATGTGTTAAAATGACATAAAGAGGTGATAACATGACCATTTCAGACACATTACTATACATTATATTACCACTTGGTATTGGAATCATTGCACTAGTGATTTTTGTAGTGATGAAACATAAAAAGGTACGTAAAGTTTCGATACCTACAGAAGACATCATTGCACTATTCGACGAAGAAAATGTTACAAGCATTGAGTATATTAGAAATAAAATAGTCGTAACATGTAATGACTACAAACGTTTTAACACTGAAAAGTTAAAAGAATTGGGTGCAACAGGTATCAATATTGTTGGAAATAAAATAAAGTTTTACTATATTGATAACGAATCAACACTAGCACTTTATAAAAAACTATCAACAGAGTAGAAAGGTAGTGGTTTTATGGAAAAAGATTTCATCATTGCCAATGAATATGGTGTTCATGCAAGACCTGCAACATCAATTGTTGGACTTGCCAATCAATTTGAATCTGATATTACACTTACCTATGATGGAGTAACAGTGGATCTAAAATCAATAATGGGTGTCCTTAGTTTAGGAATAAAACGAGGAGCCTATATCACACTAAGAATCAATGGAACAGATGAACTACAAGCTATGAAGGAACTTTCAAAACTACTACAAGAATTAAACTTAAAATAACCAACAAGTACTACTCAATGATTGATAAGGAAAGTTGCTTCTTTACATGTCGTAAAGGCTATTAAGCATCAAAAAAAAGCGCCCATGCGCTTTTTTATATTAAAAAGGAAGTAGTAATTCTAAATCTATACCTGTAGCATTCTCAAAATGGGTTTTATAGTCATTGAATTTACTCTCATCACCCTCGATATGTAGTTGCATAAAACATTTTATTGCGCTTTCTTCTGCTTCGTATATTTGATCTAGCTTATAATGCGAAAGAGAATTAAGTAGAAGTAAATTAACGATTGAATTGAGGGATTTCATTCTTAAACAGTAGCTCAACCCGTTGTTAGTTACTTCAATCACTTTTTCAAATTGCTCCTGAGTGTATAGGATTCTAGATATGGTTGCGTAAACAGGAGGCATAAATAGTCCTTCGCTGCCACTCGTATAAACAAAGTTTGGCGAGGATATGATTCTATATAAAATATCGGTTGGTTCAGGATTATCAATTTTGTTTGAGATATTACATATATAAATAAGCGTACTCATTTCAACCATGTTGAACGAAGTATTATCTTTACAGCTTGGGTAATCGATCAAATCAGAATACATATCGAGTACATGAATATCAGAAACCATATTTAAATTATACTGAATTGTAATTAGGCAAAAGTCAAAAAACAATTTATTGTAATCAGATACAAAAATAGTTTTTATGAATTTCTTCGCTTCTTCAAAAGCTTTATCAAACTCACTTCGAAGTATTAAATTGTAAATTGCATCTATTTGATTATATTCATCATTATGTTTCTTTCGAAATAGAAAATAGATATCATTGATGCTAAATTTCAATTTTTCCGCAATAAGAATCAACTTTCCATTAGGAATTGATGTATCTCCACGTAAATATCTTTTGTATTGACTTAGAGACATAACGCCTTCACATAAATCTTCTCTTGACATGTTTCGTTCGAGACGTAACCCATCAATAAACAGGCCGAATTCTCTATTTTCATTTTCCATGAGTTACCTCCCTTCAACTTGGGTCATATATGAACTTTCATTATTTGTGACATACTATTATAATTTGGTTAAGGAGTTGATGATAAATGAAAAAACTAGTAGCACTAATCGCAGTAATAGGATATTTCTTTGCAGGACCAATGTCGTACTCAGGTAACAACGAGCATATGCAAATTGATGATATACCTGTTCCTTATGACCTGCCACAACCTCAGTAACATTTACTATTTTACATTATTTCAGGCAATTTATAAAGTTTATGTAAGATTTTATGGTTTAAACCATGAAAATTACGATTTTTAGATATTTTAAAAAATATATTATATGGAGGTATTTATTATGACAAAACTTCAGGAATTAGAAATAGAATATGATGGAATGTTTGGTACAATAAAGCAATATTCATGCGATCCTTATGTGATTAGCTATTTAGATAGATTAAAAAATGCAATTCAACAAGAAGAAGTAGAAATGATTAAAATCATGATTTCAAAATTGAATGAATGGTATAATGAAAACATTGAAGATATTGAAACAAATAGATGGGTTGTTAATTTAGACTCTCACCATAAAACACACAAACTAATAAAAGAATTTATGTTTAAGTTCAGTTAAAAAGAAGGCCATGGGCCTTCTTTTTATATTAGTAGTCTTTTTATTTCCTTTTCGAATTGGTTGCTATACTCGGTATCTCCTTTAAAACTTAAACAGTGTCTTAGTCTTGTTAGATAAACATCTTTTTTCTCTTGCATTCCTAGTCGGTTCGCACTCAACGCAGCTATAAGAAGTATGTTATTTATTGAGTTGGTTGATTCAATGGTATCACAATATTCAATACCCTTTAATGCAATTGCGTAGGCCTCTTTATTGTGACCAGTTATAAAAAGTAACCGTGCTGTAGTCGAAAAAATACTTGGCATGAAGTTTCGTTGATTACCAATAGCTGTATATAAGTTACTTATTAATATATTATATAGAAATTTTCCAACTGGCAAATAGACATCCTCACTTTTTGCTATACTGAGAATTGTAGTCAAAGTTGCTAGTTTAACAGTACTGACACTATGTTCATTCAAACAATTAGGATAATCAATCAAAGCGTATAATTTCTCTAAGGCATCTCTCTTTGACACCATATTCAATTTATATTTAATTGAAACATCATTAAAAGCATAGAGATCTCTTTGATGTCTTTTATATAATGAGCTAACTGATATTTTTGAGTGCAAATCCAGAGCTTTCTTATAATCTAATTTTCGAATAAGGTTATAGACTTCTTTGATAGAGTGGTCTAGTGATGCTGTTCTTTCCTCGAAACCGTTCATAAAACTGAATAAATCTAATCTAAGTTTATCTACCAATTGTTGTAGTTTTTCGTTCGTTATAGATGATTCACCTTTGACATATCTTCTATATTGTCTTTCAGACATTATTCCTTCAACAAAATCTGCTCGGGAGATATTTCTAGATGTTCGAAGTTCTTCTAAGTACGAACCATAGCTTTTAATCACTATTTTCTCTTTCTTCCTAAACCTATTTTGTTGTTGAATTTTAATACTTTTTTATAGGCGATTTTATTTGCTGCTTCTCTACCTTTATCGAAAATCTCATCCAACTCTTTTGAGTTGATTAGTTGATTGTATCTGTCTTGGATTGGTTTTAATTCTTGATAAACGATTTCACCGAGGTCATCTTTGAATTCTTTATAGCCTTTGCCTTCGTAAATAGATTCAATTTCATCAAACTCTTTGTTGTCTAATAAACTATAGATTGTCATTAAGTTTGAAATACCAGGTCTGTTTTCAGGATCATACTTAATTGTACCTAACGAATCTGTAACTGCGGAACGGATTCGTTTTTTAATGATGTTTTCAGGATCTAGTAAATCAATTCTTGATTTATCGTTATCATCTGATTTGCTCATTTTTTTAGTAGGATCACTTAGACTTTGGATTTTTGCTCCTAGTTTTGCAATGAGTGGTTTTGGCACAACAAAGAATTCACCAAATTTATTGTTAACTCTTGTTGCGATATCGCGAGTAAGCTCTAAATGTTGTTTTTGATCTTGGCCTACAGGCACATATTCAGCGTCATATAATAGAATATCTGCTGCCATTAGTGTAGGGTATGAGAATAACGCTACAGTTACACCTGTTTCTTGTTTTTTCGCTTTGTCTTTAAATTGTGTCATTCGTTCTAATTCACCCATGTATGAGTTGCACTGCAATAGATATGCCATTTGTGAGTGAGCTGGAACTTCTGATTGAATAAACAGATTCACTCTTTCTGGGTCTAAACCACAGGCGATATACAACGCTGCAAGTTCACGTATTTTCTTTCTCAATACTTGTTTATCTTTGTGAACTGTAATTGCGTGTAAGTCCGCAATAAAGATAAAGAATTCATAATCTGGTAACTCATCTTGTAACCGAACGAAATTCTTTACACTTCCTATATATGTTCCGATGTTTAATGATCCAGTTGGCTGGATTCCTGATACAATTCTTTTCATTGTTATCCTCCTTTGTATCTTCATGAACCAATTGGTTCAGATTGTGAATAATTTTATCACCTAATAAAAAAAGTCCGTCCTAAACAAAGGACGAACTGTATTCGCGGTGCCACCTTACTTCTAGATTTCTCTAGCTCTTTGTCCTTTAACGCAGGAATACGGGTATGATTAATACCACTCATAGATCCATTCGTATTAGTGAATATGTTTAGCTTTCACCAACCTAAACTCGCTTTGATATTCTTAAGAACACTACTAATTCTAATCAACGTTTTATATGTGTAAATAGTACTATATTTATTCTTTTAATGCAACCTCTAATTCATCAATCAGTGAATTTAGTCGATTTACAACAGCCATGAATGGCTCTTTTGTTGTTAAATCAACACCTGCTTTTTGAACTTGTTGTACTGGGAAGTCATTTCCCCCAGCTTTTAATAGATTGATATGTTTGTCGATATTACTTGGATTTTCTTTTACAAGCTCATATAGTTTGAGTGAAGCTGCGAAACTTGTAGCGTATTGATATACATAAAATGGAGTGTAAAATAGATGAGGAATATATGCCCAAACATACTCTTTCCCATTTTCTATTGTAATATCAATGTCATAATATTGTTTGTATAAATCAACCATAATACTTGATAATGCTTCGTATGTGATTGGTTCACCTTTTTCCGCTAACTCGTGTGCTTTCAATTCGTATGAAGCGAATAGTGTTTGACGGTAGAATGTACCTAAGATATCATCGATTGACTGCTGAAGTAATTGGATTTTATCTTCTTTGGTTGCTTTTGCATTTTTAATGAAATAATCCAGCAGGTTATGTTCATTAAATGTCGATGCAATTTCTGCAACAAATATCGTGTAGCTTTGTAATGCCTCTGGTTGTGATTCACTGCTGTACAAACTATGCATTGCATGCCCAGCCTCATGTGCTAGAGTAAATACACTATTTAATGTATCGTTGTAGTTTAATAAAATAAATGGGTGTTCATTCGTAGCACCCCATGAATATGCTCCAGTTTGCTTGCCGTCTTGTTCATATACATCAACATAACCGTCTTCCAGTGAGCTATACGCTTTTTCTTTGAATGAGTCATCTAAATGAGCGATTGATTTAAAAAACAACTCTTTCGCTTCATTATAAGTGAATTTACTAGACCCTTCCGCAAGACTAATGAAACGATCATACGTATGATGAGTTTCTAGTCCTAAGTAGTCTTTTCGAAGTGCATAGTAACGTTTTACTGGGTTTGTGTTTTCCGATGCGACTTCAACTAAGTTTTTGTATACATCAGTCGGTATATTATTACCAAACAAATAAGAATCTAATGATGATGCGTACTTGCGACTTTTCATATTTGCGATATTTTTTTGAAGGATTGTATTATAAATCTGCGCATATGCATTCTTGTGATCTTTATATTGATTAAAAACTACCTCAAATACACTTTGACGATCTTCGGGTTTCTTTAAATCCGCAAGGTAACTTCTAAAATTACCTGATGTAATTAACGCGACTTCGCCACTTGATAAGGTTACTTCTTTATCTACTTTGTCAGCTACAGCAAGTGCTGTATAAACCTCACTACCTTGTGCATTTAATTGTGAGTAATTAGCCAAAATTGCTTCAGATTTTTGATCGAGAACATGTTCTTGGTTTCGAAAGAGTTTCTCCATTGGAAATTTATATTCCTTAAGAAGTTCATCTCTTTCTAAAAAGTTGTCAATTACTTCTTTTCCAATCGATAATAATTCCGGAGCTTCAAATGCAGTCTTTTGATTCATTTTGCTCATCAAATATGCTACCTTTTGAACTCTTGCTGCATTTGTTGTATCTTTTTTATTTAAATCAGATGTTAGTGCTGCATATTGATATACTTTAACAAAAATGATTGATAGTTCGTGTTGTAATTTATAGTATTCAAGGAAGTGATTATACTCTGATAACTTTCCTTTATATAGACTCATTTTTTCAATGATTTCTTCGGTTCTATCAAATGCCTTTTGCCACTCTTTTAAACTAGAATATAGTTTCGTTAAATCCCATTTCATACGTAATACCTCCTTACGCCGTCCTATATTATATCATAATATAGAAAGGGGTAAAAGAATATAGATTCAAAATTAGAAAATGGTTGCATCTTATTTGTAGTATGTTATAATAAGGGTACAAAACTGAATAACTTATAAAATTTATAAAAAAGAGGTGAATATGATGATCCAAATTTATACTACTCCAAGTTGTTCCTCTTGTAGAAAAGCAAAGAAATGGTTTGAAGATCATCGTATCGAATACCGCGAAAAAAATATATTTAATATTAAACTAACCAGAGATGATATCTTTTTAATGTTAAAGAATACAGAAAGCGGATTTGACGATATAATTTCTACTAGAAGTAAAGTCTTTCAAGAGAAAAATCTTGATATAGAAGATATGACGATGAAGGAATTAACAAATTTCATTATTCAAAATCCTAGTGTATTACGCAGACCTATTATCATTGAAGATAAGAAGATGCAGGTTGGGTACAATGAAGATGAAATTAGAACCTTTATCCCAAAAAGGCTTCGCGAGATTATCATGTGTACAACATGTGATAAAGGAAGCGACTGTGACTATAAAAATGCACTGGATATTTACTTTAGAGAATTACAAGAAGAAGAACAAAAAAGAGCATAGTTTAAGTGATAAAAGTTGACATAATTCATGTCAACTTTTTTAATTTACATGAAATCGTTTGAAAACGTTTTTAATACTCCCTTATTAGTTGTATTTTAAAACCAAAAGATTTATAATATAATTGAATTAAAAATAATAGGAGGAATTATACAAATGGCTATAAAAGTTGCTATTAATGGATTCGGACGTATTGGACGTTTAGCGTTTAGAGTTATGAACGAAAATCCAGATTTTGAAATTGTTGCATTAAATGATTTAACTGATGCTGATACATTGGCATACCTATTAAAATACGACACTGCTCAAGGTAGATACAAATCTGACAGCGTAAGTGTTGACGGAGACAACATTGTTGTTGATGGTAAAGCAATCAAAGTTTATGCACAAAGAGATCCTGAAGATCTTCCATGGGGAGAACTAGGAGTAGAAGTAGTATTAGAATGTACAGGTTTCTTTACAGCAAAAGACAAAGCGGAAAAACACATCAAAGCTGGTGCTAAAAAAGTAGTAATTAGTGCTCCTGCAAAAGGTGATGTAAAAACAGTTGTATACAACGTAAACCATGACATCTTAGACGGAACTGAAACAGTAGTAAGTGGTGCTTCTTGTACAACAAACTGTTTAGCTCCAATCGCAAAAGTATTAGATGATAACTTTGGACTAGTTAAAGGATTTATGACTACAGTTCATGCTTACACAAATGATCAAAATACATTAGATGCTCCACATGTTAAAGGAATTAACGCAAGACGTGGTAGAGCTGCTGCTGCGAACATCGTACCTACAAGTACTGGTGCTGCTGTTGCAGTAGGTAAAGTATTACCTCAATTAAATGGTAAGTTAGACGGAATCGCTTTACGTGTTCCTACAATTACTGGTTCATGTGTAGATTTAGTTGTTGAACTTGAAAAAACAGTAACAAAAGAAGAAGTTAACGCTGCTGTAAAAGCTGCTGCAAACGAATCTTTAGGTTATACTGAAGATCCAATCGTTTCAAGTGACACAATCGGAATTGAATACGGAACATTATTCGATGCGCAAATGACAAAAGTAATGACTGTTGATGGTAAACAAATGGTTAAAGTACTTACATGGTATGATAACGAAATGTCTTACACACAACAAATGATTAGAACAATTGCTTACTTAGCAGAAAACTTAAAATAATCACTAAAAAGACCAATATTGGTCTTTTTTTTATCTGAAATGTAAGGTTCTTTGAATTTTTGCTGATTGTTGGTATAATACACCATAGAGGTGAGAAACATGAATGTATATGTTCATAACAGAAAACAACTTTTAGAGAAAATGGAAGTTGAAAGTGTACTGTTATTAAATTCAGGAAAAGCACCACATAAAACTACCGATCAGTTTTATCATTATACCCCAAACAGAAACTTCTTTTTCCTAACAGGAATCGAAGAAGAAAATGTGATATTGATGATTGTAAAAGGTAAAAAACAATTTTACACATTTTTATTCATCGAAGAAACAACGGAATATACAAGAAAGTGGTACGGTGAAAAAATCACAAAAGAAGAAGCTAGTAGAATTAGCGGAATAGACGTTTCAAAAATATACTATTTAAATAAATTTGAACCAATGTTTAGAAGTTTAATGACTTATGCAAGAGGACTAGCAATTGAGCACCCACGTTCACTGTACTTAGATATGTACAGAGTACGTCCTACGTTAGAACCTGTATCGTATTACGAATTTAAAAGCATTCTCAATGTATACAAAGAATTGCAACTCAAAAATATTAATGAGCACCTTTCATATTTACGCATGTTTAAATCGGATGATGAAGTTAAATCCTTACAACACGCGATAAATATCACAAATAGTGGCCTAAATCGTATAATGGATTCACTAAAAAATAGGAATAATGAATTTGAAGTTGAAGCAGATTTCCTTCATGAAATAACGCTTCAAGGTTCAAATGGATTTAGCTTTAACCCAATCCTTGCATCAGGTGAAAATGCGACCGTATTACACTACGAAGATAATAATTCTCCTTTGAAAGAAGGACAACTATTACTTTGTGATATTGGCGCACTTCATAAAAACTATGGCTCTGACATTACTAGAACATACCCAATAAATGGGACATTCACAAAAAGACAAAAACAACTTTATGAAATCGTCTTAGAAGTAAATAAACAATCAATCAATTTTGTGAAACCTGGCATTACATGGAAAGATTTAAATACTTTTGCAAAAGACTTATTAATTAAAAGATGCAAAGAAATAAATCTAATTAAAGAAGAACATGAAATCGATACATATTATTACCACTCGATCGGACATTTCCTTGGGCTTGATGTACATGATGTAGGGCAGTATGATAAAGAACTGTGTGAAGGAATGGTATTAACAATAGAACCAGGATTATACATTAAAGAAGAAGGGATAGGAATTCGAATTGAAGACGATATCCTTGTCACCAAAAACGGCGCAAAAAACTTAAGTGAAGGAATTATAAAAGAGATAAAAGATATTGAAGAGTACATGAGCTAACATGTACTCTTTTTTCTTATATTTATCAACATCATTCATCTGAAAATATGATATAATAAACTAGGTGATTTTTATGAATTATATTCAAGGTATTGTTAAAGCAATTATCTTCCACAATGAAGAAAACTCGTATACGATAATCAAAGTAAAAGCAACAGATTCAACTGAAGATTTGAATCTGTTTATGTATGATGAGTTTGATTATATAACTGTAACCGGATATTTCCCAGTTCCAATGCGTGGTGAGGAAATAAAATACTTTGGAGATTTTAAAGAACATACTCGTTATGGTATGCAGTACGTAATCAGAAACTATGAGAAGTTAAGTGATACATCCATACCTGGATTAATTGAATATTTATCAAGTGACTTATTTAAAGGAGTCGGTCCCAAAACCGCAGAAAATATTGTAAAAACACTTGGGAAAGATACGATAAAGCTGATTCTTGATAACAAAGAACTACTTAAAAAAGTACCAAAGCTATCAGCTAAATTAATTGACGTAGTATACGATGGTATCATTGAGAACAAAGCATCAGAAAATACGTTAATCAAACTATATGGGTATGGTATTACACCCAAGACAGCAATGAAAATTTACAAGTTTTACCAAAATGAAACAATTGCAATTATTGAAAAGAATCCCTACCAACTTATCAATGATATTGAAGGGATTGGATTTGAACGTGCAGATAAAATTGCCATGGATCTTGGTTTTGAAGAAGGAGATCCACTTCGCGTGAAGGCAATGATTCTATATCTATATAACCTGATGGGAAACAATTACGGACATACATTTTTATATGAATCTCAACTAGAAGAGTATTTAATCAATGCGTTAAACAAGAAAAAAGAACTGGTTACTTCTAATCAAATTTCAGATTATGTTGAGGAACTAATAGAGGATAAAGTATTTGTTAGAGAAAAAGACGTAATTAAACTTTCTTCTGTAAAATACGCAGAAGAACATATCATCTCAAAAATAAAAGAACTAAGTAATCAAGAACAAGTAAAAACAGATGAGAACAAAGTTAATAAATATATACAATTATTTGAAAATCTACATAACATTCAATACACACATGCACAGAAGAAAGCGATACATACAGCATTAAATAGTAATCTGTTTATTTTAACTGGTGGACCAGGGACAGGAAAAACAACAGTAATAAAAGGAATTGTATTTGTGTACTGTAAGTATCATCAAATCCCAATGTCTTATAACAATCCACTATTTGATATTAAATTAATTGCACCAACCGGTAGAGCTGCAAAACGAATGAATGAAACAACAAACCTGCATGCCGAAACAATACATCGTTTCTTAGGGTACAATTTTGAAGGGAAATTCCTGTTTGATAAAGACAATCAAGTAGATGCGGATGTAATCATCATAGATGAAGCATCGATGATTGATGTCTTTTTAGCTTCCCACTTACTACAAGCAATCCCAAACGATACAAAAGTAATCTTTGTTGGTGATGAAAATCAATTACCGAGTGTTGGCCCAGGGCAAATACTAAAAGACTTAATTGACTGTGATATGATTGATTATACAGAGTTAAACACGATTCATCGCCAGTCACAAGACTCGCATATCATATCACTAGCCCATAGTGTCAACAATAGTGAGGTACCTCTCGATTTAGGGAAAGTATATGATGATCGTTTATTTGTAAAAGAAGATGCAAGAAACTTCCACAATCGATTACTTACTATCTTACATTACTTGCACAATCAAGGATATAGTATTCACGAGGACATCCAAGTGTTAATCCCAATGTATCGAGGCATTACAGGAATTGATGCGGTAAATAAGCTAATTCAAAATGAGTTTAATACTAACAATAAAAAAGTAATAACACATGGGGAACGTGAATTTCGAGTTGGAGACAAAGTCATCCAACTAGTAAATCAAGTAGAAGACAACGTTATGAATGGTGATCAAGGAGTCGTTATTGGGATTACCGAAGAAAATGTATTAGTCGTAGACTTTTTAGGCAATGAAGTAGTTTACAAAATTGGTGATTTAATCAATTTAAAACATGCATACGCAATGAGTATTCACAAATCACAAGGTAGTGAATACAATGTAGTTGTTATGCCAGTCTTTAGTAATTATCACATTATGCTTAAACGAAAACTTCTCTATACTGGAATCACAAGAGCGAAAGAAAAACTAATTCTTATTGGTGACCTTAAATCCTTTAGTTATGGAGTTGAACACCTTGAAGCTGGAAGACAAAGCACCTTAAAAGAAAAAATAATTAATCGAATCTTACACGAGGAAAAGACAGAGAAAAAAGTGGAGAAAGTTGATATTCCTGAAATACCTTTTGATGATTTTGGAGAGGAAATGGATGAAGGAATAACACCATACAGTTTTATGAAGTAAAAAAGTTTACGTTTTCGTAAACTTTTTTTGTTATTTCATTGAATAAGCTCTAAAAGTGTTGTACAATAAATGTAGCTTTTTAAATTAGTCCAGAGAGACCAATAAGAGTGAATAAAATTACTGCGGTAATTTATGTTTTTAGAAGCAAATAATTCAAACTTATTAAATTCTTCTGGTCTATAACTGGCAAGAATTTTTTTGTATATTAGGAGGAAAAATGAAGAATTTATTTAAGTTAAGTGAATTATCAGTTGTAGACATTAACGATATTATAGACGAAGCGATTGAGTTTAAAAATGGTAAAGTTTATGAAGCGTTAAAAGGAAAGAAAGTAGTAAACCTGTTTTTTGAAAACTCAACAAGAACACATTATAGTTTCATTAAAGCAGAACAGGATTTAGGAATGATTGATACAAACTTTAATGCAAGCTCATCAAGCGTTAAAAAAGGCGAAAGTTTGTATGATACAGTAAAAACATTTGAAGCACTAGGGTTCGATGCGCTTGTCATCAGGCACCCTCAAAATAACTATTTTGAACATTTAGAAGGAATTGACATACCAATAATGAATGGGGGAGATGGAACTGGGAATCACCCTACACAAAGTCTGTTAGATTTAATGACCATCAAAGAAGAATTCGGTAAATTTGCAGGGTTAAAAGTAACCATTATTGGTGATATAAGACATAGTAGAGTTGCTCATACGAACATTGAAGTTATGAAACGACTAGGTATGGAAGTAACCATTAGTGGTCCGCAAGAATTTGATGATAAATCTGCGGAACACATCGACATGAATGATGCAGTAAAAAACATGGATGTCATTATGCTACTTCGTGTACAGTATGAACGCCATGGATATGAGATGACATTAACAAAAGAAGAGTACTTAGAACATTATGGATTAACCATGAAACGTGTAGAAGAAATGAAAGATCACGCAATCATTATGCATCCTGCACCATTTAATCGAAAAACTGAGATTGATGATGATGTAGTGGAATGCAAAAAATCTAGAATCTTTAAGCAAATGGAAAACGGCGTTTATACGCGTATGGCTGTGCTTAAAAGAGCATTTGAGGTGTAAATATGGGAAAAATAATCGTAGATAATCAAACAATGAAAAGAACAGTTAGAAGACTGTCATATGAAATAATTGAAAAACATAACGAAATTCAAAATATTGTCTTAATTGGAATAAAGAATAAAGGGGTAATACTAAGTAAAATTATCCGTGATAATATTACGGGGATCGAGGGAGTGACGTTAGACTTAGGAGAATTAGACATAACGCCATATAGAGATGATGTGAAATCATATGAAAACGGTGGAGTGAATCGTGATTTAGTACCATTTGACATTAATGACAAAATCGTGATTTTGGTGGATGATGTACTATACACTGGAAGAACTATCCGAGCAGCAATGGACGCAATTATTGATTTAGGAAGACCACGTAGTATTGAACTTGCAGTACTGGTTGACCGCGGACATAGACAATTACCAATTAGAGCGAATTATATCGGCAAAAACATCCCAACTTCCCAATCTGAAAAAGTATTAGTAACCTTGACAGACTTCAATGAAAATGATTGTATCAAAATCATAAAGGAATAACATTTTGGGAATCTTACTAAAAAATGGGAAAATCCTTAAAGGAGAAAACCTAGTAGATACAGATTTATTAATTGAAGGAACAATTATTACAGAAATTGAAGAAGACATCGAAGAAAAAGATCATGAGATTATCGATGTAAATGGGAAATTTATAAGTCCTGGATTTGTAGATATGCATGTGCATTTACGTGAACCAGGATATGAACATAAAGAAACAATTAGAACAGGAACAATGGCAGCAGCAAAGGGTGGTTTTACAACTGTTTGCGCGATGCCAAATACAAATCCTACTCCAGATACACTAGAAGATTTAATGCATATTCATTCACTCATTAAAGAAAGTGCGCTTGTTAATGTATATACATATGGTGCAATTACAAAGAAATTACGTGATGAAGGAAATGCACTAGTTGATTACGATTTACTACATGAACATGTATGTGGATTTACAAACGATGGATACGGAGTACAAAATACAAGACAAATGTACGAGGCAATGACAAGTGCATACAAATATGAATCACTGATCGCTGCCCACTGTGAAGACGAAGGGATTCTATACCAAGGGTACGTTCATAAAGGAATCCGAAGTGAGCAAGAAGGTTGGAACGGAATAACAAGTTTAGCAGAAAGCATTCAGATTTCTAGGGATGCATTAATAGCTGAAGAAACAAACTGTAGGTATCATGTCTGTCATATTAGTACAAAAGAAGGTGTACGCATCGTTAGAGATGCTAAAAAACGTGGGGTTGATATTAGCTGTGAAGTAACACCGCATCATCTTCTATTAACCGAATTTGACGTACAAAGCACTAACTTTAAAATGAATCCTCCAGTTCGAGGACTAGATGATAAGTATGCGTTAATATCTGGCTTATTAGATGGTACGATTGATTGTGTAGCTACTGATCACGCACCACACACTGAGTCTGAAAAAGGCAAAGGTATGGCAAAAGCACCTTTTGGTGTAGTAGGACTAGAAACAGCCTTCCCATTGCTATACACCCACTTCGTACAGACAAACATTGCAACATTAAAAGATATTATTAAGTGGTTTAGCTTAAACCCAGCAAAACGTTTAAACCTAGAGCACGGTAAGTTAGTACCTGGAAGAGTTGCAGACATCACAGTAATTGATTTACATACAAAAAAAGCAATCGATAAAAATGAGTTTTTAAGCAAAGGAAGAAACACACCATTTGATAAATGGGTGTGTCAAGGTTGGCCAGTAATGACACTGGTTAATGGAAAAGTCGTATATAAGGATGGTGAAATTTATGAATAATTTGTACAAAGTAGTATCAAATGAATTAATTGCCAAACTTACTTACAAAATGGTGTTAGAAGGGAACACAAGTAACATTACAAAACCTGGACAGTTCATCAATATTAAGATAGGTGAAGGATACCAACACTTTTTAAGAAGGCCAATAAGTATCTGTGACTATGATGAATCAACAATCACCATTATTTACAAAGTATTTGGAAGTGGAACACAAAAACTTTCAGAAACATTACCTGGAGAAATACTTGATGTATTATCACCTCTTGGGAATGGGTATACTATTCAAACAGACAAACAAAAACAACTGTTAATCGGTGGCGGAGTTGGAGTGCCCCCGCTCTATAGACTTGCAAAAGAATTATACTCAAGCGGTATAGAGTTCAGTGTCGTATTAGGATTCAATACAAAGAAAGACATTTTCTTGATGAGAGAATTTCAATTACTAGGCGCAAAAGTCTGTATCGCAACTATGGATGGTACATACGGATTCAAAGGAAATGTAGTAGAACTGTTGCATAAGTATGAACTAGATTTTGATTATTACTATGCATGTGGACCTGAAAAAATGCTTCATGCCTTAGTAGCAGAAGGGTACGAAGGACAATTATCGTTTGAAGAACGTATGGGCTGTGGATTTGGAGCTTGCATGGGATGTAGCCATAAAACAACTACATCGTTCAAACGAATTTGTAAAGAAGGACCAGTACTCGAATCGAATGAGGTAGTAATAAATGGATAGACTAAAGGTGGAATTACCAGGAATGACATTAGATAATCCAATCATTCCAGCATCTGGATGTTTTGGGTTTGGGTATGGATTCACAAGATTTTATGACATCAATATTTTAGGTAGTTTCTCATTTAAGGGAACAACACTAGAAGCACGTTTTGGAAATCAAACACCACGAATCGCAGAGACATACGCTGGTATGTTAAATGCTATTGGTCTACAAAATCCTGGTGTACATGACGTTGTGAACGTAGAACTACAAAAACTAAAAGACGTATTTCATAAAAAAGTAATTGCCAATATCGGTGGTAGCACAGAAGATGATTATGTAGAAGCAGTAAAAGTAATTAGCACGAGCGATATCGTAGGCGCAATTGAGTTAAACATAAGCTGTCCCAATGTGAAAGAGGGTGGAATGAGTTTTGGAACAAATGCCGAAACAGCCGCTCGTTTAACAAAACTTGTTAAAGCAGCAACACATTTACCAGTTTACGTAAAACTATCACCAAACGTTACTGATATTACAGAGATTGCTCTAGCCGTCGAAAAAGCTGGCGCAGATGCAATCACAATGATTAATACTCTTGTTGGTATGAGAATCAATTTAAAAACAAGAAAACCAGTACTTGCGAACACCTATGGAGGATTAAGCGGTCCAGCTGTAAAAACAGTTGCCCTTAAACTCATTCATCAAGTTTATAAAGTCGTAAACATCCCAATCATCGGAATCGGTGGCGTTATGAACGCAGATGACGTGCTTGAGATGATGATGGCAGGAGCAACCGCAGTGCAAGTAGGTACTGCAAACTTAGTTGATCCATATGCAAGTAAAACAATTATCGAGGAGTTACCAAAAACAATGGATCAATATGGAATCAAAAATATAACGGATATTATAGGAGTAGCCCATAAATGAAAGATGTAATTATCGCTTGTGATTTTCCAAGTAAAAAAGAATTGTATACATTTTTAAATAAACTTGAAGATAGAAGACCGTATCTAAAAATTGGTATGGAAATCTTTTATAGTGAAGGACCTAGCCTCGTAAAAGAACTAAAAGAAAAAGGATTTAAAATCTTTCTAGATTTAAAATTACATGATATTCCAACGACTGTTCATAAAGCAATGAAAGTAATTGGACTACTAGGCGTTGATATTGTAAACTTACATGCAGCAGGTGGAATCAAGATGATGCGTGAAGCATTACATGGATTACGTTCTACCAATCAAGATACAAAACTAATCGCAGTAACTCAGCTTACAAGCACAACGAAAGATGCATTAAAAGAGGAATTACTAATCAATGAATCAATGGATGATACAATTAGACATTATGCAGAAAACACAAAAAAAGCAGGACTTGATGGTGTTGTTTGTAGTCCGTTAGAAGCGCCAATAATGAATGAACTAAGTCTAATTAGTGTAACACCAGGTATCCGCTTTTCATCATCAAACAACGATGATCAAGTACGTGTAACAACACCTGCATTAGCCAAAGAACTAGGCAGCACATATATCGTAGTAGGTCGCGCTGTAACAAAAGCAGAAAATCCAAAAGAAGCATACGACAAATGCGTAAGGGAGTTTTTATAATGGAACAAATAGTAGCCAAAGAATTACTAAAAATACAAGCAGTTTTTCTTCGTCCAAATCAGCCATTCACATGGGCAAGTGGAATCAAATCACCAATCTACTGTGATAACAGATTAACACTCTCTTTCCCATCAACAAGAACACTAATTGAAGAAGCACTAGCTACAAAAATAAAAAAGCAATACAAAGACGTTGAATACATAATGGGAACCGCAACCGCAGGGATTGCACATGCAGCACTAGTGGCTAATCTACTAGACTTACCAATGGGTTATGTTCGTTCCTCAAGTAAATCACATGGTAGAAACAACGCAATTGAAGGTAAAGTTATCAAAGGGGCAAAAGTAGTTGTAATTGAAGACTTGATATCAACTGGAGGAAGTAGCGTTAAAGTAGTAAATGCACTAAAAGAACACGGATTTGATGTTCTTGGAGTAGTTGCGATATTCTCTTATAACCTTGAAAAAGGATTTCAAGTATTTAAAGAAAACAACACAGAATATCATGCGATTTCAAACTACGATGTGCTCATCGAAGAAGCACTCAAAGAAGATTATATTAAAGAAGAAGATTTACAGAAACTAAAAGAATGGAAAAAAGATCCAACCGATGAATCATGGATGAAGTAATAAAAAATAGAGACATTACAGTATAGATGTCTCTTTTTTTTTGCATTTCTCAAATAATGCAAAATGTTTTATAATAGTATTATGGGAAGTACGTGGTTTTATATCATAATAACCAAATTATGTAATTGAAAGGTGTGCTATAATGTTGAAAATATCCAATAAAATTTTTACGAAACTGGCAATCTACATGCTCGGTTTTGGACTTGTAATGGGAATTATCTTTCCAGTATTTTCTTTGCTTGTGGGAATCCCGCGAGAATATGTAATTAATGAACTGTTTATCATTTCTTGCTTATCTGCAGGATTAATTGTAGGGATGGTAAATAACCTTCTAGCAAAAACAGTGGTTGGAAAGAGATTAAGAATATTGTTTGAACGTATGCAATATGTGAATGAAAACTCTAAAAGAAGTGGTGAATTAGACATCGAAGAGTGCAAAAAGAACTGCATGATTCCTGTAGATAGTGACGATATCATCGGCGAAACATCCGCAGAATTCAACAACTTAATTCAATCATTCTTAGAATCTATGAAGAGTGAAGCCTCGATGCGTACTTTTACTGAAATATTCACCAACGAATTAGATGTTTACAAACTAAGTAAAAATGCGTTAGGGTACTTAATAAACTACACAAATTCAAAAGGTGGAATCATCCTAATTAATAATCAAGGGACAATTGAAGTAGCTAACTCTTATTTAATTAAAACCCCCGAAAAATTAATTGAAATGGAAATTATAAAGAAGTCGTTTAAATCTGGTGAGAGAACATTTTTTAATTTTACCAGGGATATCATCATTGAAGCAGGGCTTATCGATTTTACTCCAAAAGCAATACTAATCGAACCAATCAATTATAAAGGTAATATATTAGGATTGATAATATTAGCGTCGATAAACGAATTCACACCAGCTATACTGAACGATATTAATGTCTATACACATGGATTGTCGCTAGGTATGAATAACGCAGTAATTCATCGAAAACTAGAAGAATTAACCATAATTGATCCACTAACATCAGCATATAATCGTCGATATGGAATGGAAAAATTAAAAGAAGAGTTTAACGCTGCATCGCAGCAAAATTATCACTTAGGTGTATTGATGCTAGATATTGATCACTTTAAAAAAGTGAATGATACCTATGGCCATGTAGGTGGAGATTTGGTGTTGAAAGAATATACAAAATTGATTAGTTCTCTACTTCGAAAAGATGATACACTGATTCGTTTTGGTGGTGAAGAATTTATGGTGATTATGGCTGGTATACCAAAAAATAGAATAATTAGTGTAGCTGAAAACATAAGAACACGTATCGAAAATGCGAAATTCCTGTTTGAAGATAAAGTAATTGAGATTACAACCTCAATTGGCGGAGCGCTTTACCCTGAGATTGATGCAGTTAATGAAGAAACGCTTGTTCAAGTAGCTGATCAGAATCTGTATAAAGCAAAGAATCAAGGTAGAAATAGAGTTATAGTTTAAATAAAAAGACTATTTGAAATCAACTTTCAAATAGTCTTTCATTCTATATACTTATTCTACAAGTTTCTTTTTTACAACAAATTGAAAATACACAAACCAACCAATTAAAGCAACGTGTAATACATCATTTGCGCTAAACCAAATTCCAGTATTTTCATATAGAGATTGAGTAAATCCAGGAATATAGTATCCATAATATGCAATGTTTACTAGTAAAAATAGGATCCATAAAGTAATAAATGATTTGTCAAGTGGATTATGATTCTTGTAGTAATTGAAGATATTAATAACAAAGAAAACCACAAATAACGGCATAAAGAAAACCACAAATAGCTCATAGCTCATAAGAAATCTAATTTCCCCAATTGAACCAATCAATAATACTATGGTGTAGACAATAAGTGCAACGCCACTATAACTTTTTAACAAGAATTGACGACTATTTAATGTAAAGCGTTTTGAAAAAGCTAGCCCCATCAAAGAAATAGATATCGCTGTTGTAAATAGGTAGCTTAACTCAAACCAACTAGTATATAGACAATATTCATTACCACTACATTTCAGCTCATATCCAAGTCCTTGGTAACTAGTACCGGCTAAGAGCGTACCTAAACTCCAAAAGAGTAAGCTAATGCCCCATACATGTTGTTTACTTTTGATCAATGTGAATCCTAAATATAGAATTTGAACACCAAGTACATATACAATAATCGTAGAACTAGGTACGATGATTATCCATATATCGAATAGTGATACACTAGGGCGTTGCTCTAAAAACTGCGTAGGGGTTATAAGCGGAGCTGATAAAACACCTGATGGTGAAAACATATATAATAGTATCAATACTACGCCATATACTGTCAATCCAATAAATATCCATTTTTTATGATTTTCTCTCATATGTTCTCCTTTTAAAATTGATATCTTAATTATACCACAGCATTCACTAAAGCGGATATAACATCAAACACAGAAATACAATATCATTACTAGGTTATTACACAAATATAAGGTATAATAAAAGTAGATCTCTCCACAGTATTTCAATTGGAAACGGAGGTAATTGTATGTCGAATAAAATGAAGATACGTTCAAAAAAAACGAAAACAAAAACAAAAACTGAACCAAAAGAAGATACAGGATTTTTGGCTGGAAAAAGAGTAAAATCTAAAGCAACAGCAAAAAGTTTTGCAGGGAAAAATACTAAATCATTTTCGACTAAGAAAATCGGATAAAAAACAATGCAAAATCAGCATTGTTTTTTTTGAATTCGACTATCAATTTTCATTCTGAATATGATACAATATACAAGGATGGTGATATAATGCTAACATTATTCTTATTTCTTATAAATATATGCATTAGCATAACAGGAATCTATATATACGATTACCAAGTGGACCAATCAGTTAACGACCCACTTGTTATTTTGTTGAGTATTTTATGTGGAACAATCCTCATGATTCTGCTCGCACTTATATATGAGGAAGGCTTTTACTATACGGTTGCGAAAAAGAAACCGCTAAACTCTATGTTGAAACACAAGATTGCAAAACAGATGATGTCGTTTCCTCTGTATTTTATGAACTATAAAATCACAGTAGAAGGAAAGAAAAACCTTCCAAAGGATCCAGGGTTTTCGATTTACTCAAACCATACATCAATGATGGATATTCCACTCTTGATGCAAGCTCTTTACGAATATCCTGTCGCCTTTTTAGCAAAGAAAGTAGTAGTAAAATTACCATTAATTGGAAAGTGGACTCCTGCGTTAGGATGCGTTTCAATAGACCGCACAGATGCAAGAAAAGGTGCTGAAGCTATTATTCAAACAATTCGTAATATAAAAACCGGAAATACAATGGTTGTATTCCCTGAAGGTACGAGAACAAAAGTAACGGGTAGGCTCTTACCATTTAAAGATGGTTCATTCAAAGTCGCGCTTAAAAGCAAACGACCTTTAGTACCAGTAACAATAGTAAAACCAAAGAACTTCGACAACATTAAATGGCCTTTTAGACGAAATATAAAAGTCGTGATTCATGAGGCTTTACCATACGATGAGTATCGGACAAAAAAATCAAGTGACCTATCGGAACACATAAAAAGTATAATAGAAAAAGCATTATAAAAAGGAGTAGCGAACTATACAATGTCATTAAGTTAAGAAATTAAAGAGAGATCTTCTCACACTAGATGTGA
>CAZZAP010000002.1:0-101434 GCA_964652375.1 uncultured Candidatus Izemoplasmatales bacterium
CATAAAAACTAACTATTTACATTATTTACTTGATTTATTTATAGCTAGCTCCTTTGCTAGTTTTTTATAGTCGTATTCAACATTTGTTTGGATATCCCATAATTCAGAATATATTCCACCAAGCTCTAATAATTCTTGATGTGTTCCAGCTTCAGATATACTTCCTTTATCAAGAACAATTATTTTATCAGCTTCCATTGCTGTTGTAATACGGTGAGTAATAATAAATACGGTTGTGTCTTTCCAATACTCGTTTAAAGCACGACGAATTTGAATATCTGTTTCAGTATCAACAGCGCTCAAACTATCGTCAAAAATTAGTACTGGTTTTGAATCTAATAACATACGTGCAATTGCAACTCTTTGTTTTTGACCACCACTTAGAGTTACTCCTCTTTCACCAACTATTGTATCGTATCCATTTTCAAAGTTTACGATATCATTGTGAAGTGAGGCAATGTTTGCTGCATGGTATACTTTATCTTTTGGTGCTGTTTTATCCATAATACCGATATTATCATAGACAGTTCTACTGTATAAGAACGGTTCTTGCATAATAATACCTACTTGCTGACGCAAGTGTTTTTTATTGATGTCTTTGATATCAATGCCATCAAATTTAATGCTTCCTTCTTGATTTTCTAATAGACGAACCATTAAGTTTATTAATGTCGATTTCCCACTACCTGTTTTACCGACAATAGCGATACTCTCACCTTTATTAACTTTAAATGAGATATTTGATAATAGTGGTTTATTGTCATCATTAAACTGGAATCCAACATTCTCAAATTCCACTTGTCCATAAATTGGAGGTGTATTTGATGAATCATTTTTATGTTCAGAATCTTTTAAGATGATTTCATCTAAACGATCTAACGCTACGGTAGTCTTACCGAAGTCACCAATGATTCTTCCTAACCCGCGAAGTGGCCATACAACCATCCCGATGTACATTAAGAAGGCACTAAAGTCACCAAGTGATAAATCTCCTTTGATTGAGAAATAAATCCCAAAGCTTAATGCAAATGAGTATTGAATAAAGATGATGAAGTCAGTTCCACCCCAGAAGTAAGCCATTAATTTCAGTAATCTGAAGTCTTCTTTGAGGTAGTCTTTTGAATGTTCATCAAATTTATCAATTTCAAATTGCTCTTTCGCAAATGCTTTTACCACACGAATTCCTGACACACTTTCTTGAAGAGTCGTTGTCATTTTCGCTTCGGCTTCTTCTACTTTCTTAAATACTGCTTTTACTTTAATAAAGTAGATTAATGCAATACTGAAAATGATTGGTGTAACGAGTACACTAAACAGTGTCATTCTAGGATTGATTCGAAGCATTTGGTAAACTGAAAATCCTACTAAGAATAATAGTCGAAAAATTTCAATTAGTTGCTCACATACGAACATGCGATATGTTTCAACATCAGTTGTACAGCGTTGAATCAAGTCCCCTGTTTCGGCATGTGAGTGATACGTGAAAGATAAGTCTTGTAGTCTTGTATATAGACTATTTCTCATATTATATGCAACGCGTTCTGTAAATAAGGCATTTACTAATCTTCTTGTGAACATGATAACAACACGAATAGACATAAATCCTACATACACAAGTGCTACTACTAATAGTTGACTTTTAATTGAATCTCCTCGTAAGAAGAAGTCAATTGCACGTTGTAAAAATGCTGGTAATTCTGATGCTTCTCCACCCAATATCTTATTTAACACATATTGAATGAATAAAGGTGTAAGTGTTCTAGAGTACTGAAGTAAAATAAGTAAAGAAACGGCAACGAAATATAAATACATGTTACCTTTAAGCCATTTTGTAAACTGATGAACTCGTTTTCCAAATCGTTGGAATAGATTACCATCAAGTTTCTTTTTCTCACTCTTCATTATTATCACCTCTCAAGTCTTCTGCAAATTGGTAATACTCTTCAAACAGTAATTCCAAATCATGTCGTAAATCATTTATTTCCTCATTCAACTGTCTGATTTTGTGTATATCTTGATAAAATTCCTCTTTGAATGTATCTGCTTCTTTTGCTTTAATTTTATCTTCAACTTGAACTATCGCAGCTTCAAGTTGCTGAATTTTTTTGGTTGTATTAACCTTTTTCTCTTTGTTTTTCTTTTGTCTCTTGTCGTTTTTAATTACTTGATTACTCTTATACTCTTTGAACTCATCATAAGTCCCATTAAATTCCTCGTAGCCATTTTCATTAAGATGAATTAGTTTTGTCCCAATTTTATTAATGAAATAACGGTCATGTGAAACAAAGATAATAGGCCCACTAAATTCGCTAAACACATCTTCCACAATATCTTTCGTTTCGATATCAAGATGATTTGTTGGCTCATCTAGGATCAATAAATCAGGATTTGAAAGCATTAATAGTAGTAATACTAAACGCACTTTCTCTCCCCCGCTAAGAATGTGGATTGGCTTATCAAGGTCTTCATTGTAAAACAGAAATCTTGCTGCTATATCACGTACATCCTTGTTGGTAAACATTGGATAATAGTCATGAATCTCTTCATAAATTGTTTTGTGCATATGTAGATCTTCTTGGTTTTGATCAAAATACCCAATGTTATAGTCTCTTAAAAAGTGTATCTTACCACTAAGTGGTTTCAGTTTCTTTTCAATCACTTTTAAGAGTGTTGTTTTCCCGGTGCCGTTTGGTCCGATAATTGCTAGTTTATCATATCCCCTCATATGAAAACTTACATCCTGTAATAATGGTTTATCATAGCCAAAACTTAGCTGTTTTGCCTCTAGGATTATATCCCTAGTAGTTCGTTTCTCATCAAATGCCAACTTGATCTTTCGTTTTGATTGATGAGGTTTATCGATTTTATTCATTCGATCAATCTTCTTCTGCCTATCTTTTGCGATAGAAGCTCGTTTCGAATTATACCTAAATCGATCAATAAAACTCTGCAAATGTGCAATTTCCTTTTGTTGACGATTATAACGCCTTAGAAGTTGCTCATAGCGCTTGATTTTTTCCTCCTCATATTCGCTAAATGTACCGTAGTAAATGTGAGATGTTTGTTGATCAAGCTCTACCATTTTTCGGCATACTTTGCTAATAAAGTACTTATCATGCGTTACGATTAATACAGCACCGTTATATTTATTTAAATAATCCTCAAGCCATTCGATAATTTCAATGTCCAAATGGTTTGTTGGCTCATCTAAAATCAATAGATCTGGTTCCATTAGTAGTAGTTTCGCAAATGCAACACGTGTTTTCTCTCCACCACTAAAGGTACTTATTTTTCGATGATACTCTTCTTTTTTAAAACCAAATTTCGATAATATTAAGTCTATCTTATAGAGGTACTCATACCCTCCTTTGATTTCATAATCATGTTCAATATTTGCATAGGTTTGAAGCAATTCACTATTTTCAGGATCATTCGCAACTTGTTCAGTGATTGCGTGCAATTTCTTTTCCAAAGCAATTAACGCTGAAAATACATCATGCATCTCCTCATATAATGTCTGAATTTTAGATGATATGACATTTTGAGATAAATACCCTATTTTTGCCTTTGGGTTCCAAAATATGTCACCCTGATCAATCTCCTCATCACCAAGAATCATACGTAAGAGCGTTGTTTTACCTGTTCCATTTTTCCCAATAATTGCTACTTTATCTTTACTATTTATATCAAACGACACATTTGTAAATAAAATGTCTCCGCTAAACTCTTTTTGAAGTTTTGTAATGTTCAAAATATTCATCTTTTCCACCTTCTTCCATAAAAAAATACCTTCCATCACTGATGAAAGGCACTATAGTCACGTATCAATAAAAACTGATTTTTTTCTTATGAAAAAGATAACTATATCGCATTTAAAAGTGATGGGTTGCCCATGACAAAAAACGAATCTTCATATACTCTTGTAAAAATTACTACTACATTTCTTTTCATCATTGCCATCACCTCTTTCTTTTAAATTTTGTTAGGTCTATCTTAACCTTATTCAGTTTAGCATACTAATAAAAGCTTGTAAATACTATTTAGAAACTTTTTTGAATTAATTAGATTTCGTCATCAATTATTACACTTTTTGGTGGATTTAGAAGTATTTCTGGATCCTCAATAATCTCTTTTGCAAGTTTAATGGTATTCGCAAAGTAATACCCATCTACTACGCGCTCATCACTAACAATTCTCATATCCATTGCTTTACGTTTTTTCACAGATAAATCACGGTCTATCACTTGTTCTTTACTTCTTGTTCCAAATGCGATAAATATTGTATTTGTACCAAAATTATAGAGGTGATGATAAACAGGACGAATCCCAATACTTCCTAAATCAGTTACAAATACGGATGAATGAAATGGACTTAGTTTTGTCAGGAATCTTGGTAACAAACCAAAATAATCTAAAAAACGAAATAAACTCATTACACATGTAAGCATAAATCCTGGTAAAAGACCAAGTAGTTTTGCTGCTATATCTGTATTATTCGATTTATCAATATGTTTATTCGCATTGATTTCGGTATTAATTTTTTCCACTACATCATAAAGTGTATCAGTAGGTTTACACAAAATCTTTATAATCGTTTCTTCACTGTCTTCACTCATCTCTTTTTTCACTGCTAATGAGAATGAGATTTCATTTCTAGCATAAATCTTTCGACCTGCAATAAATCGATTGATTTTTGGTTTTTGACTGATAATACGAACCATACTAGCGATAACAACATGTAAAAAGCCTAACTTGTATCCTTCGTTTCGTAATTGTCTTATAATCTTATTTGTCTTTTCTAAGTATACTCGATCTTCAAAAAATATTTGTGCATCATTACGGGTTTTCATAATGTGCGGCATAACTCTAAAAAACTGATCGTTTAAATGCCTTAGTTTATACCCATCTTTTCGGTCACCTAGTCTTCGTCTCATATTATCACTCCCAAAAATAATTATATAGTAAGATAGATTAAATAAAAAGAACCAATTTAATTGGTTCTTATACTTTTTTCTAAATCTTTGAATTGTGTTGTGTATAAATCATAGTAGAATCCACCTAGTTCAAGTAGTTCTTTATGGTTTCCACGTTCGATTAATTCACCATCTTTTATAACGAGTATTCGATCTGCATTTCGTATTGTTTGGAGTCGATGGGCGATAACAAAACTCGTTCTATTTTCCATGAGCGTACGCATACTTTCTTGAATTTTAAACTCTGTGCGGGTATCTACATTACTCGTCGCTTCATCAAGAATAAGTACATCTGGATTACTTAGAATCGTTCTAGCGATACTAATTAATTGGCGCTCACCTTGGCTAAAGTTTTGTCCACCTTCGTATACTTCACTTTCATAACCGTGTGGTAGTTTCATAATAAAATCATGGGCGTTTGCCATCATTGCAGCTTGTTCAATTTCTTCTTTTGTAGCATGATGATCACCGTATTTAATATTATCGTATACCGTTCCACTAAACAGATTCGTATCTTGTAGCACAACACCAACATTTTTACGAAGATTATCCTTCTTATACTCATTGATATTGATGCCATCAATTGAAATTGATCCTTTGTCTACATCATAAAATCTATTTAATAAGTTGATAATCGTTGTTTTTCCGCTACCTGTAGGTCCTACAATCGCAATGATTTGTCCTTTATCAACACTGAAATCTATGTTTTTTAGAACGTCTGTTTCTTTGTTGTAACTAAATGTAACGTCATTGAATGTTATTTCACCAACAAATTTCTGTTTCTCAATAACACCATCATTCACGTATTCATCTTCTGTATCAATCAGCGTGAAAACACGCTCTGCACCTGCAATACCTTGTTGTAATTGATTGTACATTTGCGCTAAGTTCGCAATTGGTTGAATCATTTGTCTTGCGTAAGAGGCAATTGCCTGAATCCCACCAACTGTTAATACAACAGACCCAGTAATCATTAATAATCCTCCTAAGAAGATAATAAACAAGTAAATTATGTTGTTTAGAGCATTAATTACCGGCATGATTACTCCAGCGTATACTTGTGCTTTGAATCCTGCTTTCTTTAACTCATCATTTTTATTACTAAACTCTGAAATCATGTGGTTTTCTTGTCCGTATAGTTTAATGACACGAATTCCTGAAATACTTTCTTCTACAATTCCATTTAGTGAACCTAAGTGTTTTTGTTGTGCCTTGAATCCTTTTCGAGTAATTTTGGTGATTTTCATCGTGAAATACCCCATGAGAGGAACAAATAAAACAACAAATAATGCAAGTGCCCAGTTCACGTAGAACATCAATCCAAATGCTAGGACGAACGTCAGCAAGGTTACAATCAATTCATATGCAATGATCGCTAATGATGAACTGATTAAATCAATATCATTTGTCAATCTTGATGTAATATCTCCTGTTTGGTTTTTATCATAATATTCAACTGGAAGTAACTGCAATTTATCAAATGCATCTTGCCTAATCTTTTTAACTGTTTTTTGTGAGATTATCGCCATTAAATAACGAGCGATGAATCGCACAAAACTTGTAAGTCCAGCTACTATTGCAATAATGATTGCAATGCGCAGTGCACCGTCATAATCAAACTGATAAATATATAAATCAATCGCTTGTTTAAATAAGAGTGGAATAAACATACCAAGCGCAGACGTTAAAATGGTTGCTACTGATACTATTACAACACCGTAACGATAACGTCCTAAGTATCTCCAAATACGAAGTAGTGTTCCTTTTACATCTTTTGGTTTTTGTCCAACATATACTCCTCGTCCAGGACCGCGACCTGTACGTGTATTGTTAAACATCTTACTATAGTCTTTTAACTCTTCATTACGTTTTTTTACTAAGTCTTTATCCAATATCACCTTACTGTGATCTACATCATATGCTTTACTCATTGAACGCACCCCCATTTCCTACTTGGGATAATGCAATCTCTTTGTATACCATACTGTCTTTTAGAAGATGTTCATGAGTACCAAACCCATCTAGTTCTCCTTTGTTATTTAATACAATGATTTTATCCATATCTTTAATCGTAGAAATTTTTTGTGAAATAACCAGTGTTGTCATATCCCTTGATAAAGATTGAATCGCGTTTAAAATTTCCTCTTCACTTTTTGCGTCTACCGCGCTCGTTGAGTCATCCAGAACAAGTATCTTTGGTTTTCGAATAAACGCTCTAGCGAGTGATAAACGTTGTTTTTGTCCACCTGAAAGGTTAGAACCTTTTGGTTGAATTTCGTGATTAAAATAATCGTCATAACTTTCAACAAACTCGTAAGCTGCTGCTTGTTCACTAGCTTCTTTAAACGTGTCAAAATCTAGCGTGTCAGCACCTTGCGCAATATTGGTACCAATTGAGCCACTAAAGATTGTTGCTTGTTGAGTAACAACACTAATGTTTTTACGCAGCAATGATAAGTCTAGCTCTTTCACATCAACACCATCAATCTTGATCGCACCTTTTGTTACATCATATAGTCTTGGCAACAAACTGATAAGAGATGTTTTCCCACTACCAGTAGACCCGATAATTCCAACTGTTTCACCATGTTTAATATCAAATGAAATATCACGTAAAACGAGGTTTTCTTCATCTCCATAACTAAACGATACATGCTCAAAGGAAATGTTTCCTTTAAACGCAAGATCAACAGGATTTTTTGGATTATATACACTTGATTCATCATCAAATATTTCATTAATACGTTTTCCTGATGCTTCTGCTCTTGAGATAAAAATCATCATCATCGCAAACATCATCAATCCAAACAATATTTGCATACTGTAATTTTGAAACGCCATCATAATCCCAACGGCTGGTACAGATTGCCCTGCATCATTTATTGTAATGAGTGTTCCATCTTTTACAAGCAATGTACCAAGATAGATAATCCCAGCGATTGTTGCATTGAAAATGAACATGATAATTGGTTCTGCAAATGCCATTACCTTCTCTGCTGCTGTATTAATTTTACGGTAGTCTTCGTTTGCCTTTTCAAAACGAATGTTTTCATTTTCAGTGGAAACAAATGATTTTATAACTCGTGGTGCATTCACATTTTCAATAGCGACTTTGTTAATACCATCCACCATCTTTTGGACTTTCATAAATTTAGGAAATGCTACAATCATAATAATAACAATAGAGATGACTAATAACGGCATTGAATAATAAAAGATATTGCTCAGTTCTTTCGAAGTTCTAATTGCCATAAATAACCCAAATCCAATCATTAAAGGTGCGCGTAATATAATTCTCATGAGCATCATGTAAAAGGCTTGTATTCTTGTAACATCATTTGTACTTGATGTGATTAATCTACTTGTTTTAAACTTGTCGATATTTGCGAATGATAACGTTTGGATCTTCTTAAATAAATCCAGCCTTAAATCAGCACTTGCGTATTGCGCAACGTACTGTGATGTGTAGTTATTCACTAACCCACTTAATAGTCCAATAATTGCTGTTAAAAGCATTAAACTAGCGTTTAATATCAGCAAGTTCATATCGTTATTTGGAATTGCATCATCAATGATATCAATCATTAAGAATGGTACAACAAAACCGGATGCAACTTGTAAAAGCATCGCAAAAGCGGATACTAAAAGATACCCATAGTATTTTTTAGTATAGCGTAATAATCTCGTTAAGTTTCTCATTCTTTATTCTCCAGTAACCCGTATTTCAGTAAATCGAGATGCCAAATAAAATCTTGCTTGGCTTCTTCAAATGTCTTTTTCTCGAACATCGATTTGCTGATTGCTTGTCGTTTTAAACTTTGAATCATATAGTACATACGCAATTGATCATCAATCTTGCGCAGTTTGATTTTTGTTAAATCCATATTTTGAAGAATCGTTTTTACATAGTTTTCTCTGTTTTCATTGATTTTTTCAATATAGTCATTATTTTCACCAATACTCTTCATTACATTCATCATGAAGTTATGACGTTTATCATTTTGAAATTGGTTGTAATCAAACGTAAATGTAATTTCAGCAAATTCAAATATATCGTTTGTTTTCTTACTTGTTTCATACCCATATTCATAAATGGCTTCAAATGACTCATCAATAACATAAAAGAACAAGTCATCTAAATCCTCAAAATACTGGTAAAAACTCCCTCTTGGTATATGAGCTTTCTTGATTATGTTTGAAACTCTTGCTTTGTGTAACTCGTGTAATGTAAATTCTTCTTTAGCCGCTTTTAAGATTTTATCTCTTTTTGCGGTATCTAAATTATAAAAAGTAGTTTTTGGCATAGTAACCCTCCTTATGACAAGGTGTCATTTATATGATATATGACATATTGTCGTTTTGTCAATAACTTTACATAAAAAAAAGAACCCCGAAGGGTTCCAAAAAAATAAAAAATAGATAGAGGTTTATGATTGACACCTATATCATATCAAATTCATTTGTAGAACTTATGTAATACTTATGAAAATTTGATGAATTATGAATTTCTAAGGGTGCCATCTTTCTTATATACTCTATACTCATAGTTGTTCTTCTTGCAAAAAGCACAAGCTTCCCCCTGTGTTTTAAACCTTCTGATAGCTTTTGAACCACCATGTAATATTACTTGCCAACCACCTTTACTGTGCGTTCTTACCTCATACACGTGTTCATTGGTAATAATCTTTACTGGCTTTGTTTTAAGAAACTCTTTTGTTACAAAGGGTTCGCTTTTAATAATTTTTTTCTTTTCTTTTGGAGGTTCTTCTGTTACTTTTCTCCTGCCAAATATACTAAACATAATACCACCTCACTTTATGTAAGTCTTTTCTTAATAAAGAACGGTACATAAATACCATACACAAATACAAATACCAATACATAATCAATTACTGGGATTCTAACAATTTCATTCATATCTGCCCAGTTTCTATTAAATAGCACTCCTGAATATACTAAGAGAATAAACACAATAAACAAGATTTGACTAACATGAATAACGGTTTTATTCTTTACTAACCCATAAATCTGGGTAATAAAGAAGATCATCGCAAATCCAAAGAAGAACATTGCCCAAGGTGCGTTCTGCGTTGATGCTGCGACAATTGTACCATGTATCAATACCATGATTTCTAATGTGAATGTCCAAATATAGTGATTGTGTATCTTTGTTTTTGAAAGTGAAAGCTGAACAAATAGTAAATACATATAGAAAAACCCAAACAAATGCGCTAGTTCATTTTCCATTGGGTGAAACCAAAATGTAAAGATTACTGCAAGGGATATATAAATACCATGATGCTTCATGATAAAACGAGTACTCTCTTTTGGAAAGCTCATTTTTTTTCCAAAAAATAAACCTCTTCTTCGGTTTTCCATAATTAATACCAAAATTAACATAATGATGACACTACCTTGAGAGCTCCATACTGGTGTATCTTGCGCAAGAGCATCATACCAAATGATAGTGTGTACATAATGCAAGATCACAAAAAACAAGTTCGCTAGCAATAAATAAATATTATACTTACTTATCTCACCTTTATGGTTGTATTTTTGTTTTAACAAATTGGATAAATATCCAATCACAACTATATGAAGAATAAAAAATCCCCATGCAGTAATTCTTGCCCAAGTATCAGGTGTTTCAAACATCCACTCATAGATGTCTGGCGCTTCAGGATTATGCGCGCCTTGATAGTTTGTAATACTGTTAGGAATAAATATAATGGCAATTGTTGCAAACAAACAAACCATTAAAGAAATAAAAAATACTCTATTCAACTTCGACAAGAGCATCACCCCTTTATACCTATATTATAAAGAAATAAATGGCTTTTTGCAATTAGCAAACATTTTGAAAACCCTTTTAATTAGAAAAACCCTTTTCCATGAGTACATTGCTTCTTATTTAGAAAACTATTTGATATGATGTTGGTGAGGTGAGAAACATGAATCATAGTAAAGTAGTTATTGTTGGTACAGGGTTTGTTGGTATGAGTTATGCATACGCACTTGTAAACCAAGGTGCCGTTGAAAATTTGGTATTAATTGATATTGATAAAAACAAAGCTGAGGGTGAAGCAATGGACCTCAATCATGGACTTGCATTTGCTCCTCGTAAAATGAGTATCTCTGCAGGTGATTATAGTGATTGTAAAGATGCTGGATTAGTTGTAATCACTGCTGGTGTAAACCAACGTGATGGTGAAACACGCATCGAATTACTCAACCGTAATGCAGTTATTATTAAAAGTGTTGTGAATAATATTATGGCTTCTGGATTTGACGGTATTTTACTAGTTGCATCCAATCCAGTTGATATCTTAGCATATGTAGCTTGGAAAGAATCGGGATTACCGAATCACAAAGTAATCGGTAGCGGAACATCACTAGATACTGCAAGATTACGCTATGAAATCTCTAAGCAAATCACGATTGATGTTCGTAATGTTCACGCTTATATCTTAGGGGAACACGGTGATAGTGAGTTTGTATGCTGGAGCAATGCAAATATTGGGGCAAAACCACTTGTAGATGTGATTAACACAATGGATGAAATTAACTTTGAAGATTTAGATAAAATCTATGAGACTGTGCGAGATGCAGCTTATGAAATTATTAAACGTAAACGTGCTACCTATTATGGTGTAGGAATGGCACTTGTTCGCATTACACAAGCGATATTCAATAACGAGAACCGAATTATACCAATATCTGTTCTTAATGATAACGTATATGATGCGGAAGGTGATGTTTATATCGGATTACCAGCTGTATTAAATAAAGATGGAGTTCATCATGTTGTAAAACTAGAACTTAGTGATGACGAATTACAGAAACTAAATGCATCAGCTAATATTCTACGTAAAAACTTAAATCTAATTGGGTATTAAACCCTATATAAAACGCAACATAAAAGTTTATGATTTTCATAGACTTTTTTTGTTTACAACGGCTTAAATTCAACTCGTTAGATAACATCGTAATTTCTTCTCAGGAAGTTAAAGATTACAACTCGAACTGGCGATTGTTCCCAAATGAAGATGCACTTAGACATTTTGCATCACAATCAAATAATCCTGAATCATGGATTGATGAAAATGGGCAATTGAATCCTTTGAGAGTAGAAACTCACAAAACATATATTGAATCTATGGATGCAATCTATGATCAAGACAAAGACGTATCACTTGTATCAAATATTGGTGAATGGTTTGATGGCATTGGTAAGGAGTTCGAAGATTATCAAGGTACGAAGTATCAAACAATGGCATACTCTTTACCTACTTGGGGATTATTCTATGTAATTGCTCTTAATGCTGAAAAAGTAGATGCTGATGGTAACACATGTTTACCTTATGATGCTGGTTATGATGCTTGTGAAGTAAAAGGTAACTGGGGTATGGCTTCCGGTCCAAACAGTTATTACTGGGGGGGAAGCTATATCGGAATTTATGAAGGTTCTGTAATAAAAGAAGTTGCCTATGATTTTATATCAAGTATGTTATTTGATGATGAACGAATGATCCAGCGTGCTGAAAATGGAGATGTATATTCTAGAATTTCTATAATGGAGGAAATCACTTCACAACATCAAGGAAATGATGTACTAGGTGGGATGAACGAATACCAAATGTTCTTAGGAATGGCGCTTAGTATAACTGCTATGCACCAAACAGAATATGATTTGGAAATCAATTCTATACTTGAGTATTTGTTACATCAGTATTTGCGTGGTAATATTGATTCAGTGGAAGATTTAATCACAGATTTCTATAATCAATTAAGTTATCAATACCCTTCTTTAATAGAGTAGATGGGAAATAAAGTATGTAGTTCAAGTACTATTTAGACAAAAGAAGAATTTTTATTCATTCTTTAAAATAGACTCGATAGCACAGTTAAATTATAAAGCAATGCACGTATAATACAGTGCATTGCTTTTTTGATAATACCAGTTATATCGATAAGTAACCATATGTTTTGAGTTACATTCTAATGCTTGAATATTAGATGCAATGAAAAAAGGGGAAATAAAAAAACTGTACAGGACAATCCGTACAGTTTTTTATTTAGTTTTTTTTAGAAGAATTTTTTGTAAACTACAATTCCTCCACCGATAACTGCTACACCAACAACAATACCGATGATTAATCCTAGGTTACTATCTTCATCAGCAACTACTACATCATCTGATGCTAAGAATGATAAGTTTTCTAATTCCGCATCGTAAATTTCAGGATAAGTTACTTTAACTTCATCAAGGAATTGTGTATATGCTTCTTCTTTAGTTACTTCATCTTTTTTGTACTTGTTAATGTACTCACCGAATAAAGTATCTAATTGTCTATCATATTTAGTTACACTATCGAAACTAATTTTTTCAGCTTCTGATAAGAATGTTTCATAATGATTCATTCCACCAAGTACGTCGTTACCATCGTAATCAGCCATAACATCTTCCATTACAGAAATTCTTGAGTAAACATCACCGTTTTCAGCTCTTTCAGTCATTCTAGTTGTATCGAATAACATTGAAGCGATGAAATCGTATGCTGCATCACTAGCATCTGAACCTTCTCTAACACCTAGATAAGTTCCACCCCAGTAATAACTATTAGGACCTGAAGCCATACCCCAGTTACCTTTAACTTCACAAGTATCGAAATCAGCATCATCAGGTAAACAAGTGTTACCATCAGCATCTACTTTTTCAACGTTTGGAGCGATTACATAGAATAATCCCCAAGTTGGTAATGAGTAAGCCATAGTTTGATATTTAGTACCTTCAGCATCTTCGAATTCTAACCCGAATCCACCGAACCATTCACCAGACCATTCACCAATGTTTGCAGTTAATGAATCTTCTAAATCTTCACCGTACATACCAGCTAAAGTATCCATGTATATTTCTTGCTCAGCTAATTTGTCAGCACTTAATACACCATCAGCATCTACCCAAGCAGAAGGATCATCGCTACCTCTTGAGAAGAATCTAATTGCGTCATCGTTAGGGAATAATCTCCAGTTAGCGTTAAAATCTTTAACTTCTTGAGAAGAAACTACTAAGTTTTCTAAAGAGTTGAATTTGTTTTCACTAACCCAGTCAGATACGTTTTGGTTATAGTTACCAGCATCTGCTTCTGTTGGGAATCCATCTTCGTCTCCCCATACGTCTTCAGCCATATCAGTTTTGAAGAAGATTGCTCCAGGAGTTACTTGCCAAGATAATGCTCTTAAAACATCATCAGCATCAGATCCTGATTCCCAGATATATCCTTGGAAATCGTCTTTAGTAGCTTGGAAATCTAAGTCTGCATCAGCTTGCATTAAAGCAGCTAAATCTGCTAAGTATCCAGCATCCATAAAGTTTTGAATCATGTCTAACTCACCAGTAAAAACGTCAGGTGCTCCAACACCAGATTCTAAAACTGGTAAAATAGTATTTAAGTAATCAGCTGTAGGAACGATTACGAACTCTACTTCCATACCTTCATACTTTTGCCCTGCACCAGTAAATTGTGATTCGAAGTAATCAATGTCACCTGATGTTTCTAACTCATCAGTAAATGACCAAATAACTAGTTTTTCAGGTACATCTGCTGCTTCAACTTTAGTTGATGCAACTGTAATCACTAATAAAAATGCTACAAATAATACACTAAATTTTTTCATTATTTCCTCCTATTTTTTATGTTTCTAATAACATTATATACTATATCGAAACCGGTTTCAATAGCAAGTAAAACGTTTTAGTAAAAAAATAAAAAAAAGACAAGATATCACTCTATCTTGTCCTTTTTAAAATCGTCTTCAATTAGCGGTAAAACCGTTATGTAAAAGGCTATAAGCGCTATTGGGAATAATATTAAATAAAAGTAATCAACTCTAAATAGTGATAAGAATATGACCATAAAGAATGCAAATATGCCAAAGAAATTTCGAATTGGGTTTAGATTCATTCTTTGGAATATAATGAAGTATATTTCTTTGAGATTTGCTTCTTTTGTACTAGCCAATAAAATACTAGTGTGAAGTAGAAATCCAATCAGGTAATATAGTACAAAAAGTTGTATATAAAATATAAATTGAACTAGGAGTGTAGGTAAGAACTCCTCTAACACATTATTAAATGCAAATAGATTTAATAACAGTAATATAACTCCTATGATTACGGGTGCTAATACTTTCAACGTTCTTGTAATATTGCCTTTAATAAATTTAAAGAAAGAATAAATCATTCCTTGGTAATCTTTATAAACAACTACTCTCTGAATTGTATACATAATGCTTGTTAGCGTAACTGGAAACAATATTCCAAAAGATATAACACTTAAGAAAACCAATAATAGATTGATGATAACAATACTTATAATGACTTCAAAGACTAAAAAAGCCTTTGATAGATTTTCATTCATTTACCCTTTTACAGCTCCAGCTGCAATACTTTCAACTAACCATCTACTAAAGATTAAGAAAATAATTACAATAGGGAAAATAGAAACTGCTAATCCCATATATAATGCACCTTGATTTTCAAACCAAACATTTGAACCTTTTAAGTTCGCAATTTGTAATGGTAGCGTCCATTTATTTGGATTGTTAGTAAGTAAAACACGTGCCCCTAAGTAATTGTTCCAAGACCCAATAAACGTGAAGATAGACATGGTAGCTATACCAGGCATCATTAATGGAACACCAATTTTATGGAATATATACGTTTCACCTGCTCCGTCAATACGAGCAGATTCCACAATTTCCTTATTAATTACACCACTTGCATATTGTCTTAGGAAGAACACTGTACCAATCGATGCAATAGCTGGAACAACGATCGCCGTATGAGTACCTAATAATCCAATATTTGTAACGAATCTATGATACCCAATGAAAGCGAGTTGCGTTGGAACCATCATAAAGACAATAATGAACCCAAATAAGAATTTACTATGTTTAAATTTATATAGATAGAACCCATATGCTGTTAAAGCAGACACGTATCCTGAGAATACTGTAGTTAATAACGAAACTTTTACACTATTCCAGAATCCAAGTGGAATATCAGCATAATCTTTTAATATTTCCCAGTTTTCAACAAATCTATTTAATGCATCTGAACTTAATTTAAATGATAACCCAACCTGCTGGATTTCTAAACCAGTTCTAAATGCATTTATAAGAACTAGTGAGAAAGGTACTATCGATGCTAAAACAATTATTAGTAGTACTAAATACACTACTAAATAAATTACTATTTGCTTTATACGTTCTCCAACAGTCATAGGACGACTGAAGAAATTCTTTGGTACTATTATCCAAATACCAGAAAATAATATTAAATAATATACTAATGCTTTTAAAACTTTGTCTTTCGTTTCAATTGTATTGTTAAACAAGAACGAAGGGAACAAATGTTTTATAATAAATGAAACTAGACGAATCACTTGTTTCAATAAAGTATAATATAGAAAACCTTCTACTAATTTTGATAATGGTTTCACGTTCTTATCAAACAAGAAGTCAGGTAAAACAATCTTTCTAATTTTAATCGCAAATAATCTTATTTTATTATAGATGTACTTCATAACGCCAAATATAATTTCTACAAAAAGCACTTTAAAGAAATTTTTCATTTTATTAATAGCTGACATTATTTCACCTCCATATTAAGTTTCTTTTCAAGTCTTTCTTGTTGTCTTTTCGCTGAGAAAGCTTTCACTTTATCAAAGTTTACAACTAGTAAGAAGAACATTGAAACAATAAAGATAATAACAAATAGCACAAATGCTATCGCTGCAGCATAACCATAATTTTGTTTACTAAAGTGTGAGAATAAGTACCCAATTACAGTTGTTAATGCTTCATTCGCATGTCCTGTATCTTGTAATAAATAAGGAACATCGAATAACTGCAATCCACCAATTAAACTAGTAATACCAACATAAATTAAAATCGGTTTTATCAACGGAAGTTTAATTTTTGTTAGTATTTGGAAACGGTTTGCACCATCAATAACTGACGCTTCAATTGTTTCTTTGTTAACAGCTTGAATAGAAGCCATAAACAGAATGAATGAATTACCAAACCACATCCAGGTCTGGATTAACGAAACACTTAACTGAGCGTACAAAGCCTCCGTTAACCAACCAATAACATCATTGATCGAATCAAAAATACCGAATCGTAATAGCATCGTATTAACAACACCGTAATATTTATCAAGTAATTGTGAGAATAAAATAGCAACACTTGCTGCTGCAATCAAGTTTGGTAAGTAAAAGATAATTCGAAACATCTTCAACCCTTTCAACTTGTACTTAAGATCTGAGAAAATCATTACAAGGAATAATGCAGTACCAAGTTGCAATACGATGTTTACTCCCCAAATTCTAATCGTGTTTGCAAGAGAAAGGTAGAATTTACGATCTTCTAATACCCAAACGTAATTTCTAAGTCCAACCCAATCAGGGCTCCCAGTTCCTCTATAATACGTGAAACTTAAATATAACGTATAGTATATTGGATAAATACTAAAAATAATAAATATTATGAAGAATGGTAGTATATACCAATATCCATATTTGGAATAATTTTTTTCCATATAAACCTCCTAGAGTATAAAAAAATCAAAAACGTTTTCTATTCAAAATTCATTATAGTATAAAAACCGGTTTCCGTAAATACATTTCAAAGAAAAAACAGTATATATATACAACTATGATGGAGAGCTGATTGATCAAATTGATGTCGATTACTTTTCAGACGTAACATTATATAACGGTAATGTAGTACACATGCAAAAGGTGATTCAGGATTTCTATTTTGTAAGAGCGCGCGTAAGGATTGTGGAGTATAACCCTTTAACAAAAGAAGCACAAAAGTCAAAATTGATTGATTATGATGCTGATTATATTGAAGAAGATGGTGGAGTATAAACCATTTTCATAATACGCAACACATAAAAAGAAGTCATTTTCTAAATGGCTTCTTTCTTTTTATACTTCGATATTATTTTAAAGTTGGTAGGTAATTTAAAAGCTGCTAGTTTAATACATATTTTCAAAACCAACATAGGATCCTTTACTTTCAACTAGTAATGTATTACCTTTGTATAATTTTAGCGTGCAACTAGCATTAATACTTTCATATACATCCAAACTCATATGGGCGTTTTCGGTAGGCCCTACAAGTCTAACTTGGTCATGATTCGTTACTTCAATTTCTAGCGTGTACGATCGGTTTTTAAAAATAATTACTCGGTTTCCATGTTTCTCTGAGATTGATACTTTAGAAAAATTGTACAAGCTAAATCGATACTCTTTTTGCTTATATTGAATGATCCCAAAAAAGCCTTTACGGAGTTTTCCAAACAGTGGTATTAGTCCAACACCAACTGATAATAACACATCCTTATCAAAATGATTGCTTTGAATCCAAATCCATTTTTTGGGGAAGCGATGACCATAGGTTTTCTCCATATAGGTAGTTCCTTTAATGCGGTATGTATCAGTTTCATCTTTAAATAGACCGGTAAATTCTCCATTTAAAAATATTACTTCTTGAGAACAAACTAATGGTAGTAGTGACATGTAACTCATGGCACTTTGAAAACCAAGATGTTTCTTTAGCATGGTGCTATTTTTGAACGTTGCGCTAATCTCTAATGCGCCATCACGGATGTATAACTTTTCCATGCTTAGAAGATTATGTTGAATATAGACCACACCATCTTCATAATGAAATTCGTCTAGTTGATATCGTATATATTTATTGGTTTTTTTCGTTCCATCAAAGATTTGAATAAAGGCATGAGGATCAATTTCATTTGTGGTAATGGCAAAGATAAAAGCGTAGTTCAAGTTATGTTCTTGATCTACTAATCTTGTGTACCATCCTTCAAAATAATTTTGTTTCTTCTTTTGCTGAAATTGAAATACGTTCATACCTACACCTCACTTATTCAAATGGATATGTCACACCTAACTGTTTTCGTACTTCATCCATAAACTGCATTACTTCCAAGGATGCTTGATACGTCATAACAGGATTCTCTTTGTCACCTAGTTTTATAGAGTTTACAAAACTATTAATCTGGTATACAAAGCCTTCTCCTTCGAATGGAATTGCTTTTTTGGTTCCATTAATAATAACTTCTTTACTGCGTGAAAAATCAACCATTTCGATTACACCATGTTCAAATGTAAATACTGCATTTTTATCATAGTTATCATCAATTGTTGATCGAATTGATGCAGTTGTCCCATCAGTAAACGTGACATCGATATCAGCAGTTATATCGACACCGGTTTGATGTAGTGTTCCATTCGCGTGGATGTGTTTGACAGGAAGTTCTTTAATAAAGAACATAAAGCTGATTGGATATACACCAATATCAAGAATACTGCCTCCAGCTAAGTCAGGATTCAACAGGCGATGAGTAATAGGGCAAGTCTTTATTAACGAGTACCCAAATTCAAGATCCATATGAGTTAACTTCCCTAGTTTTTTACTCTCTTTTAGGACAAATTGTGACGATGGTAAGAAGCGAGTCCACATTGCTTCCATAACCAATACTCCGTTGTCCTTTGCTGCCTGATGCAAACGAGTAAGTTGCTCAGTGTTTGCTGTAATTGCCTTTTCAATCAGGACGTGTTTACCAGCATTGATAAAAGGTAAACTATGTTCCAAATGATGGCTGTGTGGTGTTGCGATATAGACTGCATCTATTACATCACTTTTTGCCATTTCTTCGTATGATCCAAAACTATATTCTAAATTGAACTCATCTAAAAATGCGTCTGCTTTTTCTTTTGATCTTGATGCAATAGCCACAACCTTTGCATCACTTAATCTGGCGTCCCTAACAAACTGACGTGCTATAAATCCAGCTCCAACGACTCCAAATCGAATCATCTAAAATACCACATTATCCATTTCTGGAAACATCTTCATTCCAGCGTTAAGTGTTTTAATCTCTAACATCTCTTCTTCTGTAAGCTGAAAATCAAATACATCATAATTTTGTGAGATACGAGATGGTGTTACACTTTTTGGAATGACAATGATGTTACGCTCTATGAACCAACGAATCACAACTTGTGGGATTGTTTTTTGATATTTACTGGCAATTGTTTGTAACACATCATTTTCTAGTAGTTCATGTATTTTACTACTCATAAGTGGCGCATATGCTGTTAAGATAATATCGTTTTTCTTGCAGAAATCATTTAAAAAGTGATTTTGTAATTTTACGTGTGTTTCTACTTGATTGACAACTGGTTTCACTGTTGCTACTTCCAGTAATCGTTGTATATGATGAACGTTGTGATTACTTACACCCAGTGCTTTGATTTTACCCTCTTTGTATAGTTGTTCCATTGCCTGATATGAAGATATCAAATTGTCATATCCTTTAAACCAATGAATCAAGTATAAGTCTACATACTCTAATCCAAGTTTTCTTAATGATTCATTACAAGCCTTAATCGTCGATTCAAATCCTTGATCTGTATTCCATAATTTGGTCGTAATAAATAACTCTTCTCGGTTTACGCCAGAATCTTTAATAGCTTTTCCTACTGCTTCTTCATTTCCGTAAATTGCAGCAGTATCAATATGGCGATATCCTGCTTTAATTGCATGGAGCACAGCTTGATATGCATCTTCACTTTTGCTCCTCCACGTACCAAGTCCTACTGCTGGTACTTTTTTATTGTTATTTAACGTATATTCAATCATTATTTCCTCCTTATGTATATTTACTTATATTATACTAATTACTTTAAGAAACAACACCTCTTATGCATCAATACTTGATGCTGCTGTAAACCCAGTAGATAGTGCAATCGTAATATTAAATCCACCTATTGGACCATGCACATCAATGACTTCACCAGCGAAGTATAACCCTTTTACTAGCTTAGATTCCATCGTTTTAGGATTGATTTCTTTGATAGATACTCCCCCACCATTTACATATGCTTTTTCTTTGTGTTCTACGCGATCGATAGTTACCTCATAACGACGCAATGTACGGATTAATTTCTGTTTGCCTCTTGTTCCTAATTCTACAACTTTTTTCTTTTCTAATCGCATGGTTTTAACAATAAACTTTGCGATCCTTTTAATCAGGATTTTTTCAAGTACTTTTACGACAGACTCTCTTTCATACTCAACGAGTAATCGTTCTAACTGCTTCTCTCCAATATTTGTAAGAGAAAAAGATAATTTCTTTTCTCCTTGATTTATAGCGTGATACATGTACTCAGATGCAGCTTGTATTACTGGACCACTAAGTCCAAAATGAGTAAATAATAAATCGCCAGTAAATTTCTTTTTTACACCTTTTATATGCACGCTAGCACCTCTGATAGCAATTCCTTGTAAAAACTCACGATGTGAGCTAATAAACCCACTATACATATTTGTTTCTGCTGGGTAAAAGGGAATGATGCTATGTCCTAGCGCATTTGCCATCTTCGCTCCAAATCCATCACTTCCAGTTTGTGGAAAACTAGCTGAACCAGTAGCTAAGATAACATGATTAGATACATAGGTTCCTTTGTTTGTTATTACGTTAAATACATCATTCTTGTTTATTTTCTTGACATATGTATTAGATAGAGTGTTCTGTTTACTTATGTCAGATGTAAATGCACTAAGTATATCACTGCTTTTTGAACTTTTAGGAAAGTACTTAATATCATTTTCTAATATAAGTTCAACACCTTTATCACGTAAAAATTCAATCACTTCTGTAGTTCCAAATGCATGGATTGTACTATACAAAAAACGTCGATTTGAGATTGATAATTCATTTATAAAATCAGCGTTATCAAAACGATTTGTTACATTGCATCTACCATTACCAGTAATGAGTAGTTTTTTTCCAACAGAAGGGTTAGCATCAAGTAACATATATTTTAACTTCCTCTTTTCACATACATTAGCAGCCATTAAACCGGCAGGACCACCACCAATAATAAGTACATCGTATATTTTCATATCATCACCATCTTTATAGTACTATCATATCAAAAAAAGTAAGCATCTGCTTACTTTTTCATGTTTTCATATGAATTTATTCAACGCAATTACCTTTTGAAGGATGAAACTACTTTAAATAAGGGTTTTTATAGACGACTCTTGTATGAAATAGTAAATCGTGAAAACTTCGTTTATCCAGTCGTTTACTAAGGTAATAAAAACTGATTGGGGCATACAATCCAGCCGTTAGTAAAATCATCCCAAGCACAAAGAAATTTCGGTAGTGCATGGTTTTGATTGAAACCGCCTGATAGTCTTCATTTAAAACGATGGTTTTGGCTTGTAGTTTTCCTAAGGAAGTACCTTTGTAAAAGAAACTAGGTACGATGTTTATCAAATACCAAACAATGAATAATACGGTTAACTCTAATAGTAAGTTATATTGCATAAATATTAAAATTAAATTCACGGTAAATACAATCCCATAATCCACTGCGGTTGCATGGATTCTCTCATTGAATTGAACTGGTAAATGATTATTATTTTGCATACTATCACCTCACCATATTATATCATTATTTTTCTTGATATTGAAGTTTATATAAATTGTAATAATGTCCCCGTTTTTTCAGTAACTCTTGATGATTTCCTTCTTCTAGAATTTCACCTTTATGAAGGACAATAATTTTATCAACATGCTGAATCGTAGATAGACGTTAATCGTGCACCAATTACAATGGCGTAGTTAAGATATTTACAAATCTTTCTACTTAAATTATACTATTATAAAGGAGATGAGAACATGCCATTATTTAAACGCAAGAATAAACGTAAGTATTATAGGAAGGAAAATCCAGCAATTTATATCAATCTTTTGAATGACATTGAAAACTCATTAGGCGCATACATTATTTCTAAATCTGTAATTAGTGAGGAATTTATTGAGTACAAGTTGCATTTCAAATCTGATCATATCGAGTTTGAACTATATTTTGATTCAAATTTCATAGCATATATCAATGCGAGCATTAAATTGAATCACTATCACTTTAATTCGTGGACTTCAAAAGAGTTTGACAACCAAGAAGTTATTAAGGAACTAAAAAGACTATTAGAGGGAAAAGTTCTATTTGCAGATATCTTTAAGAATGATAAGTTTTACAATGTTTGGTATGAGGATCTATCATATTACACAAACATAAATCTAAAAGATTTAGATAAGATTGTAGACGAGTTCTTTAATGAGAATGGTTTCCCTAAAGGTGATTATAATCTAAAATTACACGGAAACAAAATATATAATGGGTTAGAGATTAATTATAAAAATGAGAAAAGAACTTTTTAACTGAAGTTGTAAAAAGATTTATTTCAAACTATTCTTTTTATTAAAATCATTGACAGTCTATGAGCAACGATTTCTATTTCTAGAATTTCAATAGATTTGTTTTGTCTTCATTTGGCTTAACAAAGCAAAAAAACAGCATATAACATGCTGTTTTCTTTTTATTTTTCTTGATATTGTAGCTGATAAAGCTTGTAATAGTGTTTACGATTTGCCAATAGCTCTTGATGGCTTCCTTGCTCGATAATACGTCCTTTTTCCAGTACAATTATGGAATTTGCGTGTTGAATCGTAGACAAACGGTGTGCAACAATTAACATTGTTCCAATTGTCATCATCTTTGTAAGTGAATCTTGAATTAATTGTTCTGTTTCTGTATCAATGTTACTGGTTGCTTCATCTAGTATCATAATATTTGGCTCATGAACAATTGTTCTAGCAAATGAAAGTAACTGACGTTGCCCAGAGCTAAAGTTGTTTCCTCGTTCACGAACGATTGTGTGGTATCCTTCTTCTAATTTGTTGATGAAGTTATGAGCATTCACGTATTTACATGCTTGTATCATTGATTCATCAGTGATGTCATCGTTTCTCAATTTAATGTTTGAGCTAATTGTTCCACTAAACATAAATACATCTTGAAGCATTTGGCCAATGTTTTTACGAAGCGAGTCTTTGGTCATATCACGAATGTCTACTCCATCAATTAAAATCTGTCCTTTTTGAATGTCAAAGTTACGAGTGATCAATGCTAAGATGGTTGTTTTACCAGCGCCTGTTGCACCTACAAAGGCAACTGATTCTTTCGCATTTACTTTAAATGATACATCTTTTAAGATCCACTCGTCTTCAATGTAGGCAAACCAGACGTTTTTAAACTCAATAATACCTTTTACTTTACCAATACCAACTGCATCTTCTTTGTTTGAGATTTTTGGTTCTGAATCCATAATATCAAAGATACGTTCACTTGATGCAAATGCGCTTTGTAATATGTTAAACTGCTCCGCTAACTGTTGGATTGGTTCAAAGAATCGTCCGATGTACTGCTGAAATGCAATTAGGATACCTACTGTTATTGTTCCTTGTAATACACCAACACCACCAAAGTAAAGAACGATAATGGTCGCAGTCATGTATAGTAAATACATGGTAGGTCTGTAAATTGCAAATGTCAGAATTTGTCTATAATAAGAGTGTTTTAATGTTGTATTTCGTTCATCAAACTCTCGGAATTTTGCCTCTTCTTGGTTAAATATTTGGATGATTTTCATACCAGATAAATGTTCAGCTAAAAAGGCATTCACTTTTGATAGATTGGCACGTACTTGGCGATATGCTTTTCGTGAATATCTTCTAAATACAAATGAGAAGATCATAATAAATGGTACAACGATTAATACTAGTAATGTAATTTTCACATTTAGCATAAGCATTGCGATGATAATCCCAAATACCATAAGTACATTTTTAAAGACACTAACAATGACACTTGTGTACATTTCATTTAATGTATTTGTATCGTTCGTAACTCTGGTAACTAGCGCGCCTGTTGGGCGTTTATTTAGGTAATCAATGTCGTGATATTCTAAGTGCGTGAAGATATCACGGCGAATATTATAGATGATACTTTGCCCTGTTATTTGGAGTAAAATGGTTTGTGCATAATTGTAGTATGCTCCAAATACAATTGCTGCTAAAAAGGCCATAAGAACACCTAACAATTGATTATAGTCAAAATCACCAAGTGTAATGATATCAATACTAACCCCAAGTAAGAATGGTTCTAATAAGGCAAGAATTACTGTGAAAATCATCAGTAATAATACGACGAGAAAGTCAAATATAAATGGTTTTGCGTACGTAAGCAACCTACGAATTATCTCCATGTCTTTCATGGTATGCATTCGTTTATCTACATTTTCATCTATCATGATATCACCTCGATTTCATCTTCTAGTTTTTGTCGTTCTACCATGTCTTTATAGAAGTGACATCGTTCTAGTAACTCTTGATGTGTTCCAACATCAATGACGTTCCCCTCATCAACAATGATAATTTTATCTGCTGATTTAATCGTACTGATTCGATGAGCGATTAGAATCGTTGTTTTATCTTTTCGTATTTTACGTAAGTTTCCTAATATGGTTTCCTCTGTTTTTGTATCCACTGCAGAGACACTGTCATCTAGAATTAGAATTGGCGGATTTTTAATAAGTGCGCGAGCAATTGAAAGTCGTTGCCTTTGCCCTCCACTTAATGTCACTCCACGTTCACCAATAACTGTTTCATACCCTTCAGTAAAATCGACAATATTATCGTGAACATCACTTAAAATTGCAGCTTCTCTTACATCTTCCAAAATATCTTTTTCACGGCTTATTCCAAGCGAGATATTTTTTCGTATTGTATCACTAAATAAGAACCCATCTTGTGGTACATATCCAATTGAATCACGAACTTGTCTAATCGGTAATTTCATAATATCAATACCATCGATAAACAAGTGATTTTCATCGATATTATAAATACGAAGTAGCAAGTCTAATATACTTGTTTTTCCACTTCCGGTTCTTCCTAATACACCAACCATTTCTCCTTGTTTGATATCAAATGAAATGTTATGAAGCACATCTGATGGTGCATCTGGGTAACGGAATGTAAGGTTCTTAAATGTTATGTTACCTTTAATCTCATCAACCTTTACAACATCTTCACTGTCTTCAATATCAATTGGTTCATGTAATATGTGCTCGATACGGGCAAGTGATCCTTTACCTCGAGAGCGTACATTGATAATCATTGCGAGTGCCATCATTGGCCAAATCAATGATCCAAAGAGCATAATAAACTCTGATAGATTACCAATTGTAAATTGTTGATCTAATGGTAAATGTGATGTGGATTTCACTAAGTACCCTCCATATGCTAGTATAACGACAAATATAATACTAACAATCATTCGAATAATGATTTGTAATCTTGATTGAATTTTTACAAACTCCACATTTTTATCTTTAGCATATTGATTTGATTTTAAAAATTCTTCGATTTCACGTTGTTCTTTTACAAAAGCTTTCACAACGCCAATACCACTTAAATTCTCATTTGTAAAATCACTTAAATCCTCAAATGCTTTTTGTGCTTCTTTAAATTTGATACGCATTTTATTTCCTAGTATCGCTCCAATAATCGCTATAAAAATCAACGGAATACCAGAAAACAGTGTTAATTGTACATCTAAATTAAACATATGATAAAATGCCAATCCACCTAAGAATAGTGCATCAACAAACATAATCATACCTGGCCCTACTGCTCTTCTAACAGCTTCAAGGTCATTGGTAAAATACGCCATTAACCCTCCAACTTTGTTCTCACCATAGAAACGTTGAGATAATTTCGCACTATGTGAAAACATCTCATTACGGATTCCGTAATCAACTCGTCTAGATGCACCAAATATGAATACCCTCCATAAGAATCTACCGACAATGATAATGATTGCATAAATGGCAATTGTCATTACCACTTGAAAAATACCAGATTCATCGATTGTGTTCATCTGCACACCATCAATAATACTAGCGGTTAATCCTGGAATCTCAAGTTGTACATAATCAACGATAACTAGAGCGATAATTCCAAGTATAAATAGATGTAAGTACCTTACATAGTACTTGTTTATTGTCTTACCAAATATCACGATGCATCCTCCCCTAACTTGTCAAAAATTGTGGTAAGCTTGTTTATTTCTTCTTCACTTAATTTTTTCATCATGTTTGATACCATTCTCTGACTCTCAAGCAAGTTTGTTGTGGCCAGCACTTCACCAACTTCTGTTAGTGAGATATACATCACTCGCTTATCTGTATCACTTCTTCGTTTCTTCACAATGTTTGAACCATACAATTTATTAATTACTTCATTAATTGTCGGTTTTGAGGTTTTAAATATTTTTGATAATTCTGTCAGGGTTACTTCCCCTTTTTTATGAATTGTCTTTAAATATTTAAACTGCGTATGTGTGATACGGTCAAAGTTTATTTCTTGATATACTTCTTTGCAAGAATCAAAGTATAACTTCAAGAATGTATTCAAACTTAAACGCACTTTTTCTTTGTCCATAATATCATCTCCATTAAAACTAGTTAGGTTTTACCTAAATAATTATAAATCTATCCTGAAAATAAGTCAATAAAAAAGCAAAAAGAGCAGAATTGCTCTTATTGTTTTTTATAATAGATAAAACCAATAATTACTAGCACACTGATGTATATAATAATATTACGAACCATAATATCATTCTCTTCTTCTATGGTTTCTTGAACGTTTATTTGAAAGTCTTTTTCATAGATTTCACCTTTGCTATTTTTAAACTGCATGCGGTATACATACATGCCAGTATTACCTTCGTTACCTAGATATTCATTTTTTAGTGTTGTGATTTCATAATCATCTTGTGCTAACTCATTGTTATTAAGTAGTAAACGTAATGCATCTTGCTCAGTAAACGTACTTGCCGTATCAAGTGTCACGATGTATTGATCTATGTAAATGACAGGCGGTATATCATCAATTCCTTCAACTGTCATTGTATGAACAGTTTCATTTCCTGCACTATCAATTAACTGAAACGTTAGTTGATAGCTTCCAATATCACTCGTTCTACTGCTAAAGGTGTCACTGCTAACTGTTATATCACTCGTTGTTAATACATCAACATTATCACTTGCTGTAAGCAACTCTTTTAGTTCTTCAACAGTCGGAACATCTGTATAGGAATAAGATAGTGATGTTGGTCCCAAAATCGTCGGTTTCACATCATCAATCACTTCAATTGATAATGTTACATTTTTGATGTTTCCACTTGAATCTTTTACTTGAATCCCTACGGTATATGAACCTGGTATTAGGTATGAACTAGAGAAATCATCATACATAATCACTTTGGGCACAGTGGACATATCTGTATAGTTGTCTGAGTAGGTTACTCCATTCATTATTTCTCCTAGTGTAAGTGGGTTTGATAAATATGATGTAATCTCTGTTTCACCACTTATGATAGGTTTTTCTGTATCGACTACGTCAATCGTAATTGACTTAGTTGCTTTGTTCAGTGATGAATCTGTTATTTCAAAAGATACATCATATGAACCAAGAGTTTCCTTGTTACTGGTGTAATTGTCACTTGTAATGACTGCTGAAAGTGTCCCATCATACCCATCTTCAAGTACGTATGTTTCAGATATAATTGTAGCGATTTCTCTTGCATCAAAGACTTCAATTGAAACGTTATCTGGACCTGTTATGATTGGCTCTATTTCATCTTTCACCATAATTGTTAGGACAAAATTAGTAGTGTTATTACTAGAATCACTAACACTCATTACCACATCGTACTCACCGATGATTCCTTCGTTGGTTGAATACTCGTCAGATAGAATCACAATCTCTGAACTTAAATCACCATCTACTTCATCGTGCACAACAATATGATTTGCGATAATTTCGTTAATTCCAGTCGTATTTTCATAGCTCATAATAAATGCACCAGCACCAGAGACCTCAGGACTACTTGTATCGGTAAGTGGCTCAATGTATTCTTCATATGTTGTTGCGGTCTCACCTTCCTCAAGTTGAAAGAGCTCTATGCCGTAATTACCATAATAAAGAGACATCACTGGACTTGTTATCAGTACACTTAATGCCATCTCAGTATTGGATGTACGGAATGTACAAATGCTCTGATCAAATGTAACAGTGCATTTGGATTCATTTGATATATCGCCATTAATGTATAATTCGTTGCCACCAATCACTACTTGAATTCCTTCACCAAGTAAATCATATCCTGGCATGCTTAGAGTGTAAAATGTGTATGCTTCTACTTTAAAGTCATCAACTGTTTGAATGGTATTATTCGTAATTGTAAAATTTGCTGGATCAAGATAATTTTTACCAACAGGTAGGTAGTTAGCCTGATTCACAGCAGATACATGATGAATGCTGAACAATGTCATAAATATTAAAATCATTAGTATTTTTTTCATTTTTATCACCTCGTAGCGATAATACGAATTGGATTAACATTTTGCTCAAAAAAAAGAAGGAAATTCCTTCTCTTTATTCTTCTAACAACATACTGAAGTGTAACATCGCTCCACTACCACTGTAGTTTTCACCTTCAAGATAGTCTTCAAAATCAAATCCATAGTGGACGTTAATGTTGTTTTCTTTAATATACTTATATACTTTTTGGATTTCATTACTAATGTCATCAAACTTAATTGGAAAACTAATGTATTTTCCCTTTGGTAACTTCTTTGTAACAATTTTCTCTGATTCTTCAATTAAATCATAAGTTTGTACAAGTGCAAAATAATCGAACACATTTGACTCCATCATATCTGGCGGATAACATTCAAGCCCAATAAATTTTGATGGCTGTTTGATGTTCGTAATATTGCTGAGGTGTGTATGAAATAAACTATCCCATAAATCAGGTATGCTATGTGGTTCATTCGGTTGTACTCCGCCTTCATACTCAATTCCAGCAAAATATCTTACTTCATATTCTTTCACTTTATATTCCATATCATCACTCCTTTACACTTTAATTATACAATAATGGGTTTTTAACGGCAATCAAAAAAGAGTAGTTTTCTACTCTATTCGTATTTTTGGTTTAAAATCTAATGTTTTATACATCATGTATCCAATGACGACAATGATTAAATTACTAAGTAACATTGCATACCAAATTCCGCTTGAATTAAAATCTGTATAATATTTAAATAACATAATCAATGGAATGCGTAACAACCATAATCTGGTTACACCAATGATAAAGGTAAGTTTCGTATGTCCTGTACCGTTATACACACCAATAAATGTTTGGAATACAGCCATTAATGGAAGACCAATTAACAAGAAAAACATGTACTCCTCAGCCAAATCTAGTGCATAACTACCCTCTAATAAAAATATTCCTGCGAGTGACCTTCTGAAGAACAAGACGATTAAACTCCCTGTTGCCATGACACCAACGCCAAGATTCAGTGCAGTTCTAAATGCTTGTTTTGCTCTCTCGGGATTTAAATTCCCGATATTTTGTCCAATATATGCACTTAGTATCGCCCCAATTGCCATTGCTGGATGCAAGATCATACTACTAATCCGATTGCTAATAGCAAAGGCAGATGCAGTAGGAGTTCCATACGATAAAATAAAATATGTCATAACGATAAACCCAATAGCGGTAAACGATTGTCCAAGAGCTGCTGGTGCAGCTGTTTTTAGTAAATCATGAGCAACAACTTTGTCAATGATAACATATTCTTCTTTGATGGTAATACCTGAAGTCGATTTAAATAATTGCAGTAGTACTATCGGTAATATTACAACATGACTTATAAGTGTTGCATACGCAGCACCTGATACTCCAAGATTTAGTACGATAATAAAAATCGGTGACAAGATGATGTTAATTAGTATCGTCGCAACACCAATAATCATAGGGGATAGCGTATCACCACTTGCATTACGTATTGCCTGATAAGCAAAAAAGACAAATAAAAGTGGTAACTCAAACGCACGTATTTGAAGGTATTTTATACTATTTTCAAGCACATATCCTTCTGCATCAATCAATCGCATAATGTATGGTGCTCCAAAATACGATAGGAAATTCAATACTATTCCAATTATCAATGCTAACACTACTAGTGTTGTGGCATACTTTTGTGCATCGTTTTTTTGCCCTGCACCAATATATTGTGATATTAATGAAGTTCCGGCAATAGATAACCCAATACCAAGAGCAATAAACATAAATACAACAGGAAATGTAATGCTAATTGATGTAACTGCTTCTTCACCAAAACTGGTTATTTTGGATACAAAAAACATATCAACTACATCGTGTAATGTTTTGATTAAATTATTAAACATAATTGGTATAGCAAGGATAATTATTCCTTTTAAAATACTTGGTTCTTTTAAAATCAAATACCGTTTTCTATCATCAATACTCATACTGTCACCACCAACTCACACATTATAGCATACAAATAACAATTGCAAATAAAAAATACTGCCGAAGCAGTATTTTTGTTATTGTTGTTGGTTTATTTTTTCAACAAGTTCATTCATATCTTTTACATCAGCCATTGCGATATTAACTCGAATTCCACCTTCAATACTTTGGTAGTTTTTGTCTGTTAACATACCTGTTGAACTAATCATTAATCCACTACCATCTGGTAGGATGATTGCAGTTAAGCTACAAGCTCCACCACTTGATTGTTGTCCAATGATTTTCGCAATTCCCATATCTTTTGCTACACTTGCAAATAGGTTTGCAGCACTAAATGTTAGTGGTGATGTTAATACATACCAATCCACTGTTTCAACTGCATCATTCTCACTACTCATGTACCAAGAATCAGTTGACTGATCAGTTGCATCAATGCTGTGAATTCCAATTGGATCTTCTGTCATATATCCTAAGATTTGGAATGCTGCACCTAAGATACCTCCACCGTTACAAGATAAATCGACAACGATGCTTTCAACTGTACCAAGTGCCATCAACGCATCCAACGAAGCACCAAACTCATCAGGAGTTTCTGCTTCAAATCCTTCAATAAATATCACACCTATTTTTCCATCATCAAGTGTCCAATAATCCGCTTTTGAATCACAAGCAGTACCAGCACCATACCAACTTTCTTCATAGTATTCTCTTGTGTTTGGTCCTACTTGATCAATTGATGTTAATTCTTTCCCAATGCCTGATTCATAATACCCTTGGAATAAATGCCACGTATGTAAATCATCAATACCGTAAGCAAAGTCAAATAATGCGCTATATTGAGCTGTATCTGAGCGAGTTACTATTCTACTATAGTATTTAGAAATCTCGTCATAATAATCATCAACATCACGGAAATCTTTTAATCCAAAGAAATAATTGAATGCGTATGCTAAAAAGTCATACGTTGCATGTTTCATTCTATCATCCATTGTTTTTGTATTATAACTACTTTCTTCAATCTGATCGTACACTTCTGGATCATCCATTACTTGGTATGTATCGACACCCCAGATTTTATCACCGTTATAATATACATCGTACATTCCACCTGAATAATAGAGGTTCGCAAATGCGAAAGGAATTAAATATTTCCCTTCATGTACGATAATATCAAAATTATAATCATCATAATCAACAAACACTTCTTGTGGATCAGATGAAACATAGTCAACTGTATCTAATCCTTGTCCAAAGTCCGTTTGTGTCTCTTCACTTAATCCACCAAAGAAATCAAAATCGTTTACTGTCATTGTATTTTCAGCAAAATCATATGTCATAAGCCACGTATAATCTTCTTCATCAACACTCTCTGCATAATACGTATATGATACTTCAAGCATATCACCATTACCAACTACTAGGATTTCTTCATCAATAATTGCACCGTCTAATAATGTGATAAACTCTTGAATATCTACATATGGTAATTGGTTGTTGTTCATATAATACACATCTAAACTACCAGAAGCAACAATGTACTCTTCAGCAATACTTTCAAACGGTAATGTAACAACACTTGTTACCACAACTTCTTCTTCTTTAACAACTGTTACATCAAATACTTTCGTCTCTGTATATTCACCTAATGTAATCGTCGCAGTAAGCGTAACAACGATATCTTCTTCAGTAAATCCTGGTCGATTTACATATCCTTTTGTTGATATAATTCTTTCATTACTACTTGTCCAAGAAATAGAAGCACTAAAGTCACCTTTTTTCGGTAAAGATAAATTTTCTGTCACTGCAGAAACATCACCAAGTGATAAATTATCTTTTGCAGTAATGATATCTACATCATCCGTATTTACTTCATCTAATCTAGTAATAGTAATTTCAAATTCTTTTGTTGCAACTTCTTCTCCAATTGTAATACTAGCCGTTAAAGTAACAACAGCATCTCCGTCATCATACACTGGTCTGTTAACAACACCTTCACTACTTAATACACCCTCATTTGAAGATTCCCATGTAATCAATCCATCATGTATAGAGATACCTGGTAAATCAACATCTTCAACTACTACGCTAAATGGTAATGCAAGCGCGTCAATTGCTTCATTAACTAGATCCAAATCAGTAATCAAAGGAGTACACTCTCCATCTAGCCATTCTTCTTCGTCAGTACAAAGACTAACGCATACATTCTCTTGTAATTCAGTTCCGTCTTCACATACGATGTCTTCTATACATTCTCCATCAACTAAACTGAATCCATCTGTACATTCTTCGATTATTTCCTGACACTGATTATCTATTACTTCATATCCTGTGTCACATGTAAGTTCTTCTGGGATGTCTTCACATCCTACTAATGCTATGCTTAATACAAACACTAGCATCAAGATACCAATTTTCTTCATTATTTCCTCCTCCAGTACATAAAAATACTACTACTATTATACTATTTTTACAGGTTAAATTAAATAGTTTACCGAAAAAAAATACACACATAATATAATCATGTTTAATGTCTATTTTTAGCCATTTTAATGTCGATAAATACTCCATATCCTAAAATTTTCTATGAAACTACCCATAAAAAAATCTACTTTGCATATTTTTACACATAATATTTTGTGTTTTACAGATATCTTACAGTAATATGAAAACACTGTAAGAATCACTAAATCATTGTTATAATAAAGAAAGAAGGTCAAAAAAACAATTGATAAAACTAGATAAATTAGGTAAATTATTCGTATCAAAATAATCACTACATTCACTCATAAAATAAAAACAAAAAAAAGTGCACTTTTAGGTTGAGATGAAAACGCTACCATGTTATAATGAATATGTTTTTTTGGAGACAAGGAATTTAAAGCATTTGGAGGATACTATGAAACATAGAATTTTAGCGATTAACCCCGGCTCTACTTCAACAAAAATTGCGATTTATAGCGAGCAAGAATTAGAGTACAAAAAAAGTATCAAACATAACACTGAAACAATAACATCTTATAATACAATTTACGACCAACTTGAGTTTAGACTTCAAGCCGTTTTAGACACGTTAGATGGAGCAAGCATTGACATTAATACGTTTGATGCTGTAGTTGGACGTGGTGGTATGTTAAAACCGATTGAAGGTGGAACATATTTGGTAAACGATGCAATGGTTGCATATGTTAAAGAAGCTCCTAGAGGAGAACATGCATCTAATCTTGGTTGCGTTATCGCAAAAAAAATTGCGGACTCGATCAATGTACCATCTTACATTGTTGATCCAGTTGCAGTCGATGAAATGGATGATATTGCTAGATATACTGGTATGCCTGAAATTAAAAGGCAATCACTATTCCATGCGTTAAATCAAAAAGCAGTTGCATTAAAAGCTGCAAATGTACTTGGAAAAGATTATAAAGACTTAAATCTTATCGTTACTCACTTAGGTGGTGGAATAAGTGTTGGTATGCATCAAAAAGGACGCGTTATTGATGTAAATAATGCTCTTGATGGTGATGGACCAATGTCCCCTGAGCGTAGTGGTGGTGTTCCAATCGGACCACTATATCATATGGCGTTTAGTGGTGATTACACACTAAAAGAAATTAAACGTAAGAATTATGGTAATGGAGGAATGGTTGCCTATTTAGGAACAAACGATGGATTCGAGATAGAACAACGCATTAAGAATGGTGACAAAGAAGCAAAATTCATTTTGGAAGTTATGTGTTACCAAATTGCCAAAGAAATCGGTTCTGGCGCTACTGTTTTAAAGGGTGACGTTGATGCAATCGTAATAACAGGTGGTTTGGCATATGACAAAATGATCATTGAATTGATTACCGAGCGTGTTGACTTTATTAGTAACGTAATCGTATTACCAGGTGAAGATGAAATGGAAGCATTAGCGTTTGGAGCACTTCGTGTTCTAAATGGCAAAGAAGAATATAAAACATATGAGTAGGGATGATACTATGATAAAAACATTAAATGAAATGCTAAATAAGGCAAAAGAAATTGAAACCAAAACACTTGTTGTTGCATGCGCGGATGATGAACACGTATTAGAAGCTGTTGAATTAGCACGAAAAGAAAACATCGTTCATGCAATCTTAGTTGGTGATGAGAAAAAAACAAAGGCAATTATGAAAGATTTATCGATTGATGAAGACAATTTCTCATTTGTTAACGAAAATGATAAACAACTTGCATGTGAAAAAGCAGTGAAATTGGTCAGCACGAATGAGACCTACTTTTTAATGAAAGGCCTTGTTGATTCAAGCACCATTTTACGCGCTGCATTAAATAAAGAATTTGGCCTTAGAACAAAGAATCGAATTTCTCATGTAAGTGTACTAGAGGTTCCAACTCATTCAAAATTATTGATGATGACTGACGGAGCAATGAACATTGCCCCAACAGTAGATGAAAAACGACAAATAATTGAAAATGCATCAAAAATTGCACACGCACTTGGTAATGAAAATCCTCATGTTGGTGTGATTGGTGCAGTCGAAAAAGTTAATCCACAAATGCAAGCAACACTCGATGCAAAAGCGTTAATTCAAATGAATAAAGACGGACGTATCACAAATTGCATTGTTGGTGGACCTTTCGCAATTGATAATGCAATCAATAAAGAAGCAGCACTTCATAAGGGTGTAAAAGATCCAATCGCAGGTGATGTTGATATTTTATTAATGCCTAGAATAGAGGCAGGGAACATTTTCTATAAGACAATGATGTTTTTAGCTGGTGCTAAAGGCGCTAGTGTAATTGCTGGAGCAAAGAAACCAATTGTTTTAACAAGTAGAGCAGATTCAACTGAAAGTAAATTTTTATCAATTGCGTTAAGCGCACTTGTAAATGATCTGTAAATATAAAGGAGCTTAATTATGTCAACAATTAGTCGCGTCTCACGTTCTAACATTAACTCAAAAAACAACAAAATGTTTAGTCGAATTCGCACAACTATTGAAACAGCATTTTATCGAAACAACGTTATTGAAGTAACATCATTAGAACAAGCATACACTCTCGCTAAAGATAGTCCTGGTACAATTGTTACTGATCTTCCAATCTATAAAAGTGAAGATTTAGGATTACCTAAAGATGCAAAAGTATTGATTTTTAACGATGGCGTTATTACTGGTAGACAAGCAAAGGCTAGACACTTGGTCAATAAGTCTAATATGGAGAAATATGCGAATATTTTACGCAATTCTATCTATAACTCACGATCTAAAAAAATGTACCACGCAGTTGCGTATGTTGGATTACATGAAGACTTCATGGTTAAAGCGCATCTACTCATTCCAGAGGGGTATGAAAATACGATGTACTCTTGGATGTTAAACTTTCAAACTAGAAACGGGCAAATGGACAAGTTATATTCCGTGTCTACCAAAATCAATGAAGGTGATATATTCCTTTACTCAGATCCAGATGAATTTGTACCAAAGTATGAAACTGGTTTAAGTCTGTTTCATCATACAAATAACTGTGGTGCACTTCTTGGTATGCGTTACTTTGGAGAACATAAAAAAGCGACACTTACAATGGCTTGGAGCATCGCTTCTAGAAACAACTATACTGCTTGTCACGGTGGACAGAAACGTTTTAATTTAGAAGATAATAAAACGTACATCGCAGGTGTATTTGGTTTATCTGGTAGTGGTAAAAGTACCATTACTCATTCTCAACACAAAGGTAAATTTGATATAACAGTATTACACGATGACGCGTTTGTCATTTCTAATAAAGATGGTTCTTCTGTTTCACTTGAGCCATCATACTTTGACAAAGTACAAGATTATCCAACTGATTGTGACGAAAATAAATATCTACTTACAATGCAAAATGTTGGTGCAACATACGATGAAAATGGTTTAGTTGTACCAATCACTGAAGATATAAGAAACGGAAACGGACGCGCATTAAAATCGAAATTCTGGACGAAAAACAGAGTATACAAGTTCAACAACAAAGTGGATGCGATTTTCTGGATTATGAAAGATGACACCTTACCACCAATCCTTAAAATTAATTCTCCTACCTTAGCTTCAACACTTGGTGCAACATTAGCAACAAAACGCACTACAGCTGAGCACGGCGTTATAAAAGATAAACTTGTAATAGAGCCGTATGCTAATCCATTTAGGTTATATCCACTCCGTAATGATTATAACAAGTTTAAAGACCTATTTGAAAATACTGGTGTAGACTGTTATGTTATAAATACTGGATACTTCCTAAAAGAAAAAGTAACACCAAAAATGACACTTGGCTTAATTGAAGAAATCGTAACTGGTAACCTCGGTTTTGAAAAACTACTTGGGATGGACGAAATTGAATATGTTAAGATCGAGGATTTTACACCTAACTTCAGCAATGTAAAATATAAGAAATTATTCCTTGAGAGACTTCAAAACAGAGTAGAATACATTGATGGTTTATACAATCAAGATATTTTACCAATTGAAGCTAGAGAAAGTATTCTTTCAATAATTAATAAGGTCAAATAAAAAAACGCCACTGGCGTTTTTTATTTTCTAGTTTTTTTCCATCCACATACTACTTCTTCGTATCCGATTTTCACGTCATACACGTAAACACCCGCAGCGAACTTAGCATGGAATAGATTTTTCTTTATTGTCCATTCTGAAATAACTCCTGCTTCAATCTCATCAACAAAGCTATCTAACTCAGCAACTAATTTCTCAATCTTTGGTTTCTTTTCATGTAAATCGATTTTTGAGACTCCCTTAATTTGAACATCTTCAAAAATCACAATACACTCATCAGCAATAATTGATTCAAATGTTGTATTTTCTGGATGACCTGGATTTACTTCAAAACGATCTAATATAAGAATCAACTCATTATCATCAATAATTACTTCATTCACCTGTGAATTTCTAAATATAATGCCACCAACATGTCCAGGAGTTAACATTGGATAATCTTTGTAATACTTCTCAATAATTCGATCAGTTGTAGATACTACTTCAATATCTGTAATTGTGATTTCACCATCTTCAATTACAATCTCAATTGGTCGAATCATATAGTCTTTTGACTTATCAAACGTTTTACCTTTCGCTTCCAAAATATCAATTAACTGTGTAAGCTTATTTTTATATGCGTTCTTTTCAATTACCACTTTTTTATTTCCCTGATAAACAATCATCTCACCTTGTTGTGTTTCATAATATTTTGAAATCTCATTAAACTCAACAATGACAAATTCACGTTTGTTTACTACTTGTATCAAGTATTTTGGAGTTATAATAAGCGCAGCTTCTTTACTTCTTTTCGTACCGTATTTTAGCGGTAGTAAAACAAGTAATGCAAATGCTGCTATAACTACAAATATATTTAGGAAACCAGGTAATACATTCGCAAGCACTAAGATGTAAAGAATTACAATTACACCAAATACACTACTTAGTGGAATCAGTAATTTATTCTTTTCAACTGGTGCTTTAATAAGTTTGTATTGAGCTAACTCATATTGGTATTTATTACTCAATAATTCTTCTAAATATTCTAACATATCCATCACCTCTACAAGTCTATTTTAGCACAATAGAACGAAAAATTGAATAATTTATATAATTTATATATAAGTTGCGAAGTTCTTGAAATTAATGCATAAAAAATAGATGCATAAATATAATGTAAATGTTATAATGGGATAGATTAAATTAAGTGAGGTGTAATATGAGTTTTTTAAGTAATATGTCAGACGGTAAAAAAATGACCGATAAAGTATTCAAAGCAGCAGTTGCTTGTTTTAAAGATATGGAAATACATGGTGATAAAGTTGTCAATGCAACACTTGGTACTTTATTTGATGAAGAAGGTGTTTTAGTTGCATTAGATAGTGTATGGGGTCCTTATGAAACAATCGATAAAATTCAAAAAGCGAAATATGCATCATCAATTCAGGGTAATCCAGAATTTAGAGATTCTGTATACACCTGGTTGTTTGGAGATATTGATCAAAAAATAAACTGTGAAATCATTGCAACCCCAGGTGGTGCAGGGGCAATTTCAAGTGCAATGAAAAATGTATTAAATCCTGGCCAAACAGTTATTAAGCCATCTCAAGGATGGGGACCATATAAAACGATGGCAGCTGAGTTCGGATTACAATTAGCTGACTATAATTTGTTTAAAGATAACCAATTCGATATTGAAGACTTTAAATCAACATTAACAAGAGTCATGGAAAAAGAGAATAAAGTATTTGTAATTATCAATGACCCATGTCATAACCCAACAGGATATACACTGCGTGATGATGAGTGGAATCAAATCATTAATTTTGTCAACGAATTAAGTGCTAAAGGTCCTGTTATCATTTTGAACGATATTGCGTATGTTGATTTTAATACCCAAGGTAATGCATGGAAAAAAGGATTTAAACGATATGCATCACTGAATGAGAACGTGATGGCAATCATCGCCTTTTCACTTTCAAAAACATTAACTGCCTACGGGGCAAGATGTGGGGCACAAGTCGTTATTACTAACAATCAGGAAGAACTTGCGAAATTCAAAGATGCAGCTATTTATTCAGCACGTAGCATCTGGTCTACGGTTAATAATAGTGCAATGAGGTTATTCAGTCTTATATCAACAGATAAATCGTTGCAAGATGCGTATCTAAAAGAGAAACAAACCTATGTTGATCTATTAAAGGAGCGTTCAGAGATTTTTGTTAAAGAGGCAAATGAAAATGGGCTTCCTATTTATCCTTATAAAGAAGGATTCTTCGTTACTTTAAGGATTGAAGATGATATGAAGAAACAAGCGTTTAACCAAACGCTTCAACAAAATCACATCTTTACTGTTGAGGTAGATGGTGGATTACGCGTTGCAATATGCAGTGTTCCAAAACGAAAACTAAAGGGACTAGCAAAACGAATAAAAGCATTAATGTAAAAAAATAAAGACTTATCAGCGATGATAAGTCTTTTTCTTTTTTCTTTATTTTACTTCTCTAATCCAACCTTCTGGAGCCTCAATATCACCGTAGTATAAGCCTACGAGTGTATCATATAGTTTTCGTACAACATCTCCCACTTCACCATTTCCAAATTGATGACGTTTACCTTTGTGTGTAATTGCTTTTAACGGTGTAATAATCGCCGCAGTTCCACACGCGCCAGCTTCTCTAAATTCATCAATGTTGTCAATGAAACATTCACGTTCTTCCACTTTTAATCCAAGCATATGCTCAGCGATATATAAAATTGAACGTTTTGTTATTGACGGTAAAATAGAACTTGATTTCGGGGTAACTAGTACATTGTCATGTGTAATACCAAAGAAGTTTGCTGCTCCTACTTCATCAATCTTTGAATGAGTAAGTGGATCTAAATAAATTACGCCAGCGTATCCTTGATTTTTTGCGATTTGTCTCGGATATAAACTAGCACTATAATTGCCAGCTACTTTTACTTGTCCCATACCATTTGCAGCAGCTCTATCGTAATCTGTTGTAACAAACTCTAACGCTTGTAAACCACCAGCAAAGTAGGTTCCTACTGGTGCACAAAATACACTAAATAAGTACTCATCACTCGGTTTAACACCTAAGTTCATCCCATGTCCGATTACAAATGGGCGAATATATAGAGATTTTCCTGTCCCATATTCTGGGATGTCATCGATATTCGCTTTAACCACCTCTTCAACTGCTTCATAAAACAGTTCTTCTGGTATTCTTGGAGCAACAATTCGATCCAAGCCATCATTTAGACGAATAATGTTTAAATCAGGTCTAAAAAGTTGAATCTTGTTATCTTTCGTGCGGTAAGCTTTTAACCCTTCAAATAGTGCTTGTCCATAATGGAATACATTTGATCCCTCGTGAATTGTAATATATTTATCTGTTGTCAAAGACCCTTTTTCCCATGTCCCATTTTTTGTCCATGCACGGTATCTGTACTCTGTTTCTTTTAAAGCATAACCCATCAAATCACTCCTTTTTATTTCTAATAATTCCCTTGTGAAATCATTGCATCTGCAACTTTTGTAAATCCGGCAATATTTGCACCGGCAATTAAGTCGTATCCAAATCCATATCTACTAGAGGCGCGAACGCATCCATTAAATATGTTTTTCATAATTTCGCGTAATTTTAGATCCACTTCTTCAGCAGTCCAGCTAATACGCATACTATTTTGAGACATCTCAAGTGCACTTGTTGCCACACCACCAGCATTTGCAGCTTTACCAGGACCAATAATTACATCGTTGGCTTGTAGTAATTCAACTGCTTCATTTGTTGTAGGCATGTTTGCACCTTCAATGATGTATTTTACTTCATTTTCGATAATTTGTTTTGCATCTTCAACATGGATTTCATTTTGAGTAGCGCAAGGCATAATAATATCTACTTTGAGTTCCCATGGTTTTTTACCTTTGAAGAATTCTACACCAAATTTATCAGCATAATCTTTGATTTTACCATTTGGATTTGAACGCATTTCAATCATAAAATCAATTTTCTCTTGTGTGGTAACACCATCTGGATCATAGATATATCCACCTGGTCCACTTAATGTAACTACTTTACCACCAAGGTCTCTTACCTTTTTACAAACACCCCATGCAACATTTCCAAATCCTGATACTGCTACTGTTTTGTTTTTGTAATCTAGTTTATCATGACGTAACATTTGAAGTCCAAAATATGTTGCACCATAACCTGTTGCTTCAGGTCTAATTAACGATCCACCATAGTTTAAACCTTTTCCTGTTAAAACACCATTTTCATAGGCACCTTTAATACGACGATAGTGTCCAAATAGATAACCTATTTCACGTCCACCTACACCAATGTCCCCAGCTGGAACATCAACATCAGGTCCAATGTGACGGTATAATTCTGACATAAAACTTTCAGCGAAACGTCTGATTTCAGCATCACTTTTTCCTCTTGGATCAAAGTCACTTCCACCTTTACCACCACCGATTGGTAATCCGGTTAAGCTGTTTTTAAAGATTTGCTCAAATCCTAAGAATTTGATAATTCCTAAATATACGGATGGATGAAAACGAAGTCCACCTTTAAACGGCCCAATTGCACCATTAAATTGAACTCGATATCCTCTGTTTACTTGGATATGACCTTCATCATCAACCCAAGGTACTTTAAATTGAATGATTCTCTCAGGTTCAACCATACGTTCTAAAATATTGTTATCGATGTATTCAGGATGTTTTTCTAGTACTGGACCAAGACTGTGAAGAACTTCGGTTACTGCTTGTACAAATTCAGCTTGATTCCCATCTTTAGAACGAACCTTTTCCAAAACATCCTCGATGTACTCCTTTGTCGCTTGTGATGTCTTCCCGTCTCCCGCAGGTACTTCAAAACTATCGAATTTATGAACGAATAATCCACTTCGTAGTTTTGGTTCAAACCATGTTGTTTTTGCAGGCATAATTAATCCTGAATCACTAACTTCCATGATTTCACCCATTGATACAGGGTACATACTAAATCCTACACCATTTAGTGTATCTGTTTTCTTTGATATTCCTTTTAATCCTCGAATACCACCAATAAAACTGATTCTTGATGAATCTCGTAAATTTGTGATTCCTAGAATATCATTTAATACATGTTTTTCTAAAATTGCAGCATCAATGTTTTCTAAAATATGATCTGATTGTATACACTCAGGTTTAACGGTTAATTTGTACCATTTTTTATTGATATACATTCCGAATGTATGACGTTCTACAGGTTTGTAAGGCCCTTTGCTCTCTTCTACATCGAATTCTTTTTTAATTGCTTTACAAAACTCTTCCTCACTCAATCCATTTAAATCATGAACAACACGGTTGTAATCCATAATGTTTAAATTAGACTCAGGGAAAATTACTGACATGAAGAAGTTAAACTCCTCATTACCTGTATAGTTTGGATTTTCTTGTCTTCTTTTTAATGCAACTTTTGCTGCTGATGCACTTCTATGATGTCCATCTGCAATGTATAAACTATCGATATGAGTAAACTTCTCAGTAATTTCTTCAATTAACGCCTCATCATCTATTGTCCATACAACATGTCCTACCCCATCTTCTGTTACGATATCAAAATCAGGATCTTTTTCTGTCCAAGTTTGTAAAATTTCACCTAAACGATCTTCATCGCGGTATGTCAAGAAGATTGGTGCAGTGTTTGCATCACATGCATCAAAGTGATTTATTCTGTCTTTTTCTTTACTAAGTAATGTCAATTCGTGTTTCTTGATGATATTATTCACGTAGTCATCAATCGATGTGCAACCAACAAATCCTGTCTGCTCATTACCATCCATAATTTGACGGTAAATATATATCATTGGTTTTTCATCTGCTACTAAAATACCATCGTCTTGGAAAACTTGTAAATTTTTCTTTGCTTTTTTGTACACCTTTGGATCGTATGGATCAGTTGATGATGGAAAATCAATTTCACTTCTTACAATGTGTAAAAATGAATATGGATTTCCTTTTGCCATTGCTTTTGCTTCTTTTCTGTCCATAACATCATATGGTAAAGAAGCAACTCTTTCCACAAGGTCTTTACGAGGGCGTAATGCCTTAAACGGTCTAACTACAGCCATTTTTATCCTCCTACGATAAACTTTCTAAAATAACTTCTATTGTTTCTTGCCCAATACGAGCTTGAGCTTCTATTGTTGAAGCACCGATGTGTGGAGTAAGAGATATACTGTCGTGAGTATAAATTCTTTCGTTTTTGGTTGGTTCTTCTTCAAAAACGTCAAGAGCGGCTCTTTGTACTATTCCACTATCTAGTGCTGTTAGAAGTGCATCTTCATTCACTACACCACCGCGTGCAGTTTGAACGAGAAACATACCTGGTTTCATCATGTTAAATGCTTCGTGATCAAGGTATGCACCTGTTTCTTTTAAGAATGGAATATGTAGAGAAATAAAATCTGATGTTTTTAACAGTGCTTCTTTCCCTACAAACTTACATTCAGGTAATAATTCACTTTGTCCAAGAATATCATCATAAACTACTGTCATCCCAAGTGCCATTGCTTTTTTAGCAACACTTCTTGCAATACGACCAAACCCTACTAATCCTAGTGTTTTACCATTTAATTCGATACCTTTATATTGTTTTTTATTCCATTTGCCTTCACGCATTGTTACGTTTGAGATAAAGATATGTCTCGCTAAAGCAAACATATGAGCAATTGCAAGTTCTGCAACAGCATCACTACTTGAATTTGGTGTGTTTCTTACAATAATTCCTTTTTCTTTCGCATATGCATGATCAATGTTATCGATACCAACACCTGCGCGAATAATCAATTTTAATTCACCGGTTTTTAACGCTTCATCAATGAGTGGAGTGCGAACTTTTGTTGCGCTACGCACTATGATACAATTTACTTCTTTAATTTTTGAAACAAGTTCTTCGCCTTCATAATGATTTGTATCAAGGTTATACCCTAGTTCCTCTAATTTAGCAGCAGCGTTTTTATCAATGCCATCATTGGCTAATATTTTATACATAGATGTACCTCCTAAAGGTTCCAAATATCTTCTATTTCTTTTAGTAGCGCTAATAAATCTGCTTCTTTACGATCAGCCATATGTGCAATTCTAAATGCTTTTTCCTTTAAATCACCATAACCGTTACTAATCATATAACCACGTTTTGCTAACTCTTTATTTAAATCAGCAACGCTGTTTCCTTTTGTATTTAAAATGGTTGTCACTGTATTACTTCTATATCCTTCTTGAGCAAATAAATCGAAGTGTTTTTTTGCCCAGTCACGTACAATTCCTGCTAATTTCTCATGTCGATCAAATCGATTATCTAGTCCTTCAACTTCTATGATTTTATCTAATTGATAATCAAGTCCCCACATATGAGGCGTTGATGGTGTTGTAGGATATTGATAGTTTTTTAGTACACGATTTACAACGTTAATTAGATCTAAATAGAATCCTCTGTTTTCAACAGTTTTTGCTCGTTCAATCGCTCTTTCTGAGACTGAAGCTACTGCTAATCCTGGAGGAAGTCCTAAACACTTTTGTGTAGATGATAAGCAAATATCAATATTAGATTTATCTACTTCAACTTTTGCTCCACCTAATGAACTCACTGCATCAACTAAATATATAACATCTGGATATTTAGCTACTACTTGTCCAATTTCATATACAGGATTCATTAATCCTGCTGATGTTTCATTATGCGTAACCGTAACAACATCATATTTCCCAGTTTTTAATGCTTCATCAACCATTTCTGGTGTAGTTGGGTATCCTGGTTCAGACTTAAAGTGGTCTGCAGGAATATTATTTGTTGTTGCCATTTTATACCAACGATCACCAAATGCTCCAACACTGAAAACCGCTGCGCGTTTCTTAGTGCATGAACGTATTGCCATCTCCATAATTCCACTTCCTGATGATGTTGATAATATAATCGTGTTATCCGTGTACATTAGTTTCTGTAGTTTTTTTGAGATACTTTCCTGAAGTTCAGATGCAGTCTTGCTTCTATGTGCAATCTGAGCTGTTGCCAGTTTTTCGAGAACATCTTGTTCTACATCCACTGGACCTGGGATAAATAGTTTTAAACTCATTCCTTTTCCTCACTTTCACATTTTGAAATTAACACAATAGCATTTTAACAATTATCACCTATTAAAACAAGCGTTTTCATTAATTTTTTTACTTTTTTTAATTGAAATTATAAAACGGCTTATTTGAGCCATTATCCGACTTTGAAAATTATGAAAACACGTGGAAATTTGTGAAAATATTTTCACAAAGATATTTTACACTTCATTATACCAAATTTTTAGATGATTTTCATTAAATCCTGATGGAAAATACAAACTATTTATATTGATTAATATTTCTATTGCTGTTACAATGAAGTTGATTTTTTTGATAAAGGAGACAATTATGAAACTATCTGACAGAGTTTTAAGTATGCAGGAATCACCTGTAAGAAAATTAGTACCAATTGCAACTAGAGTAAAAAAAGAAGGAAAAAAGGTACTTCATCTAAATATTGGACAACCTGATATTGAAACACCTTCTGCATTTATGGATGCGATTAATTCGTATGATTCATCTATTATTAAATATTCATATTCACAAGGTGAACCTGAATTAATTAAGGCCATTCAAGAATACTTTAAAAGAGATGGTATTTTATTCGATGAAGATGAGATTTTAATAACGAATGGTGGTTCGGAAGCACTCATTTTTGCCTCGATAGCTATTTGTAATCCAGGTGATGAGATACTAGTTCCTGAACCATTCTATACAAATTATAATGGTTTCACTGGTGCAGTTAATGTAAACATTAAACCGATCACGACAAAAGCTGAAGATGGGTTCCATTTACCTAGTAAAGAGGATATAGTTGGGTTGATTACACCAAAAACAAAAGCAATACTATTTAGTAATCCAGGGAATCCAACTGGTACAATTCTTCGTAAAGATGAGCTGGAAATGATTGCAGAAATCGCAAAAGAACATGATCTTTTTGTCATTAGTGATGAAGTATATCGTGGATTTGCATTTGATGGTTTACAAGGAATATCAATGGGCTCAATTCCTGGTGTTGAAGATAGAGTTATAATTGTTGAGAGTGTTTCAAAACGATATAGTGCTTGTGGTGCTCGCATTGGAAGTATTTCATCAAAAAATAAGCCTTTAATGAAAAATATACTAAAACTATGTCAAGCTAGATTATGCGTGGCTACGTTAGAACAAGTTGGTAGTGCTGCTTTATATGCATTACCTGAATCATATACAAATGACATTAAAAAAGAATATCAAAAACGAAGAGATATCGTGTATAAAACATTACAGGAAATTCCTGGCGTTGTTTGCGAGAAACCAACTGGTGCATTTTATGTTGTTGTCAAATTACCAGTTGACAATGCTGAAACATTTGTCATTTGGATGCTTGAAGAGTTTGACTTAGATGGCGAAACGATTATGATGGCTCCTGCAGAAGGGTTTTATGCCACAAAAGGATTAGGTTATGACGAAGTTCGTATTGCATACGTGTTACAATCAGCAGACATGAAACGTGCAATGCAAATATTGAAAGCTGGACTGGAAACATATAACAAGTAGACTGAAGAACCTTCAGTCTTTCTTAATTAGGAGGATACTATGATATTTGATGCTCATGGAGATATTTTAACTGATATGTATAGACAGGCGAAGCGGGGAACTAAAGATTCATTCAAAAATAGGCACCTTGATTTTTATAAAGAAGGTGGAATTACACACAGCATTTTTGTTAATTGGACAAATCCAAAAACTGAAAATAAACAAGAATTTAATGAAATATTTGATGCGGCTTTTAAAGAGCTTGCAAGTAACCTTGATATTTTTGAAATATGTTATAACGCAGTTGATATGATAAAATCATTTGAGAAAAATAAAATTGGTATTATTCTCGGTATAGAAGGTTTATCTCAATTAGAAAGTGTTGATCATATGGTAGAACTCTACAAACAGGGAGTTAGACACGCTTCTCTTACATGGAACGAAGTAAACGATTATGGCTCTGGATTAGATAATCTAAATACTAAGGGTATTACCAAAAAAGGTAAGGAACTCCTAGCGAAAATGGAAGAGCTTGGAATGCTTATTGATTTAGCACATTTAAATGAAAAATCATTCAATGAGGTAATCTCACTTACAAAAGGACCTGTGATTATCTCACACGGAAATACAAAAGCACTATGTTCTCATAGAAGAAATTATACTGACAAGCAACTTCACATGATTAAAGAAAAAAATGGTGTAATTGGTATTTGCGGTATCATGCCGTTCATTTCTGATGTGGAGGAAAATCAAAATGTAGCGTATATGGCTAAACATATTGATCACGTCGTAAAGACAATCGGTATTGACCATGTTGGATTTGGATTTGATGTTTGTTATTATTTATATAATGATATTTCTGACAATCGACTTGAAGGATTCAAAACTTTAGCAGATACACAAAACGTTATTGTTGAGTTGCAAAAGCTTGGATACAATGATGATGAGATTGAAAAAATAAAATATAAGAACTTCTTCCGTGTTATTAACGAAGTTCTGAAGTAGGTGAACTATGATAATTGAATCGTATAAAGGAATTAAACCAACAATATCAACAAAAGCGAAGGTGTTGTCTACTGCAGTAATTGCAGGAGATGTAACATTACATGACTACGTAAACGTGTGGTATAATGCCACTATTCGCGGAGATATGGCACCTGTCGTAATCGGTGAGAATACAAATGTTCAAGATAATAGTGTCATTCACACGAATCTTAACTTGCCTACGATTATTGGCAAGAACGTAACAATTGGTCATAATGCAATTATCCATGCCGCTACTGTTGAAGATGATGTATTGATCGGAATGGGTAGTATTGTCTTAGATGGTGCAATCATAAAAAAACAAGCTCTTGTAGGGGCTGGTTGTGTTGTACCTCCAGGTAAAACTGTTCCTGAAAGAACACTTGTAGTTGGCAATCCAATGAAGGTGATTCGCGTATTGACCATAAAGGAAATTGAAAGCATTAAAACGAATAAAAACTACTATTTAGAATTAATGAAACATTACAAATAAAAAAAGCGAGATTTCGCTTTTTTTATTTGTGAAAATACTTTCAACTTGAATTTCTTTGTAATTGTAAGCCTTTTCTTTTATAATAAAAGTATAAAAGAAAGAGAAAAAGGAGGCTAATAGGATGAAGAGAGTTTTAATTTTAATTGTAACATTACTGTTTGGTTTAACTCTTGCTGCGTGTGACAATTTTACACAAGTTCAGGAATTCAGTCGCGAATATTGTGAACAGAATCCGAATGAAGAAATCTGTCAACTCGATGCAATTGATAACCTTACAGAAGCAGAAATTTTGCAGTTATTTAACGGCGTGTTAGAAAATTATAATAACGCTGAATACGCAAACTTCTGTGATGAGTATTTCTCTGTTGCGAACCCAACGTTACTAGATGATTGTAGGGAAGCAACTACCAATCTAGTACCTGACGGATTTGAGGGATTCTCTGAAATTACATACAATGCGGATGCTTCTAATAACTATTATGTTATTACTGGTATCACATTAGATGGATTGCATGAAATTGAATTTAGAATTCAAGTTGTACTTGAAGATGGCGGATATTTAATTAGTTACTGGCAATTCACCTCTACTCCAATCCAGGTTGAATGTGCGGCCGGGGAAATACTTGAAAATGGTGAATGTGTTCCTGAACCAGTAGTTTGTAGCGATGGGTATACCCTCGTTGATGGACTTTGTGTTGAGGATACTGTAACTGAATGTCCAACTGGACAAGAATTAGTGGATGGTGTTTGTTTGCCAATTGATCCACTAGAAATCACATATGAAGATGCAAAAGAATTTTTGCAAAACTTCATAGACATGTATTTAGATCCTGCAATTGATTCTCAGGATTTCTGTTATGAATATTTCATAATGGACCCTGAAGGTTGTATTGAGGATCGTGAAGAAGGTCATACCTCTGGAGCTTATATCTCTCTTGATGAAGTACTTGATTTAGGAGAAGGTATCTTTGGTGCACAAATGACGTTCTATGATGTTGCTGGTGGTGAAGGTCGCCCTCAATATCAAAAATTCTTACTAACTAGAGATGCTGCAGGTGATATATTAATTGAGTTCATTGAAAATAGAGTTCCAATTGATGTAGCTGCTGCGTTCTTCACAGATTTATTAATGGATTTCCAAGATCCAAACATCCCAATTGAGGAAATTGCAAACAACTATTTCATGGGAGAAATTCCTGAGGATATAGCGGAAGATAGAGACAAAGTTCTTCAAGAGGGAGTTACGTATGTAGTAACAGGATGGTATGAAAACGAATACGGAGAATACGTGCTTCAATTTACAGTTACGTTCCCTGATGGAAGTGAAGAGATTGAAGTGCCATTCATGGTATATGAGTATCAACCTGGTATGTACGTAATTGATGTGCGTGATAATGATGGATATAATCCTGATGAAGAAGCGTACATTTACGAATTAATTGAGTCATACTTGGATCCAAACGTTGATTCTCAAACATGGTGCGATACATACTTTGGTCCTGAAGCTGAGATGGACTGTGCTGAAGATAGAGATGAAACATTGGCACTACCTGACGCCTATATCAATATCTTATTTATGGATTGGCGTGACGGGAAGTTATTCTTTGGTTTAGAAATGTTCGATGGTACTGAATATGCCTATCCAGAGATGAGTGTTGAATTCATTTATGATGATTATGGTATTTGGTATGTTCGTTTCCACGAAGACCATTATGACCATGAACAAGTAACGTTTATCGAAGAATTAGTAGCGACCTATATGGATCCTAATTGGGATTCACAATCATGGTGTGATCACTTCTTCGGTCCAGACCAAGAAGGTTCATGTGCAATGGATAGAGATGGAGATTTAGCAAATACTGATTTCTATGTTGCATTGCAATGGATTGAATACCATGATGGTATGATGCGAGTTGGTATTGAAATGGATGATGGAGTAGAACATAAATATGAAGAGATGTTTGTTGAATTCATTTATGATGATTTCGGTATTCAATATGTTCGTTTCCACCCTGGACAAATGGTTGATCCTGCTCAAGAAGAATATATCCACGAAATGTTTGAGTCTTACAAAGATCCTAACATGGATTCTCAAACATGGTGTGATACATACTTCGGTCCAGAACAAGAAAGTTCTTGTGCTGTTGATAGAGATGAAGCATTACAAAATAGTGCATTCTATGTAAATCTACAATGGATGGATTTCTATGATGGTATGCTACGAATTGGTATTGAAATGGGAGATGGAACAGAACACAAATATGAAGAATTGTTTGTTGAGTTTGTATATGATGAATTCGGTATTCAATATGTTCGTTTCCACCCAGGTTATATGGTAGACCCAGAACATGAGAATTTCATTCATATGCTAGTTAATGATTTTAATGATTTCTCATTACTAAGCGAAGATATTTGTGCTTTCTATTTCGATGGTGAAGATCATATCAATGGATGTATTCAAAAACGTGAAGAAATGATATTAGTTGATGGAATGTTAATGCTAGAATATATTCACGGTGGTGAATACGGTGTTGAACTCGGATTCCGCTGGTTTATGGGAACTGACGAGTATGTTGAAGATGTATTAGCTCATTTCTATTACAATGAATTTAATGAGTTAAAGGTTCAATTTGAAGGTAGACACCACTATCAATTTGACTGGAATGAAGCTGAGGCAATTTTAGATGAAATCATCTTTGATTTTAACGATCAAACATTGTCTGATGCTGACTTCTGTTATAAGTGGTTCCCTCATATGGATGCAACAATGTGCTTCTTAGAAAGAGAACGTTTCATGGGGCAAAACTTTAATGCATTTAAAGAGTGGATGGATTATCATGATCATGGATTTAGAGTTGGACTTCGTGTTCAATTACCAGACACATCTGAAGAATACTATTATGAGTTTATTTTCTCTCCATACTACGATGAAAATGGCGAACTGCAAATCCATTGGTGGTATGACCATCACGGATATAATCATGATGATGCGTTATTCAAAGTGCAAGGATTCTTTAACGATGCACTAGATAATGCTTATACTGATGATGCATTCTTCAATATGTATTCAAGAGGAGATTGGCAACAGTTTATCGATGTCCGTAATCACTTAATCGGACTCAATATTACAGATTGGCAGATCACTCGATTTGACTTTGATGGCTATAATGCATATATCGAAGTTGAACTTTGGGATGGAACTAATACTTCATGGTTCGAGTATTTCCATATTGAGTTTTATGATGATATGGATGGATTCTGGATGAATATTTATTTCTCTGAACCACATGTAATGTTCCCTGAGCATGAAGCTAGATTACATCTAGAGTGGCATATCAATCTATTCAACGATCGAGCAGTTTCAGATGATGATGCATGTATGTACATGCCACGAATTTTCGAAGATTGTCATTGGTATCGTCAAGAAATGTTTGCTCAAAATCTTGATTTAATATTATTGGATTTCTGGCCTGAATATGGAAACCAGTTTGGTGCTAATATTGAATTTACTGATTTTGCAAATGGTACATCATATATAAAATACTTCTCATTCCACTTCTGGTACCATAGTGATTCTACTATCGGAATGGAGCTTAATCAACCAATGCCACCACATAGATGGGCAACATTTGATGAAGCTCAAGACTTATGGAATCAATGGGTGACAGATTACCAAGATCCAAATATGAGTGAAGAAGATTTCGCGAATAAATGGTTCTTTGGACATCATCACGAAGATTTCTTCCAAGGTAGAAGAGATAGTATGGCAAATGGTGATACTTATGTACAAATCGATTTTATCAATGATGGGATGATGGGACCTGATGCATATAGATTCATTATCGAACATCATAAAAATGGCCAAGTAATGGTCCAAGAAGATTATGTTATGTTCAGAATCTTTGATGATGGTAAATTCCAAATTGAGTTTATGGACAGAGGACCTATTGTTGATCATGTAACAGCTACTCAATTTATGGATGCATTCTTCTTTGATTTAAGAGATGGTATATTGTCGACCTCAGATATCTGTGGTACGTATTTCCCATACGAAGCTGAGGGAAATTGTATCTATATCGTTGATAACATCTTTAGAAATCACAGTGATTATTCATGGTTCTACTTCGACGTATTTAACGACCACTACGATATGGGTGTAGATTTCTATGACACAGAAGGTTACATGGTTCATACAGCTTACTTCTTCGTATTTTTCATGCATGGACCAAACGGTGAATTATTCTTTGATTTACAAGAACATCCAGGACATCATCATTTTGAACATCAATGGTTCTTTGATTATATGAATAATTTCCAACCAATGATTGATGATTTTATTACAGATGCTACAACAATTTCACAATTATGTGATATGTACTTCTACAACGATCCATTATGTGGTGAATTCGAACAATTCTTTACTCCAGAATTATCATCTGCATATGTTCTAGGATTCTGGTGGGAAGATGATTACGATGCAACCACAATAGAATTTTATACGGATGTATATTTTGAATATACAGATGGAACTTACATATTAATTGAATACCAAGTATTCTTTGAAACAGATGCAAACAATGTAATGCATGCTACCCTTCAAGAAGTTGGTAGATTTGCGAGCGCACCTGCTACTGCAATTTTACAAGATGACAACGTAACATTAGCAGTTCTTGCAGAGTTTGCAATAGACTATTCAGATCCAAATGTGGATGCAATAGGAATGTGTAATGTCTACTTCAACGATAATATGATGGACGTTGGTTGTTTGGAAGGTAGAGATGAATTCCTACAACTAGGTGGTATAGCTGTATTCCTATATATGGATATTTACCAAGATGAAAATGGTGTACCTTACTATGAAGCATTCTTTGAATTAACTGAAAATGGTGTAGTTGAAACAGTTAATGCACAGGTGCGTGTATACCAGTTAGAAGACGGTAGATACTTCATCGAATTCATGGATATGTATTACGAAGATGACTTTATCAATTACGATATGTTCTATACAAGAATCTATGAGTTCATAGCAGCATATAACGATCCTGCAAACACTGATGAGTACATCTGTACAGAGTTTTATGATTTACCTGCTGGTGACACAAGTTGTGAACCAGATAGACAAACAATGTTATCACAAGGTTCAATGTTAGTTCTAAATATGATGAACGAAGATTATTGGATTGATGATCAACCAACATTCATTATCGAGCTTGAATATGTAAACAATGACACTTCATTGAACTTAGCATATACAGTACAATACTTACCGTTTTATGACATGGATGGTAATATTGTATTCACGCACGCTCCGCCTATGCCTTAAAAATAAATAAATAGATAGAGAAAAATCAAAAAAAAGGTTAGTAACTAATTTGTTACTAACCTTTTTATATCAGCTATAATATCATTTTGTGTTTTCTTCTTAGGGTCAAACTTAAATATTTTGAAGAAAAACTCTACCATGTATCCTGAAACGACAATCAAGATAATCGTACCAACACCAAAAGTACCACCTAGTAAATATCCTGTTCCTAATACGAGAAATTCAATGAATGGTTTGCCGTACTTGATATCAATTTGAGTAACCCGTGTTAGTCCAACATATAGTCCATCTCTAGGACCTGGACCCAAATCAGAACTGATGTATAACGCTCTACCAAAGTTAAGTGTAATTAAACCAATTGCAAAGAATCCATATGCTGTTGTTTCAGTTACTTCAGAAGGTAAAATAACTAAGAAGAAGTTAATCATAAATCCTACTAAAACTGCATTTAGTATTGTTCCAATTCCGATTTTAGATTTAAACAAAATCACACTAATGATCATAATAAAAATCCCAGAGTACACAATAATCTCTCCAAAATCTAAGAACGGAATTAAGTTATCCATTCCTTCATGTAATAGACCCCACGGATCCATTCCAAGACCTGCTATCTTTGTTAGGGCAATCCCAAAACTTAAAAAGGTAAACCCAACCGTGATACGAACTATCTGAAATAAAATTTTCATTACTTACACCAACTTTCAATGCAATTCTAACATACCTTTGAATTTCTGCAAGAAAGAAATGCAAAAATTATACATATTTTAATGTATTGTGGTACCATCTATGTAGGTGATATTATGTTAAACATTGTAAAAACAGAAACATTTAAGCGACAAAATATAATTATTCTTTTTGGGACCTTTATTCTTTTTTTAGGTCTATATATCTTTCTTGATTTTGAAGGAAATACAAGTTATCAAGTTATGCGTAATAATTTTGGAACAGGGATTGTTGCAGTTCATATCCTTATTAATATAATAATAGCAGTTTTGACATCGATTATGGTGACATTTAGTATTGTGAACTATAAGTTAACAAAAGTGGAACCAAAAGGATCAAATGCGATTCCATTTTTAGCATTCCTTTTTGGTATTTTTACATTTGGATGCACATCTTGTGTAGTAGCATTTGTTGGTGCTATTGGAATTGCATTCACACCTATTGTACTTCCAAATGGAAACTTGTTATGGAAACTAGGAGCGCTTTTGTTTGTATCGATTGGATTCATTTGGATTATGTATTCCATTCAACATACAAAATGTGAAATAAAGCAAAAATAAAAGCTTGTAAAAGCTTTTTTCTTTTGTTGTGAAATCACCATATTTATTGTAAAATAAAATGTTAGCGAAGGTGATCATATGAGAAAAATAACAACAATATTACTATTACTTACATCACTACTACTTACAGGATGTACACAAGAGACAGAACCACCGTACACCATTTATGATGCAAAAGATGAATTGGTATTGAGTAATGAAATTGAAGACATTACACTACCTGATTCATATCAGGACTTTGATTTATCTTGGAAAGCTAGTAAATCAGATTTTTTAGATGGATATCAAGTTATTCAGGACAAGTTTGATACTAGTGTCCTCTTTACAGTAACCATCACTGATGACGAAAATAGCACTACAAAAAACTTTGAAGTAATCGTTTTAAGAAGTGATGAGAAATATGAGGAATACATCGGGAATCTTTCAAGTATCATTGAACAAGAAGCAAACGCTATTCTTGATATTCCTACATCAATAACTACTAATGTATATCTCCCCACTCTAAGTAACGGTATATCAATTGTTTGGTCTTCAAATAACGAAGATGTCATCTCAACAAGCGGTGAAGTAACGCAGCCAGAATATGGGTCTGGAAGTAAAATAGTGACATTAACTGCGGTATTCACATACGAAGAAGTGTCAAAACAATATGAATTAATTATTACCGTCTTGCCAAAAGAACTAGATGATAATTCAGCGCAATATGCGATATATCAAGAATATATTAACCAATTTCAGCTTCCGTATACAGAAGTAATAGGAGACATCAATTTACCAAGTATGTTTGGAACATATGATGTCGTTTGGTCTTCATCAAATGAAACTTTTGTCTCAAATGAAGGAACGATCACAAGACCGACATTTGAAGAAGGAAATCAAACTGTAACACTGGAGGCAACGTTCCTATATTTATCATTTGCCGATACTAAAGCATTCACTATAACAGTATTAGCACTTGAAGATCCTGACGTTGTTGATCAAGAATTACTGGATGTTTTGACAGATGAGTTTTTGTTTACATACTCTAGTGTTGATAGTGACTTATTCTTACCAACTTCATACGAGGTTAGTTCGATTTTATGGACTTCATCAAATCTGAATTTCCTATCTCACACTGGAGTGGTTACAAGACCAACATTCGAAGAAGGAAATCAAGAGGTAACGTTATCAGCTACGTTCACATACAACAATGCTGTTGTTGTAAAAGAATTTGTGATTACAATTCTAGCTGAAAGTGCTACATACATGGAATACTATCAAGGTGTTGAAGGATTAGAAGGAGATGCCTTAAAGTCATTCTTACACGATTTAATTGATGATCATACGATGTTTTCATACACATCTCTTTGGGATGCATTATCGGAAACTGATGAAGATCCCAATAATCCAGACAATGTCATTTTGTTATATACAGGTAGATCTCAAGATAAAGATGCACACGGTGGTAATGCAGATGACTGGAATCGAGAACATGTGTGGGCAAAATCACATGGTGATTTTGGTAATCTAATTGGTCCAGGAACAGATATGCATCATATTAGACCAACCGATTCAAGTATAAACTCAACAAGAAGCAATCTTGATTTTGATAACGGTGGAAATCCTGTTTATGATGGTGGAATTCTAACTGATAATCTAAGAGATAGCGATTCATGGGAACCGCGCGATGAAGTAAAAGGTGACGTGGCGAGAATGATATTTTATATGGCAGTTAGGTATGAAGGTGACGATGGGTATCCTGATTTAGAACTAAATGATTTAGTTAACAACTCTGGTCCGTATATGGGTAGAATATCAGTCTTAATCGAGTGGCATCTACAAGATCCACCAGATGAGTTTGAAATGAACCGTAATGACGTAATATTCTCTTTCCAAGGAAACCGTAATCCGTTTATCGATTATCCAGAACTAGTGGAACTAATTTGGGGAGATTAAAAAAAAGGAGCTAATTTTTTAGCTCCTTTAATGTAGGTGATTTCTTTTTTTATTCTTCTCTTTTAAAAACGACTACTTTGTATAATCCTTCTTCAATCTTGAAAATGTCTACTTCTGTTCCATCTTCGCCTACTTGATTGACAAAAGATACCAAGTCTTTCTTACTATCAAATAATTTAGTTTGTTTTACCTTTTTATCGTTCATGATATGAACAAAAGGCTTATGTCTTCGATGTTTCTTGAACTCTTTATGGAATGAGTCCTTAAATTCTTTCTTAAAATGCTTGTGCATCTCTTTTTCTGGTCTACCTTCATACGAATGTTTGTTGTGGTGTTTACCTTCTCCACAACACTCCTCTTCAATAATTATTTTTTTTATCTTTTCTTCCATTCTCTCTCTCACTCTCACCTACACCTTTATTATACTACAATAAAAAAAGCCGTCAATACGGCTTTTTTATATTTCTAAACGTTCTATAGTCGGATAAATAATTGCTAGTGGGAAAATTAAGAATAGTAAACATATACCAAGTGCACCAATCGTAAGTGCTAAATATAATAGATATAATATAGGTGCAAACAACATCACAGGAATGATAATGTTCATACTTTCTAGTGCGCAATAAACTCGTTTATTCCCAATTTTTTTCGACTTCAGAATATGAATTATAAGTAATATCAGGTTTGATGTTAAAAGTGGCACCATAAATAAATAGACTCCACCTGGTAAAGCTACTAAGAATATCATCATAAATATGGCCAGAAATCCAAACCCACCAAATAGTAATGAATCTTGATTTTGCTTAAACGCTACTAAGCGTTTTATGATATATGCGATTGCCGCAGTATCAATTATCATAACAATGATGAAGAACCCTAAATTAAATGGTATTTTGGGCATATAGGTAACACTAAATGGAATATTAAATATCCACCCTAGTATTAATGAGATTAACACACCATCAATTAATAAAAGTATCATTAATGTAAACCACACTACCATACATTTGAGAAGTCTTGTGAGTGAAACTACACCTCGTTTAATAGCAACAACAAGATTATAACCAAATATCAATAGTGTTAAAACTACAAGAACTACTTGCATGGTATTGCTATACACAAAGAAAATATTCGGTAAAAACGTAAAATATGCAGCGTTCTGATCAGTTTTAAAATATTCTACATCACTATACGCTTCGTTCGATACAAACTCTTTTACTAAATTGTAGTTTACTTCACCATAATGCTGTAAACTAGATAGATTAACATTCTCTGGGTTATCCAAAGGAGTGTGATATGTATCCAAATTATCAAGCACTGCCATATTTAGTCCTGGTATACCATGTTCTTTTATAGGTGTAAAGTCGGTTGAATTTGGCATGCGAGAATATACATCTCCAGCTAGTGAGAAACTAACTGGGTAATTCGCGTTTGCATAAAACTTCATTAAATGAAGATTTCCTTGGCTTGTTTCAAACATAATTGTAGGTCCTTTAACACCACGTGCTTCAATGTTGATCACAAGCGATACATCTGAAAAGAAATCTGGATTCATCTCTACTTCTTTCTCTGCTCCGTAAAGACCAATCTCCTCCCCATCTGTAAAAAGTATTTTTATACCATTTTTCATATATACATTATTCGTGTTTAAAACATTGACCACTTCAAGAATTGTGCTTAGTCCATACCCGTCATCAGCAGCACCTAAACTACCTTCTTCTTCACCGATTCGTTTGGCTGGAGAACTATCGTAATGAGCAACCAATAATATGTACGTATCACTTTCTCCTTCTAGTGTACCAACTAGATTATTGACTTCTGTTATATCGTACTCATCATCCTCAACTGGGTAGGTATGAATTGCTGGTTCTAATCCAAGTTCCTCCATTCGATCAAACAAATAATTACGAACGTCTTCAAGTGCTTCGTGATCTTCAATTGTATGAGGTTCTTTTGCAATTTCCTTAATATCTAAATATGCTCTTTCTGCACTAAAATGAGTTTCACTTGTTTGCACCTTTGGTGTTGATAATGCAAACATTCCAAGTACTGCAGAAACTATTACTAGTAAATATCGATACATTCTGTTTGTCATAAGATACCTTTCCTTTCAGTATCATTATATCAAACGTATGCTTTGAATATCAAAATTATTTTCCACTTTCTCCATAGTTGCTTAATACTCTTGCACTAGGATCATCAACATCGCAACCATCCCATTCTTTATTCGGCATCCAATAATCTTTGATAAGGTGTGAATGGTTTGGATAATACTTATCAAATATTTCACGGTAAAGTAATGACTCTTTTGAAATCGGAGTAACGTCTTTATACACAGCGGATTTTTTGACAAATTCCTCATCTGTATACTGCGCTTCTGCATACTCTTTTATATAATCTACCATCGAGTGTCCAACTGCATCACTAAAGGCAGCTTTATCTCTGTACAATATGCTCTTAGGTAATAATTCTCCTTCAAACGCTTTTCGTAAAAGATATTTCCCTACTCGATACGTATTCATCTTTGTTGCTGGGTTTATTCTCATGATATACGATGCAAAATCAATATCACCAAACGGTACACGTGCTTCGAGTGAGTTCGTAGCTAAACAACGATCTGCGCGTAATACATCATACATGTAAATTTCATCAATACGTTTTTTACATTCTTGTTGGAATGATTTAGCGTCTGGAGCGAAATCAGTATATTTGTACCCAAATAGCTCATCACTTACTTCACCAGTCATCAATACTTTAATGTCCGTGTTTTCATGAATATACTTCGATATTAAATACATTCCGATACTAGCACGTATGGTTGTAATATCAAATGTCTCAAGGGCATAAATCACTTCATCAATTGAATCTATTACTTCTTTCTTAGACATCGTAACTTCAACATGATCTGAGCCAATATAATCAGCAACTACTTTCGCGTATTTTAAATCGATTGGATCTTCTTCCATACCAATACTAAAGGTTCTAATTCTTTTCTTCAAATGCTTTTGCGCTACAGCACAAACAAGACTTGAATCAAGACCACCACTTAATAAGAATCCAAGTGGTGCATGACTATCAAGACGTTTTACAATTGCATGTTCTAGTTTTGTTTTAACACTGTGAAGTGTCTCTTCAAAATCATCTTTACTATACTCCGTTACATCTGTAATTTTTGAGTATTTTTTGAATTGACCACTTTGATAATAGTGTCCTGGAGGAAATGGATGAATTTCGTTTGCCAAATGTTGAAGTGCTTTTACTTCACTTGCAAAAACAATTTCATCTTCTTCTGTGTAACCATAAAATAATGGTCGGATTCCAATAGGGTCTCTCCCTGCTATTAGTTCACGTTTTTGCTTATCATATAACACAAGGGCGAATTCAGCGTCTAACATTTCAAAAAACTCAACACCAAACTTTTCATATAATGGTAATAGCACTTCACAGTCACTATCACTCTTAAAATCATGTTGAGTAAGTTGTTCTTTAATTTGTAAGTAGTTGTAAATCTCACCATTGGCAATCAACACACTTCCATCTTTTGTAAATGGCTGCATACCTTGCTCAGTTAATCCCATAATTGCCAAACGGTTAAACATAAATGTATAATCATCCGTTTGAAGATAATCTGAAGCATCTGGACCTCGATCAATAATTTTATCCATCGTTTTTTTAATTTCTGTTTTTGTTAATACTGCTTTTGTACCAATAATACCGCACATAATATCACTCTCCTAAATTTTTAATAAAAAAGACAGTCTTCGATCCAATAGGGACGAATAAACTGTCTGTATCCGCGGTACCACCCAACTTGCTAATAGCCACTTTTCTTCTAACAAAGATTATAGATATAACGGTCTACCCCGTCTTAGCCTACTAGAATACTCTTTCGGTAAGAAACTCCTAGGTGTTATTCATATTTGTCTTTTAATCTTGCTTTCACCAATCAAGACTCGCTTTGTAAAAGGATCAAATACTACTTCTCCTATTCATTGTTTTTATGCGCTTAGGTATGCTTCTTTTACTTTTTCATCATTCAGTAAATCTTTCGAATCACCTGATGCAATGATTTTTCCTGTTTCAAGTACGTATCCTTTATGAGATACATGTAATGCTCTATTTGCATTTTGCTCAACAAGTAAAATTGTTGTTCCAGCCTCATTAATTTTTTTAATGATACTGAATATTTCATCTACCAAGATTGGAGCAAGCCCCATCGATGGTTCATCTAGTAATAATATTTTTGGTTTACTCATCAATGCTCTTCCGATTGCGAGCATTTGTTGCTCTCCACCGCTTAAGGTTCCAGCTAACTGATCTTTACGCTCTAATAATCTTGGAAAACTTTTGTATACTTTTTGTAAATCTGATTCAAGATTCGCGGTATCTTTTCTTGTATAAGCACCCATCTGTAAATTTTCAAGTACAGTTAGACCCGGAAATACTCTTCTACCTTCTGGTACATGAGATAATCCCATTTCTACAATGTTATGTGGCTCATACTCCGACAAATCATGTTTGATTTTTTTATCAGTAAAATTAATTGTCCCTGTAGACTGTTTTAGAATCCCAGAAATTGTCTTTAGAATGGTTGATTTTCCAGCACCATTACTTCCAATTAATGTTACTATTTCACCTTCTTTTACTTCAAATGAAACTCCTTTTATTGCATGAATGGCTCCATAATATACATGTAAATTATCTACTTTAAGCATCTTATTCACCTAGATACGCTCTGATTACGTCACGATTAGTACGTATTTCTTTCGGCGATCCTTTCGCAATTATTTTACCGTAGTCGATTACAACGATACGTTCACAAATACCCATTACTAATTTCATATCATGTTCAATTAATAAAATTGATACTTCGAAATTGTCTTTAATGAATCGTATTGTATCCATTAACTCTTCTGTTTCCTGCGGATTCATTCCAGCTGCAGGTTCATCAAGTAATAATAATGAAGGATTTGTAGCAAGAGCTCTTGCAATTTCTAGTTTACGTTGTTTCCCATAAGGAAGATTTTTTGCAAGTTCATCTTTATATATTCCTAGTTCAAAGATATCTAGCAACTCCATTGCTGTACTTACTGCATCTTTTTCATCTGCAATAAAACGTTTCGTTTTGAAGATACTTCCAAGTAATCCATAGCTCATCTGATTATGATATGCAACTTGAATGTTTTCCAGTACAGTCATATCTTTAAATAATCGGATATTTTGAAATGTCCTAGAACTTCCAAGTGCTACGATTTTACTTGGTTTTAAACCAACAACATTCTTACCATTTAAGGTGATACTTCCTTCCGTAGGTAAATATACCCCTGTCAGTAAGTTGAATATAGTTGTTTTTCCTGCACCATTTGGACCAATTAATCCAACTAGTTCGTTTTTCTCTATTGTAATTTCAAATTCATCTACAGCTTTTAAACCTCCGAATTGAATACTTAAATTCTCAACTTGTAGTATTACCATTATTCATTACCTCCTTTAAAAGAGCTTTTGAATAGTTTTGATATTTTTTTCTTTCCCATCTTTACATTTTCTTTTGAAGATTTAATTATATTGTTAATCACCAAAATAAATGTATCTACTATAAAGATGAAAAACTTAACCATACTTTTCCCAACAATCTTTGTGCCTTGGATTGGATGTTTTACAAAGAAGATTATACCTTTAATTGAAGCTTTACATCCTCTAATGGTAGGTTTGATCACTTTATTTATAAGCCAATTCCAACTAAACTCATGTGTACCCATTAATCCTTTTGGACGATAAAGCATCACAATGATTAATAACGTTGAGTAAATTAACATACGATATTCACTAAATGCTCGTAATTCTTCAGGTAAATATGTCAGTACACCAGCCGCCATAATTGCACCTGTAATACTACCCATACCACCAAGAACAACAATTACAAAAATATCAACTGATTTAACAAATGTAAATGCGTTAGGTGACATGTATCCTTGAATGAATGCATACATGCTTCCACCAATACCTGCAAATGCGCTTGCCATTACAAAACCAATGATTTTGTATTTTGTAATATTGATTCCAACACTCTCACTTGCGATTTCATCTTCACGAATAGATAAAATGGCACGACCATGGCGTGATTTCATAAACAATACAATGATTGTTATTACTAAAACAGTCGTCCAAAATGCCATAGGGAATGTTAAAATCCTAGGAATTCCATATAATCCAAACGCTTTACCTGTAATTTCTAAATTTTGTAAGACTATTACTACAATCTGACCAAAACCTAATGTCATAATACCAAGATAGTCTCCCCTCAATCTTAGTGCTGGTGTACCTACTAATAGACCAGCAAGACCACTAGTTACCAGTGCAGCTAACGAACTTACAGCAAACAACAGTATATCATTTGCGATATATGGATATAACATAGTACCAATAATTGCTGCAGTATATGCCCCAATGGCCATAAATCCAGCATGTCCCAATACTAATTGTCCTAAAAAACCTGTTACGATGTTTAAACTTGTTGCTAATACAATTGCAATTAATACATTAATCGCAATGGTTTGGTAGTATCTAGATACAACACCACCAGTAATAATATAGTTTAATACCATAAACATCAAAAAGATTGTGACAAAATTACGAAGAATTGATGGGTTGACATAACTCGTAATCCTATCTCTTAATCGAACCGTATAATGTTTCATCATACTTTCTCCTTCACATTTTTACCTAAAATACCAGAAGGTTTAAATAACAGCAGTAATATCAATATTCCAAATACAATTGCGTCAACCCAAGTACTTGATATATATGCTTTTGTTAAATTTTCAACAATACCGATGATGTAACCACCGATCATTGCTCCACTTATATTTCCAATCCCACCAAGAACTGCTGCAACAAAGGCTTTAAGCCCTGGCATGATTCCCATGGTGTGATATACTTGTCCGTATGCCAAACTAAAGAAGATTCCTCCTAGCGCCCCAAGTGCACTACCGATGGCAAAGGTTAAAGAGATGATATTATTAACATTAATTCCCATCAACAAAGCTGCTTCCTTATCTTGCGATACAGCACGCATTGCTTTACCTGGTTTTGTTTTCTTGACGAATAATGTTAATAAAATCATAAATGATACCGACATCACAATTGTAAAGATCGTAACCATTGAGATTGATACTGCACCAAACGTTATTGGATCTGCTTGTATAAATTTTGGAAATACTTTACGTTGTGAGTTAAATAAATGCAGTGCTGAATTTTGAAGTAACAAACTCATCCCAATCGCTGTAATTAACGCCGAAATTCTTGGCGCAGTACGCAATTTTTGATACGCTATCTTTTCAATTAGCACTCCCATAACAGCTGCTAGAGCCATTGCTATTGCTATGATGACAATAAACGGTAATCCAGCCATGTTAGAGGCTATAATAAATGCAAAATAGGCACCAAACATCATAATTTCACCATGGGCAAAATTAATTAAGCGTATGATCCCATATACCATTGTGTAACCGATCGCAATTAGTGCATATATACTTCCGGTGTTTAACCCGTTTATTACTTGTTGAATGAAAAGTTCCATAATTACACCTCAGTTAAAAATTATAATCATTAGGGAAGAAAGCCATTCTTCCCTAACGATATTTATCTCTTATGTATTCTCTAAATTACTCTGCTGATACTTTTGATTCTAAAACGTGTGCTCCATTGTCTAAACGAATCATAGAGATTGCTTTAATTGGATCTCCATTTTCATCAAACTTGATTGCACCAGTTACAGCTTCAGTAAAGTCGATTGCTTGTAATGCTGCTACAACATCTGCACTATTTGTAGTTCCAGCTTCTTCCATTGCTGCTGCCATTGCTTTTACAGCATCGTATGCTAATGCAGCTAATGCATTTGGACTACTTCCATACTCAGCTTCATAGGCTGCTACGAAGTCTTGAACTACTGCAGCTTCATCTGACTTTGCATAGTGGTTTGCGAAATAATGTCCGTCTGCAACGTCAGCATAATCTGCTTCAATTGAATCCCAACCGTCTCCACCAACAAATGGAATACCATCTAATGCAGCAACTTCTGCTACTTGAGTTAAGATTGCTCCTACTTCTGCTACATAACCAGGAACAAATACTACTTCTGCACCACTTGCTGCAATTGCAGTTAACTGTGCAGAATAATCTGAATCACCTGAGTTGTATGCTTCAACACTTACAACAGTTCCTAATTCAGCAAATTTTGCTTCAAATGCTTCTTTTAATCCTGTTGAATATGGATCAGCTTGGTTGTATAAAATCGCAGCTTTTGTAGCTCCTAAATCAGCATTACTAAATACTGCAGCTACCTCACCTTGATATGAATCTGTATAACAAGCTCTAAATACATTTGCTGCATCTAATGTTACATCTGGATTCGTCGCTGTAGGTGAAAATACTGGAATTCCATCTTGTACTGCTAATGGTTTAACAGCTAATGTAACACCACTAAATGTTCCACCGATTAACGCATGAATTTCATCTTGCGTAACAAGTTTATTATATGCATTTACACCAATATCAGATGCACCTTGTGAATCTTCTGCAAATAACTCAACTGTTCTACCTAATACTCCACCATTTTCGTTTAATTCTTTCACTGCTAATGCAGCTCCATTACGAACTGATTCACCATATAAAGCATAATCACCTGTTAGAGGTCCAATTACACCAAGACGAACGTTACCGTCATAAACACATGTTCCTGCTTCTTCGTGATAACCTACTTCACATTCTACTGTATCTTCAACACATTCTCCGTCTTCTTCGTGATACCCCTCTTCACATTCTAGTGGTTCTTCTTCAACACGTGGTTGACAAGCACCTAATGTAAATGATAATGCAAAAATTGCAACTAATAATGTTAATTTTTTCATCAAAAATCTCTCCTTTAAATTTTATTTTGTGAAAATCATACTATAAGGAGCTAAAGTAAGCAAGTCAATTACGTTATATGAAAACGTTTTTATTCATTGAAAGTGTTTTCATGTTTTAGAAATGCATTCAATAGATCAAAATAAAAATCGTATTATATACGATTTTTGTTTTATTTAGAAGTTTTCTTGGTAGTGAGGTACACTCCGGCAAAGATTACGACTGTACCAATATAAATGTTTAATGTTGGTACTTCGTCTACGAACAAGTAAGCCCATAATACACCAAAACTGGGCATTAGGTATGTAACGGTCAATGCTTTGGTAGCACCGACTTGTTTAATAAGCGCAAAATACATTAAGTACGTCACTGCTGTTCCTACAACGCCAAAGGTTAGTAAGAGTACAATAATTGACGGTGTTACATCTCCAACAATACCGTGTGAGAAACTAAAAGGTAATACTGCCAGACCAGCAAATAACAAACTCCCCATTGTCATCATTTTTGACTCAATGTGCGAGGCATGTTTTTTAATGAAAACACCACTGAATCCATATAGTGATGCTGCTAGCAAACAAGCTAGTATTGATAATATTACTTGTATAGACGCTCCTGAAAGACTAACGCTACTCACAATTGCTACTCCAATTATCCCTGTTATTAAACCAACTAATTGCACCTTTGATAATCGTTTTTTAAGAAGGATATACGCAAATAATGCGGCAAACATTGGTGATGTGGAGTTAAGCACTACTTCAATGGAAGCATCAATATATATTACTGCAATTGAGAATAATGCAAATGGTATTGCAGAGTTGAATACTCCAATGATGATGTAAAGTAAAACATTTCCTTTCCAAACCATCTTAAATTTTGAAAACAACAAATAAAAATACATAAAAAGTGTTGCACTTAATAATCGTATGCTGGTCGTCATAAATGGTCCAAATATCGGTACTAGTATTTTCATAAATACAAACGATGCTCCCCAAATTGCACTCATTAATAGAAGCATGGTAACTTGTTTTAAATTCATATTACTTACCATTTCCTTTATGGATAATGGAAATGTCAACTTCACTTAATACAATCCCACTAAATACCAATATGATACCAATCAATATAAACGAGTTAAATGGATCTCCATAAAACAAAATCGCAAAGACTGGGCCAAAAAGTGATTCAGTACTGATTAATATTGCTGCTTCAGCCTCATTTGTATTTTTTTGTCCAATTGATTGAAATAAAAATGCAACAAAACTCCCAAAGAAACCTAATATAATTGCCAGTATCAGCAGTTTTGATTCAAACAAAGTGGAAAATGCCTGTGTTGGGAATCCACCTCTTGTCATCATGACAATAAACGAAATAAAACTAAATGTTAGCAATTGAAATGCCATTAGAACAAACAGGTCTACTCGTTTTGATTGTTTACCTAAAAAATAAATGTGTACTGCGTAGAATGTTGCGCCAATAAACGTTAGTGAATCACCGAAACTAATAATCTCTTGAAATGATAAAATATCTTTAAAGATATTAACTAGTTCATCAAAATCAACAGTAATCAAACTTATTCCAATAAGTGTTATTATCCCTGCAATAATTGTTTGTTTATGGATCATTTTTCGTTCAAACACAAAAATTATAACAGGCATTAATACAATATATCCTGACGTAATTAGTGCATTATTTGAAGGTGTTGTATGAACAAGTCCCCACGTTTGAAAGAAGAAACCTAAGTAGAGAAAAACACCGAGAAATACTCCTTGTTTAAACACTTCTTTATCTGCATTAAATATCCGTTTTCTGTATACAAGAAAAATCGCTATTGTCGCTGTAAAGAAGCGAACAAATAAAAGCTGTGAATCATTCCAGCCATGATCTAACATATATTTGTTTCCAATAAATCCCAGCCCCCAGATTAAACCAGCTGTGGTTAGGATGATTCTTGCTAAATTTCGGTTCATATTCCACCTCATAGATTGTACTACCGTCATTATAGTAGAAATACGGTAAAAAGTCACTGGTTTTTTACGGTAAGTTGCCTGAATGTTTCCTTTACTTTTCATCCCTTTTTTTATATAATTAAAGGTCCCACTATTATTTAATAGTGTGCAAAGAAGGTGAACAAAATGATTAGAATTAGAATAAACGGAGAAACAAGGCAATTTGAAAACATGGTGAAGCTTCTAGATTTAATTGATGATAATGAGAAACAATTTATCGCAGCAAAAGTTAATAATCGTTTGCGCGAATTAAATTATCGCTTTTACTATGATGCTGATGTGGAGTTTTTAGACATCAGTCACAATGAAGCGACATTAATTTATGAGACAAGTCTACGTTATTTAATCGCAATGGCGTTTAATAACTTGTATCCTGATTACGTATTAAAATTCAAATACAGTCTATCTAGAAGTGTATTTTGTTATGTGATGAATCATCTAGACATGGATGTTGATACGGTTTTAAATTCAGTGACAAAAGAGATGAATCGTTTAATTGCATTAGACATTCCTTTTAATCGAGTAACTGTTACAAAGGATGAGGCAATTGAAGTATACAAAAAAAATAATTACAGCGATAAGTTAGAAGCGATAAAATATCGTCCTAATAAATATGTAAACCTATATGAATGTGATGGGTACTTAAACTATATGTATGGGTATATGCTACCTAGTACAGGGTACTTACAGAAGTTCAATTTTATACCGTATGATGTAGGATTCTTGATACAGTATCCACGTCATGACGCAAACAGTGAAATTCCTGAATTTAAAGATGCTCCAAAGTACGTAGCTACATTACGTAAAGCGTCTGAATGGGCCGATGTAGTAGATGCATCCAATATCGCAGAGTTAAATAAGCATGTCGAAAATCAAAGTTTAATTGAATTTCTGCACATGTGCGAAGCAAAACACAATGGGATGCTTACAGAGCTTGGGAATCTCATTAAAGACAAATGCGAAGAACTACGATTAATTGCAATTGCTGGTCCTAGTTCAAGTGGAAAGACTACATTCAGTTCTCGTCTTCGCATCGAGTTGATGACAAGAGGATTACGTCCTGTTACAATCTCACTTGATGATTATTACTTAAATCGTGATCAAATACCTGAAGATAAAGATGGAAATGTCGATTTAGAACATATCAATACCTTAGATGTTAAATTGTTTAATGAAAATATGGTAGATTTAATTGCAGGTATAGAAGCACAGATACCAATTTTTGATTTCCATTCAAAAAGTAGAGTGGGCTACAAACCGTTAAAAGTTGATAATAATAATCCAATTATTATTGAAGGAATTCATGCCTTAAATCCAGAACTAACACGTATGATTCCAAAACATCAAAAATTTAAAATATTCATCAGTCCGCAACTACAGATGAATTTAGATAATCACAATCCAATCAGCATCACAAATTTACGTTTATTAAGACGTATTGTACGTGATAAAATGTTTAGAAATGCTAGTGCTATCCGCACCATTTCGATGTGGGATTCAGTTCGTAAAGGTGAATTTAGATGGATATATCCTTATCAAGAAAACGCTGATTATGTTTATAACTCAGGTCTTCAATATGAGTTTTGTGTACTAAAAAAATATGCATTACCAACTCTACAAGATATTCCTAATGATAATGAATATTACATTACTGCAAATCGATTAATTAAGTTCTTAAAGTATTTTGTAGATATCGAAGATAAAGATGTACCATGCAATAGTCTATTACGTGAATTTATTGGTGGCAGTTGCTTTGTAGAATAAAAAAAGACGGAGATTTCCGTCTTTTTTTATAGCGTTACATGATGAATTTTAGCATGTTTTTCTTGTAAAATCTCAAGTTCTCTGTGATGACATGTTAATAAGATGATTTGTCTTTCTTTTGCCTCTTCTATAAAGATGTTTAACACTTCTTCCAAACGTTCATCGTCGTAGTGCACAAACGAATCATCAAAAATAAACGGATATATGGCAGAAGAAAGTACGTTATTAACACCAATACGAAGTGAAAGGTATAATTGATCAACAGTCCCTTTACTAAAGAACGAGACATGTTCATTTGTATTTGAACGTTCGTCAAATACTTTTACATTTAATCCTTTATCCACTTTTATATCACTGTATTTTTTCTTCGTTATCCTCGTTATCACACTTGATACTTCTTCATTTAGAACAGGTGCAAACTCAAAACTGATTTCATCAGATAGTTTGGTTAATACCGTTTTTACTTTTTCAAGCACTTTTGATTGATCAAGTAATTCTTTGTAATCAGACTTTGCTTTATTGTAATCATTTAAAATTAGATCAACTTCTCGATGATTACGTTCAATATGCATAATTTCAGAGTTTAATTGATTAATCTGATTATTTAATTCAAGTTGCTCACTGTAGTGTTTTTTTATGTCTCCCTTTACAGCGTTGTACTCTTCTTGATCATACGTAATATACACATCAAAATTAATGGTTTCATTAAGAGAGATTAGCGTTTGACCACCAAGAGTGTCATTCAATCGTTTTCCGGTCTCTTCCTTTTTGATTAACGTAGTATAGTATTCTTGTTTAAACCTGATATTTTCTTGTAATTCTTCTTTTGTGGTTGCTTTATTTTTTTGAAGTGTTGTTTCTATGATAGACTGCACATTTGTCAGTCTGTTTGAAACTAGATGTAAGGTTTCTTCTTTTTCTCTAATGCGATCATCAAATAGCTTAACTTCACCAGCAAGTTGCATAAACGATGCGTATAATTGTTGCATCTGTTGATTCGCATGACTTGTAGATGATTGCTTATAAATGTTATCACTATGATATGAAAGTAATTTATCCGAATAGCTTCCTACAGATATTTCAGAAGGATTCAAATCCGATATTTGCTTTTGAAATAATGAAATATGTTCAATTGCTTTTTTCATTTTCTTTCGGTATATAAAGTAGTATATACCTATTGTTATAAGACTAACAAATAATAATACTAGCGGATTGATTCTTTTTTGTTTTTGCTCATTTATGTCAGCTTCTATATAGGATTGATTTAATTGATAATGAACTGAGTTTAATGTTGGATAGAGCTCTTCTTGTTTTTGTCTGTGCTGTGATAACTCGTGTTTTAGATGATTGATTTTTTGCTTTAGTTCTTGTCTTAATTCCTCGTTCATTGAAACAATGTTAAACGATTGACTGTCTATGGTCTTATAGTCTTTTAAATTACTACAAATATTCTCGTAAGTTTGGTATTCTTCGTATACAGTGAATGCTTTGTTATATTTCATTTTTTTGAGTTCATTTTCATACAAGAACTGGTTATGTTCTAACGCAGACAGTTGCTTGTTTTGTTTTAATTGTGTTTGACTTAAATCATTCAGTTGAATGTGTAACTCATTAATTTCTTCATATTTTTGCTTCGAATTATCCATTTCTTGTTTGTATTTATCTACTAGTTCTTTTGTCAAAAAGAGTGGCTTTGTTTTAGCACGTGATGTCCCAATTTCTTCAAGTTCTTTATCAATTGATTCATTTATGTTTTGTAAACTAATTGATTCATCCTTTGTGGTATGCAAGTTTGTTAATCGTTCAACTACCGTATTTGCAAGATTTTTCGTATCGTCTTTATGTTCAATTTGTGCAATGCTAATCGTGTTTTTGTAAAGTGTGTAACTTAAGTTTAAAAAGCCTGCGATATCAGGTAGTTTAGTGGAAGGGTGAATGGATAATGTATGCGTTATGTCTTCTCCAGTCGTTTGATTTGTAATGGTTACTGCTGGTTTAGTTTTGCTGAAGTCGCGATAAATCAACAATGTCTCGCCCTTAAATTCAATTTCCATTGAACCATAATATTCAGATTTATTTCGAGGTTGATATTGTTTATGATCATCAAGCAGAGATCTATTCTTTACTCCGGTTTTGAAGAAGCCGAAAAAGATCCCTTCAATGAATTTGTGGATCGTCGATTTACCAGCTTCATTTAATCCATATAATACGTTAATTCCAGAGGATAGATCAAATTTCTCGTTACTGTATTTCCCAAACGAAGAGACGAATAGTTTTTTAATTATCATAGCTGTCCCTCCTTACTACTAAGGAGTTTTTCAAGTCCTACTTCAAATGCTTTTTGCGTTATATCATCGATATTAGGTAGGCTATTAAAGTACTCTATATATTTCCCGATAATATTGTCTTTATTTTCATGTAATAATGATGGTATATCATACTCCATACGCGCTTCTTGTTTTAATTCTACATAGAAAAAGTCATGTTTTATAATATCCATTATTTCATATTTTTTTAGTTGGATGTTTGTATTATACTTTCCTGTTAAAATAAAACGGTATAAGTTTTTATTTCGCTCTTGTTCTGTATCACATAAACGAATACGATTGATGATGTCATCGTATGTTAGTTCGGGTGTTACCTCTACTGTTACTAGTTTAAATTCACGTTTTGAGAATGGTTTAAATGAAATTGATGATTTATCTTTATTAAGTACCACTTCTACTAGACCGTGTTTTCCTGTTTCTTTAAAATCAAATGGCTCTAGAGATCCTGGATAGACAATCTTATCGTCAATGATATCTGGTTTATGTATATGGCCTAGAGCGATATAATCAAAGCCCTTCTCTAATAAACTTTTTTTATCTATTGGCATATATTGAGTCTTTTTTAAGTAGATGTCGCCATGTCCTATCAATATATTTATTTTATTTTTATTCTTAATTGATATAGAAGATAGTTGATCTTCATCAAGGTAATATGTATTCCATGAATGTCCATAAACATCTAGATCATATTCTTCAAATGAAAACATGGAATGCTCATCACTGAATAAGAATACATTTTTGGGTAATTCTCTTACTTGCCAAAACGAATTTTGTTTTAGAGGGTCATGATTACCTGTAATAATTAGTATGTTCGCGTTGCATAAAGAAAATGCTTTATATACACTATCAACATCACTTTTTTTCATATACTCTGTTTCAAAAAGGTCTCCGGCAATGATTAAAAAATCAGCGTTATCACTTGCGTATTTAACTGCATTAAAAAAAGTCTCCTTAATCTCATGTTGTCTTAAAACAGCTAATTCACTTGCATAAGAAGATCCTTTTAAACTTGCCCCAAAATGAATATCACTAATATGTACGATCTTAATCATCATCTCACCTCCAATATCTATTATATTATACCATATATTATCTTACTTCCTTCATTTGAATGATGATTTTTACTGTGGTATACTATTTTTTGAAAGATGGTGGTACGATGAAACGAATAATCCCGTATGGACATGGGTTGCTCAGCAAATACGTGACAAGTAATGATATTACAATTGATGCGACGTGTGGAAATGGAAACGATACATTGCTATTATGTAGATTATCGAAACACGTATATGGTTTTGACATCCAAAAACAAGCTATTCAAAATACAGAATCACTACTAACAAATGACGGGTATAAAAACTTTACTCTATTTCAAAAAGGACATGAACACATCAATGATATGGTGAAAGACAATGTCAAGGCAATCATCTACAATCTTGGCTATTTACCTGGTGGCGATACATCCATTATCTCTAAAGCAGAATCTACAATTGAATCCCTTCGTAACGGATTAACGATATTGGACAAAGATGGTTTAATATTAATAACCTTATACATAGGTCACCAAGGTGGACAAGAGGAAGCAAACGCAGTAGAGCAGTTTTCCTCACAACTTCCATCTAGCACATACAACGTGCTCCGTTATCAATTTATAAACAAAGCCAATGCTCCTTATGTTATTGCTATTCAGAAAACAAAATAAAAAAGCGCAATGCGCTTTTTTTTATTCATATTCAGGTAATTCAACTGTTACATCGTCAAATTTATCAAATTCAACTTCAGCCTCAAACGTCATACCATCTTCTGTAGTTGAGAATGAGATCAATACAATATATCCATCTTCTAATGTGATTTCAATATTATCCATATCATCAATTGATGTGTTCGCTACGTAAACTCCGTCTACTAGATCAAAATCAGATTCTTCAAACATAAAGTCATCTACTCCATCAAGGTCTTCATCATCTACTTCTGATTTTTCCCATCCGTCTGATTGATTTGGTTCTAACATAAAGTATGTTCCATCTTCCATAAACGTATATACAGTAACACCTAATAGTTCCATCTCAGAACTGTCTCCCTCAATCTTAACTACTGTTACAAAGTCTCCAAATAACGGTACATCTTTTAACGTCATTGTCATTTCAACAGATTCCAATGCTTCCATGTTATCCATCGCTATTTCAAACTCACTTCTGTTATCAACACATTCTCCATCAACTAGGTCTTCGTACTCTGCACATTCAGGTTCTTTATTCTCTTCACCAGTACATGCACTTAACGTTAACACGAACGCCATCATAAATACTACTAATAATTTCTTCATAATCCATCTCCTTCTTTTATTTTACGAACATTATTATAACATAAGGGAAGTCATATTAGTGTCTTTTTTTTGCGTTTATCCTTACAATTAAATTGAGGTGATAGTATGAATTACACTGAAATCATGAATAAGCTTAAAGACCTTGGTACTGCGCAGACCAAAAAAATATATCAAAACCACGGCGCAGATATGGATACTTTTGGCGTTAGTATGGCTGAACTAAAAAAAATTGCCAAAAAAGTAAAAGTAAACCACGAACTTGGACTACAGTTTTTAAATAGCCATAATACAGATGCCGTATATCTTTCAAGATGGGTTGTTGATTCCTCTCAAATTAGCATTAAAGAACTAGAGACAATTTTACATGAAACAGATTACTATCTTATAATTGAGAACGTGATACCATACATCGCGGGAAATAATACTAGCCTAGCCTTTGAGTGTATTGAAAAATGGATTACTAAAAAACACCATACGTTCAGGCAAGCTGCGTATTCCATTTACACATTAATGGTAATGTCCCTGCCAAATGATGAACTTGATATAAATGAAGTTTCCCTACTAGTGGATTATATTAGAGAAAACATACACAATGAACAAAATAGAGTGCGATATACAATGAACAGTTTTATCATCGCTGTTGCATCAAGTATTCCAACATTGACCACACGTGCAAAGGAAGTTGCAAACGAGATTGGGAAAGTACATGTCAGCATGGGAAAAACTGCCTGTAAAGTTCCTTTCGCTCCTACTTATATAGAAAAAATTGAACGATTAGGTAAAATAGGAGTTAAGCGCAAAATTACGTGATTTGTTGCCTTCTATTTATAATTTTTCGTAATAAAGATAATGTAAATTATTTACATTGTTTTTTTATTTGAATTTTTTATAATTAGTTTTATAATTAAACTATAATTATCAAAAATACAAATAAGGAGACTTTATGAAGAAAATTGTAATAATAATCAGTATGCTATCATTTGGGTTGTTTTTGTCCGGATGTGAGTATATTGATCAGGAAGTATTAGATCAAGTTAGTGAGGAATTATGTACAGAAGATCCTGATCACGAGTTATGTAATCCTGATGCTCTTCAGAACATAGAAGATGAGATAGTAATGACAATAGCTGAAGAAGCATTCATGAGAGCAAAGGAAAAGGCAAACAAGACAAAATGTAGAGATTATTTCTCTCCTACAAATGTTGAACTTCTAAACCAATGTTTAGATGAAGAAAATAGTTTGATTCCAGTTGAGTATGAAACATTTACTGCTACAAGCGTAGTTTCAGATGGTGAGTTTTATATTGTTACTGGTACTACTACTGACGATTTAGAAATAGTTGTTGTGGTTCGATTAATAGATGTTGAAGGGACGACTTATATTGATCACTTTGAAGTAATCACACCAGGAGATACAAATGCGGATTTATCGAAGGCAGATGCAAAACGTGCACTAGAAGGATTTATTGCTGATTATTTGGATGAAACAGTAGAGAATTCTGTTGTTTGTCCTATATTTGATGGCGAGGACAATGATTGTAATTTATACCGTCAAGAAGATTTAAAGAGTGGTATGATGATTGAAGTAAACTATTTAGACGATGACGATGATGATGATGGAATCTTTACCGCACATTTAACCATTACTGATGAAGAGGGAAATCAAGAGGAAGTTAAAATTTTGGTTGAAGTAGAGTTTCAAGCTGAAGAACCTGTCGTTAAACGTATCGTCACTTACACAATCGATGACGATTGTGATGGAATTGATGATGATTGTGATGGAATAGTGGAAGATGAAACAATTGTTAAAGAGACATTTGAGCAATTCATTTCTTATTATACGAATCCAATGTATTCAGATGAAGAGATAAATGCAATGTTCTTTGGTGGTATGATGGATGCGGATTTCTTTACTGAAAGAACGTTAGATTTAGAAGAAGGAATCACGGTAACAATTACTGATATTTATGCAATTGAAGATGGATGGTTTGCACTGCACTTAGATTTAACAATTGGTACAGATCGTACCTCTGAGCAAATTGAAGTACGTGTGAATCGTATTGATATGGCACTTGTAATTCAGTTCGATGGTGAGGACAACGATTGTGATTCAGCTACTAGTTGCAGTGTTGCTCTAGCGGATGCATTTGATGCCTACAAACGTTATTTAGATGACTACATGAACCCAGATATAACATTTGATCATTTAGATGAAATTTATTTCATGGGTATGTTAAGTCATGACCACAACACAACAAGAACAAGATTACTTGAAAATAATGCTGTTATCACTCTTGTATCTACTGAATATAGAGGTGAATCACTTGCGATTATCGATATGCAAGTATCTATTATGGAAAATGGTGAAGAGTATACCGAAATCCATTCATTGATGTTTTACGAAATGAATGGGATGCTCTACTTTACATTCGCAGATGACCTAGGTAGCGATAATATTGCGGAAGAAATATTTGAAGAGTTTATTGTTGCATTTTTACAAAAACCTGGGGATATTCATACACTTTGTTTTGAGTATTTCAGTGTAGAATCACATGATTTATGTCATGCAATTGTCGAATATCATATTTCAAATGAATACTACTTCTCGTTGTTTGATGTCGCTTTTAATGAGGGAGGATACACCTTAACAATAGATACATTTGATGCGATGGGTGAGTATATTGAAACAAATGTATTTGATGCAGTATATCATAGTGATACAAATGTATTACATTTGGAAAACAATAAAGAGGGAAACAATCCCCTTTATAGTATAGAGTAGTATTATTCCTCTCCTTAAGAAAAGAAGTGTTTAGCCGGCACTTCTTTTTTGTTTGAAAATCAAACCATAGAGAAAGGGCTTACATGTGATATAATTATTTTAAGAATAAATAATTATATGGAGGGCGTAATGAATAGTAAAACGTTGTCAGAAATCAAAAATGAGACCATTAAGCTTTATCCAGATATACTCGAGAATAATTATAAAATGCACGAACTTGAAGTTCGTGTTGTTCTAAGAAACTGTGATATAATCGACCCAGAAAAGATTATTCATTACATTGCTCGTGACGGTTATTTTAGTTTAGAAAAGGCATTAAACATGTCACAACTTGAGGTAATTAAAACCATAAAAGAGTCTGGGTTACGTGGACGCGGTGGAGGAGGCTTCCCAACTGGTAGAAAATGGGAATTTGCCTATCAAAACAGTAGTGATGAAAAATTCATAATTTGTAACGCTGATGAAGGAGATCCTGGTGCTTTTATGGACCGTAGTGTACTTGAAAAAGATCCTCACAGTGTATTAGAAGGAATGATAATTGCGGGTTATGCGATTGGGGCAAATAAAGGGTTTGTCTATGTGCGAGCGGAATATCCACTTGCTGCAAAAATGTTACTTAAAGCAATCAATGATGCTAAAGAAATTGGTCTTTTAGGAGATAATATTTTGGGATCTGATTATAATTTTGATATTGAAATACGCCTTGGAGCAGGTGCATTTGTGTGCGGTGAAGAAACTGCCTTAATTGCATCAATTGAAGGAAATAGAGGTATGAGCCGAAACAAACCTCCATATCCTGCAAACCAAGGTCTATATGGGAAACCAACAATTATAAACAACGTTGAAACACTGGCAAACATAGCCCAAATTATTCTAAAGGGACCAAAATGGTTTAGAGGATTTGGTATAAAATCATCACCAGGTACCAAAGTATTTGCCCTAGCAGGTAAGGTTCGAAATACTGGACTAATCGAAGTACCAATGGGGATTACTCTTGGCGAAATCATTAATGATATTGGCCGAGGTGTCTCAAAAAATCGAAAATTTAAAGCAGTCCTAACAGGAGGTCCTAGTGGTGGTTGTCTCACTACAAAACACTTATCGGAAAGTGTGGATTTTGATACACTTGTTTCTCTCGGAAGCATGATGGGTAGTGGTGGTATGATCGTTCTTGATGACCATGACTGTATGGTTGACATTGCGAAATTCTATCTTGAGTTTAGTGTTGATGAAAGCTGCGGAAAATGTACTCCGTGTCGTGAGGGAACAATTCAATTATTTAAAATCCTGGAGGCAATCACAAATGGTGAAGGAACGAAAGAGGATTTAGAGAATCTTGTTGAATTATCACATGCCGTTAAATCCAGTTCTTTATGTGGACTTGGTATGACTGCTCCTAATCCTGTACTATCGACAATCACACATTTTTATGATGAGTATCTTGCTCATGTAGAAGATAAAAAATGTCAAGCAAGTGTATGCACAGAATTAATAAATGAATACTATATCACAGATGCATGTACTGGATGCACACTATGTGCTAGAAGGTGCCCTAGAGAATGTATTAGTGGTGTTCGAAAAGGACTACATACAATTGATTCTAGCTTATGTATAAAATGCGGAGAATGTTTTGCGTCATGTAATTTTGATGCAATCATTACAAGGTAGGTGACATGATGATAAAACTAAAAATAAATGATCAAGATGTAACAGTTAAAGAAGGTTCATCCATTTTAGATGCAGCGAAAAAACTAGACATCTATATCCCTACATTTTGTTATGATGAACGCATCAAAGGTGAAGGTGCTTGTCGCATGTGCGTTGTAGAGCAAAAAGGTTCTAACAAACTCCTAGCATCCTGTGCAGTTCCTGCGGAAAACAATATGGAAATATATACAGATAGTGATGCAGTAATTAAAGCACGTAAAGATGTCCTTGAATTAACATGGGCATCTCACCCAAATGAGTGCGTCGTTTGTGACGTCAATGGGGACTGTAAATTACAAGATTATATGTATGAATATGAAATGAATCCAGAACCACGGTTCAAAGGTCATAAACGCACATATGAAATTGATGAATCTAATCGCTTTTTCTATATAAATCAAGACAAATGTATCTTATGCGGTAAATGTGTACGAGTTTGTGCAGATTTACAAGGTAATGAAGCGCTTGGTTTCAATGAAAGAGGGTATCAATCATTTATCTCATTTGCCTTTAATACCGGTATGGATAAATCAAACTGTGTTAGCTGTGGTAACTGCGTAAGTAGTTGTCCTGTTGGTGCACTTGTCGAAAAACGAAGAATAAAATATAAATTAAGTGAAGTATCGCGCACTACTACTACATGTCCTTATTGTGGTGTTGGTTGTCAATTTGAACTTCTTGTCAAAGATAATCGAGTAGTTCAAGTAGAACCACTCAATGTCGTTCCTAATGAAGGATTACTATGTGTAAAGGGAAAGTTTGCATATAAATACATCAATCATCCCGACAGATTAACAACACCATTGATAAAAGAAAATGGAACGTTTAGAGAAGCATCGTGGGACGAAGCATATGCACTTATTAAAGAAAAATTCACAAAGACAAAGAAAACATTTGGTCCTTCTGCTTTTGCTGGATTAGCGAGTGCAAAGTGTACTAATGAAGAAAATTACTTATTCCAAAAATTTATGCGTAAAACAGTAGGTACTAATAATGTTGACCACTGTGCTAGATTATGCCATGCTTCTACGGTTAGTGGGCTTGCTACTACACTAGGTAGTGGCGCAATGACAAACAGTATTGATGAGGTAAAATACAACGATGTTATTTTTGTAACTGGATCAAATACAACTGAGACACATCCTGTCATTGGCTCGTACATGAAACAAGCAATGAAAAACGGTGCAAAATTAATTGTAGCTGAGCCAAGAAGAATAGAACTTGCTGAAATAGCGGATGTGTTTATTCGTATTAAACCAGGTACTAATGTTGCGTTATTTAACGCGATGATGAATGTGATTTATCATGAGGAACTATACGATAAATCCTTCATACAGGAAAAGACAGAAAACTTTGATAATTTCGTTAAGAAAATCATCGATTTTACACCTGAAATGGGAGCTAAAATTTGTGGATGTAATAAGCAAGATATTATCGATGCTGCACGTATTTATGCTTCAGGGAATAAAGCAGCAATCTACTATGCAATGGGTATTACTCAACATTCAAATGGTACAAATCATGTAAAGAGTATTGCCAACTTAGCATTGCTTTGTGGTAATGTCGGTAAAGAAAGCTCTGGAATTAATCCACTACGTGGGCAAAACAATGTCCAAGGTTCATGTGATATGGGTGCTTTACCAAACAATTTCCCTGGTTACCAAAAAGTATACAATGATGAAGCAAGACGAAAATTCGAAGAGCACTGGGGTGTTACTCTTGATAGTAATGTTGGACTAAGTCTACCTCACATTGTAAATGGTGCGTATAATAACGTTATTAAGTTTCTTTACATAATGGGTGAAAATCCAATTGTTAGTGATCCAGATATTACTCATGTGAAAGAGGCGCTTAGTAATATTGAGTTTCTTGTTGTTCAAGACATCTTTCTTACAGAAACTGCGGAGTATGCAGATGTTGTATTACCTGCTTCCACATACGCTGAAAAAGACGGTACATTCACCAATACTGAACGACGTGTTCAAAAAGTCCGAAAGGCTGTAGAACCAATTGGTGATAGTAAACCAGATGGTGTCATAATTCAAGAATTAATGCAATTGCTTGATGATCATGATACGATTATGACGGCGAGAGAAGTCATGGATGAAATTGCTGAGTTAACACCAATCTATAGTGGAATTGATTATGATCGAATTGATAAGCAAGGTCTTCAGTGGCCAGTCTTAGGAAAAGAGCATCCAGGCACAAAATTCCTTTATAAAGAGAAATTTGGTAGAGGTCTTGGGTACTTTACACCAGTTGATTATATGGGCGCCGTTGAAACACCTGATGAAGAATACCCACTCACCCTAACAACTGGACGTGTCTTATATCATTTCCATACTATTACTATGACTGGTAAAAATGAGGAGATTCAATCAATCGTACCTGTAAACTTTATTGAAATTAATAAAAAAACTGCGCGAAAGTACAAACTAAAAGATCAAGGGGAAGCCATTGTATATTCACGCAGAGGAGAAACAAAAGCTGAAGTTCATATTACTGACAAAGTTGGAGATGATGTCGTATTTATGCCATTCCATTTTGCGGATGGTGCTAATATGTTAACAAACACTGCACTTGATGAAACATGTAATATTCCTGAACTAAAAGTTTGTGCAGTAGAAATTAAAGGAAAGTGATAGTATGTATTTATCAAAAAAAGAATTAAATCATTTTAAGAAACACATAATCCCCATCTATAAACAGGATCGTTCCCCACTGATGCCTGTTCTTCAAGAATCACAGAAGTTATACGGCTGTGTTCCAGTTGAAATGCAGGAGTTAATCAGCACTGAATTTAACGTATCAACCGCTAAAATCAATGGAGTTGTTACATTCTATTCAATGTTTAGTTTGCGTCCCCAAGGAGAAAACGTTCTTGGTGTATGCACTGGTACTGCTTGTTATGTAAAAGGTGCAAAACGACTAGTAGACCGTGTAACGGAAGAACTCAATACACCATATGGCTCAACAACAGAAGATGGAAAATTTACACTCGCAGATACAAGGTGCGTAGGTACTTGTAGTAAAGCACCCGTTATTATGGTTAATGATGATATACATGGTAGTGTATCAAGTGATGACATATCAAAAATTATTAATAAATACCGATAAAAAAACACAGCTATCAATTTTATTTAATAGCTGTGTTTTTCTTATTCTGAATCTGGATTCAAGATTAAACTAATTCCATCACCTGCGACAACTTCAGGTAACATACCATCCCATCTGTCGTAATAAAGCTGTGTAACAACAATATTTGTAACCTCAGTTACTGTTAAGAATCCACCAGTCCCGTTAAGTTCAAAATCGAGACGAATTGCATCAATAAGTGCCATTTCCGCATCATAGGCGGCCTTTGAAATTGTGTACTCATCAATATTAGAGGTACTAGGGTCATCTTCAACAATTACTGTCTCAGCTGATCCGAATTGTCCCTCATACATAACATTGATTGCATTTACAGTTACTGATTTTAATAATGCCATTGCTTCAGCAGTACCTTCTGCTTCTGCAACTTCAACCGCAGCATTATTTTTGGCAATTTCTAAGTTCATTTGATTTTTTATTAATTGCGCTTCTAAGTCTTTTTGCGCAATCTCTTTTTGTTTGGCTGCAGTTGCTTCTTCGCGAACCACTTGTTCAATTTCTTCACCAGCATCGACATCCTTAATAATAAATGCTTGAGTCGATATTCCTAGTTCAAGAAGAGAAATCTTCAAATCATCTTCAGTAGCCTGTTTCACGTCATTCAAACCACCTTTTAAGATGCTGAAAATATCAAACTCTACACTATTACTTTGTAATGCTTCTCGAATTCGTGCTTCTATAGTAGCTTGGGGAATCGTATCCCCACCAAATTGACGATAGAATGTATGTGCATTTGAAACTTCAACACGATATTGGATTGTAACCTGATATGTAGCCCATTGACCTCCACCTGTTTCCTGCTCATTACCAAAATCATCAATTGTTTTAATAATTCCAGTTTGTGCATACACTTCAAAACTGCTTTCACGTAATTTTGTAGATATTCTCTTTACTTTCACCCATGGAGCCTTAAAGTGTAGCCCCTCACCAAACGAATCATCTTGAATCCCACCATTTAATGGATCGTATACAATTCCTACTTCATTACCATTTACTTGCGCAAACATTCCAAATAGTAATAGAAACCATACAAAAAATGCAGAAAACTGTCTGGCTTTAAACTTATACCGTATGTTATTGTATCCTCTATCCACCTCTATCCCAAGTGCGATAAATACTCCAATAAACAATATAATTGTTACTATAACTAATACCATATTTCATCCTCCTATATTTTAAAATCTCTCTATTATATCATATAATGTTATCATTTTACTATTGATTATTTACTAATTAAACGCCTATTTAGAATAAATTTATTTTTCTTTTCTACTATATTTATTGTGGTATAATATGCTGTGTGTAAGCGTTTTTATTAAATAGTAAAGAGGAGTAAATGGATGTTTAAAACAATTGAAGAAATGATGAACTACTGCCAAAAAGAGCAAGTAGAAATCATCGATTTAAAAGTAGTTGATATGAAAGGTAAATGGCATCGTTTATCAATTACCTCACAAAAATTATCAACGGATTTAATGGAGAAAGGAATTGGCTTTGATGGCTCAAGTTATGGGTTTTTAACGGTTGAGAAGTCTGATATGGTTATGATTCCTGATGTTAGTACATGTTATCTAGATAATTCAAAAGAGCACAAAACCATTGTTGTAATCGCAAATATTTTTGTCATTAATGGAAACAAATTAGAGCGTTTTGAAGACGACCCTAGATATATCTCTGAAAAAGCTGAATTATTTATGAGAAAAAATCAAATTGCTGATACATGTCTACTTGGCCCTGAGTTTGAGTTTTTTGTATTAGACCATGTGTCCTATAAAAATACCAATCAACATATGGAAGTAAAACTAGATAGTGCGCAGGCAAACTGGAATGCCAGTGATGATTCATTTAAAAATATTGGTTACACTGTTCCTCATCACGGTGGATATCATTTAGATTCACCTTTTGATGCAAGTTATAACTTTAGAACTGAAGTAGCAATCGAAGCAGAAAAAATTAATATCCCAATCAAGTATCATCATAGTGAAAACGGTGGACCTGGACAAGTAGAAATCGAAGTAAACTTTGCTGGTATTAAAGAGATGGGTGACAGAACAATGAAATTAAAGAACTTGCTTAATGTTACTGCTTTTAAATTACGTAAATCAGTTACATTTATGCCAAAACCATTCGTTGATGAATGTGGTAATGGAATGCATGTTCATATTCAATTAAAAAAAGACAACGAGCACATTATGTTTGATCAAGAAGGGTATGCTGGATTAAGCACACTAGCACATTATGCAATTGGAGGTATTTTAAAACATGCAAAAGCACTATGCGCTATAACAAATCCTTCAACCAATTCATACAAACGTCTAGTACCAGGTTATGAAGCACCAGTTACCATTGGATATGCAACCGCTAATAGATCAGCTGTAATTCGGATTCCTGGATATACTATTACACCAGATGAAAAACGATTTGAATTACGCAGTCCTGATGCTACCGCAAATCCATATCTAGCATACAGCGCGATAATGATGGCAGCATTTGATGGGATAAAAAATAAAATTGATCCAAAAAAAGAAGGATATGGTCCATATGATGTAAACCTCTTCTCTTTATCACAAGAGGAGCAGAAACAGATTAAATCTCTACCTACAAGTTTACTAGAAGCTGCTGGGGAATTAGAGAAAGATTATGACTTCTTACTAGCTGGCAATGTCTTTACTGAAAACATTATTAAAAACCATATCAAGAGAATTAAGGATGATTTTTATAAAGTGAACAAAATGCCACATCCTGTAGAGTTTGAAATGTATTATAGTTTATAGAAGCACATTATGTGCTTCTTTTTATTTGAAATTTAAGTTGTTATTTAGAAAAATAATTAAATTACTTTACTTTGCCTGGTAGAGTAATCTAGAATAGGGTATATTACTTTGTGTGACAGAGTAATACGAAAGAGGTGTTTTTATGAACAAAACAACAATCAATAAATCAATCAGACCATTTATTAACCCTTCATATACAAAAGCAATTATTCAAATTATAAATACAATTATCCCATATGCAGCATTACTTTTAGCAATGTACTATATGATATACTTTGGTGTCCCATACGGTGTTGTATTGTTATTTTCAATTATTCCGGCTTTGTTTTTGGTACGAATATTTATCCTATTTCATGACTGTACTCATAGCTCATTCATGAAAAATAAAACGGTAATGAATATTGTTGGTACGGTATTTGGTATTCTAGTATTCACACCATATCAACGTTGGAAGAAAGAACATGCAATTCATCATCAAACTGTCGGGAACATCGACAAGCGTGGTACAGGTGATATTTGGACGATGACAGTGGAAGAATACAAAGCTTCATCAAGATTAAAACGAATTGGGTACCGTTTATACCGAAATCCACTGGTATTATTCGTGATTGGACCTGCATATGTATTTCTAATCAGTGAACGTCTACCTCGAAAAACGCGCAACAGATGGTATATACTCGATCTACTAATTAATAATGCTGGTGTACTTGCAATTATCCTAATTGTATCACTTACTATTGGGTTTAAATACTACGCAATGATTCAATTGCCTGTTATCATAATCGCTGCTAGTTTAGGTGTTTGGTTATTCTATGTGCAACATCAATATGAAGAAGTATACTGGGAAGAGCAACAAACCTGGGACAATGTCGATGCGGCGATTCTAGGGTCAAGTGTCTACAAATTACCTTGGCTATTAAACTGGTTTACAAGCAATATCGGGTATCATAACATCCATCATCTAAACGCAAGGATCCCAAATTATACGATCAAAAAAGTATATAAGAGTAATGCATACTTTAGAAAATCAAAAACGGTAGGAATATTTAGTAGCATTCCACTAGGAAGACTGTTTTTATATGACAACATCCATAAAGAGTTAATAAGTTATCGTAAGTTCAAAAAAAGATACGCATAAAAAAGCACATCACGCGATGATGTGCTTTTTCTTTTATATTTACGCAGGAATACCATCTTTATATTTATTCAAAAATATGGAAATTTTTGATAGATCTAGAGGTGGGGTAAAGTAGTACCCCTGCACAAAGTCAACATGTAATTCTCTTGCCATTTTCAAATGATGCTTGTTTTCTACACCTTTTGAGAGCACCTTCGTATCGAGGATTCGTGATAAACTCACAAGTGTTTCATAGATTTTAAATTCCTCATCAGATGGTCTGTCTTTGGGTAGGTTCACCTTATCTAGTTTTATCGTGCTAAGCGGCAATTTCGATATTGACTGAATACTGAAGTTTTGATTTCCAAATGCATCGATCGATACATTGAATCCAACTTCTTTTAACTTCTTTATTGCATTGACTGCTTTCTCTGTAATTTCATAATCTTCCGAGATATCAAATTCAATGTTAGAAGGCACTAATTGATATGTATCCGCCAGTTTTACTAATTCGATTGGTTTCAGTTTTAATAGACTGATAAAGCTTAGGTTAATTACAACGATAAAATCTTTACTGATAAGACCGTTAGTCATCCATTCTTTATAGGCAATAAATGTTTTTTCAATTACCCTTTTGTCAATTTTTTCAAACAAGTTTTTCTCGATAGCGATATCTTTAAACTTAGATGCTTCAATAATACGATATTTATTTTTTTGCCATCGGACTAGGCTTTCACATCCAATGATTTTAAGGGTAGTTGTATCGATTATTGGTAAAAAATATGGGGAAAATTCATCCAGTTTGAAACCTTTTTCAATTTCCAGATTAAAGCTATCGAGATCTTGTTTTATTAGTCTTAGTTCATTGTTTGCTACTAAGACATCTTTTTTTATATCTTTACTTTTGAGCATTGTGAAATGTGCAAGTTTAATCAAGGAATTGATGTCTTTATTTTCACAATATGTCCCAAAAGAGGATACACCAATAGCGAGTGATATGTCATACGTTTCATTTGATGCAGGGCTGTAAAATGCATGATTACGTAAGTACCGTTTTATTTTACCAGCTGTCTCGTGTTGTTCTGTATAACGCATATCATTGTTAATCACGGTTTTATTTTTAAACTCTTGGATAACAATAATCTGATTTGTTCCATAGATATATACTTTTCTTCCAAACTGTTTTTTTAGCAAAAAATACGCTTGCTTAAGAATCTGATCACCAAGTGTAATATCATAATGTTGAGAATACGTAGTTAAGTTCGCAAGCTCAATAAATACTACATAGTGATTATCAAGATTTCGTTTATCAAATTGTAGTGCCAAGGCATTTTTTGATATGGTTATTTTTAATGTGCGCTTGTTTTGAATAATTAACAGTAATACAAGCACCTCAATCATGCATATTACAAGTAACCAAAGTTGATCTTGAAGTACAGCCGAAATCATAATGAAAACTAAAACTACTATGGAACTAAAGCCTAATTTTTCTTCTTTGCTCAAATTAATCGACTGGTTTAATATAGTAATTTCCACGATTTTGTAGAAGCACTTTTGTACCTTCTACAATTGCGGTTAAAGGATTCTTTGCAATTTTAGTTTCTAATCCGATTTCTTTTTCAAGGAATTCATCAACACCTTCAATTAGTGCACATCCACCATTAACAAGCATTCCTGTTTGAATGATATCCGCGCTTAATTCAGGAGGTGTGTTTTGTAATACTTTTAAAATCGTGTTTGAAATATCTCTAAATGGTTCAATAAAGAGATCTCTAACTTCTTTTTGTGTAACTGTAATCTTACGTGGTAATCCAGTTACAACATCGCGACCATTTGCATATGTTGATTTTTTATCTGTTAATGTTTCTTTTAACGTACCAATTTCTTCTTTAATACGTTGTGCAGTTTTCTTACCAATCATTAGTCCATGATGATATTGCAAGTGGTTAATAATTTCTTGATCTAAGTAATTCCCTGCAATACGCACTGATTCACTAACAACGATATCACCTAATGATAATACACCAATGTCCGTACTTCCTCCACCAATGTCTATTACCATTGCACCTTGTGAACTGTAGATATCTAGACCAGCGCCGATACCTCCAGCTTTCACTTCTTCTTCGATAAATACATCTGGTACACCTAATGTTTGTGCTAACTCTACCATTGCATCACGTTCTATTTGTGTTACTTCACTTGGACAACAGATTAATAGTGTAGAAGCTTTTAAATTAATATCAATATTTTCTGCTTTTCTTACAGCAATCTCAATTAATTTAGCAGCTGCATCCATATCTGAAATCACACCTTGGTTCAGTGGACTTACAATTTTAATTCCATGATGTCCTCTACCAATCATTCTGGCAGCATTATATCCAACAGCGATTACTTCGCCTGTATTATACTCTGTTGCGATTACGCTTGGTTCATTGAAGATAATTCCTTCACCTTCTACAAAAACAAGAAGATTCGCAGTTCCTAAGTCGATACCTATTTTTATTAATTTTTTTCGATTCATAAGTTTACCGTTTGCCATTTTTTTCACCTCTTATAATTTCAGTGGGTTTACTAAGTAATCCCCACGATTTTTTAGTAAGTATTTAGATCCTTCAGCAACACATGTTAAAGGATTACTAACTACTTTTACAGGTACTTTAATGCGAGAACTTATGAACTCTTCAACACCTTTAACTAAGGCTCCGCCTCCAGTAAGTAAGATACCGTGTTCATAAATATCTGCACTTAATTCTGGTGGTGTATCTTTTAGTACTGCTGCGATTAATTTAACTACTTCTTCGTATGTTGGAACCAATACTTTTGATACATCTTTTGTTGAAACATTTACCCATTTAGGGATACCACGTACGATATCTCTACCTGCGTATTTATTCGTTACTTCTTTACTATTTTCACGAAGATCAGCAAGTTCTATTTTTACACGTTCGCTAGTTAACTCACCAATTTCTACTTTTTCTTTTTGCTTCACAAATTTTGCGATTTCAGTATCCACAAAATTACCTGCCATGCGGATAGTTCTTGATAACACAATGTCACCATATGAAATCACACCTACATCGGTAGTTCCTCCACCGATATCAACGATCATTACTCCTCTTGATTTGAATATATCCACGTTTGCACCAAGTGCTCCTGCTTTTACTTCTTCATCAATAAGAACATCGTCAATTCCCATGTTTAATGCTAATTCAATCATAATATCTCGTTCAATCTTTGTTACTTCACTTGGACAACACATTACGCACTGTGAATTTGATAATTCTTTTTCAGTTAAATTCTCTACTTTTTCTAATACGTATGAAAGCAAACTTTTAGCTGCTCTCATATCACTAATTACACCATTCTTAAGTGGCTTAATTACACTAATCTTGTCATGTACTTTTCCAACCATCTTGTGAGCATCTTCACCAGCAGCAACGATTTTACCACTTTCACGATCAAATGCAATTACAGAAGGTTCATTAAAGATAATGCCTTTTTTCTCGAGGTATACTAATAGGTTTGCCGTACCTAAATCAATTCCTAATCCCATTTTATCAGCCATGATTAAAACTCTCCAAAATAGTGATTTTTATTCATTTTTAGTAGTCTCTTCGTACCATCCACTACTGATGTTAGTGGTGAACTTGAAATATGCACATCAACCTTTGATACATCCTCGAAATACTCTTTAATACCTTTAATTTTAGCTCCGCCACCTGTGATAATAATACCATTATCAACAAGATCACCAGCTAGTTCTGGTGGAGTGTGCTCAAGTGTTGCAATTAGTGTAGATTTAACTGATTCAAAACTTTCTAATAATATTTCCCTTATTTCACTTGCTTTTATAATAACTTGTTGTGGTAACCCACTAACTAAATCTCTTCCCATTGCCTTTGCAGTAAGTTCATTACCTTCCTCATCGCAAGGTAAATCTCCTGTTAAAGATGAAAGTCGAATCTTCACTTTTTCTGCAGTTTGTGGACCGATTTCTAGTTTATGAACTTCCTTTACATAGTTTGTTATTTGTCTGTCAAAGTAATCCCCAGCTACTTTGATCGATTTTGAAAGAACTACGTCACCTAAAGATAACACGCCAAAATCTGTAGTTCCTCCGCCAATGTCAACAACCAAATGTCCAGATGGAGTGTAAATATCAACTCCGCTACCAATTGCAGCTGCTTTGATTTCTTCATCAATCCTAGTATCTTCAATACCAAGTTCCACGCCAAGTTGTAAAATAGCTGCTTTTTCAGTTTCCGTAATTTCTGAGGGAATGCAAATAAGTAACTTATTAATATGGTTATAGTTTTTGACGAATAATTCATCAAAAGTGAAAGCCAATATCTCTCGAATCACATCAATATCAGAAATTACACCTCCGTTCAATGGTTTTACTACTTCGACCTTGTTGTGAACTTTTCCTAATAATTCAGCTGCTTCGTAGCCGACAGAAACCACTTTACCACTTGCCTTATCTACAGCGATAAATGATGGTTCATTAAATACTGTACCTCTACCCTCAACATAAATTAGAAGGTTAGTCGTTCCAAGATCCACTCCAACGTTAATTCTGTTGTTAGATTTGTCACTCATATAAATCCTCCTTATGTTTTTTTGCATAAAATAATATACAAAAAATGCGCCTAATACTTAGACGCATTCACAATATATTTTTTATCATCTTGTAAAGAAAGATCAGGTAGATGACGAACATCAAATATTGCGGTCCGGCCAGCATAGATTACTCGTTAGCTCCGTGACTTTGCGTCTACAAGTTTCCTCGTATTTGCCTTTTGAATATTTATTTTATACACCCTTAATTTAGCACACTAATTTTACAATTGCAAGAGTTTTTTGAGATTTTACATAGAAAAAGTCAATTCTAATATGAGCCATTATTTTTTTGTGTTAGCTTTGAATATATCTACTTACACCTACTTTAAATGGCTATTTAATCATATTAACATAGTTAATTATGATTAACTTAATATTATTTTGATTATCAAAGCATTATTCCTGATGAGCCAATGGTTAATTTACTGGTCAATTTTCAAATAAGAACGCTGTTTTTATCTATTAGATATACCTAAGACCACGTTTTCATTACAAATAATATAATTTTCAAAGGAATTATTTATCCTTAAATTCTGCAAGTCATAATAAAAAGTATTCTTTACGAATACTTTATTAGAATTTCCATTTATATAATATTTTTTTATTGTAAAAATCAAGTAAGATTCCTCCGAAAAGCAACGTCATAACTGTACCAAAGCCAATGTCAGTAATCTCTCTGTGCAAGAGACCAAATACAATCGCTATTACGAATGCACTAGCGTAACTAATATATGAACCAATTTTTACACTATTACATTTAATTTGCATCTCTTTTAAATATACATCCATTGGGTGAACTGCTATGTTCACTTTGATGTGAACTGCGATTGCAAAGAATAAAATAAAGAATCCTGATAGATTAATAATTACTCGCAAAAAAATATGTAAAGACGATAAATCTGGGAATAGCTCAGTAAACATATCTGTAAAGAGCATAAATCCAATCATAAATGAAAATGATAATACCATTTCTAATAAGATAAACTTTTTCCTAATTAGTATCGCAGTAATATAAAACAAAACGCTAAGCAGGAGAAATCCTCTACTTAGAGGCCACATGAAGAAGTTAGCTACATTACTTGAACTAGCACCCCAAGCTGTCATTCCTAAACCAGTGCTATTCATCAGCACTGTTCCAAGTGCATTTCCTGATACTGCGATTAATAAATACCATGCTTTTCTCATACAATCACCATCTTTATGTCAATTATATCAAAGGTAGTACTGTTTTAAAATATAATAATCGCTGCCAATCCAACAATTAATGCATACAGTAATGCAGGTAGTAATGTTTTCTTAATAATCGTACCTTCTTCTCCTGTTGCATCTACCACTGTAGCGACACTGACAACATTATGAACACAAATCATATTACCTGCTGCTCCACCTAGTAAACCAAGAGATAGAATTAAGTTCTCATTCAATCCGTAACTAGATGCAATACTTTGTTGAACAGGACTAAATGTAATTGCACTAACCGTTGCACTTCCTGCTATAAACGATCCTAACTCACCAACATATGCAGCTAGCAAAGTCCAAATACCATTAAAGTACTCTCCTAAGAAAGTTGCCAAATATACTGGCATACTAACAAAATCAGAACCATTGATTGCAGAGTTTGAAAAAATGGAAACCATTGCTAATGTGGGAACAAGTGATAATGCTGCTCCCTTTACACTTTTTATGCTTATGTGAGAAGCAACAACTATATTTTTCTTATTTGCCTTTTGTATCCATACAGAAAGTAATGCAGCAATGATAATAATGACTCCAGGAGAATATAAGAACAGTAATGCAGAGTTGATACTTTCAAATCCTAATATTTCGTTATATGATAAATCAATAAACGTTCTAAAGAATTCTTTTATCGGTAATACTACTCTTGATAAAATCAATAAGAGAATCACAATTCCATAAGGAATCCAAGCACGTAACAGTGACATTGAACTATCATTTCGTTCAATGTTGTTTGTGCTAGCTTTTGTCCATTCTTCTTTCGGAATCAAGAAACCGTATTTCACGGAGAGAGTTGCGATAAATAACATTGACACAGAGGCACCAATCGTTACAAACTCATACCCAACTGTTCGTGCTAATATAAAGGCAATCACTGTATATGAATACCCAATAAATAATGTCCAAGGTAAAATGCTTAGGTAATCTTGTTTTTTCTTGTCTTTCCCAAAAAATGTAATCAATACAACAACGACAATAGTAGGCATTAGTGCACCGGCTAAAAAGTCAATACTTGTGATATATCTTGCCACATCATTAAAAAACTCAGGAGAGTTTTTTACACTACCTAATCCAATTGTGATGGGAGTTCCTATTGCTGCAAATGGTACAGGTACACTATTAGAAATTAATGCAACCGTAGCAGCACTAATGGGACTAAATCCAAGTGCAACTAGTAAAGGAGCAACTACCACTGCTGGTGTTCCAAAACCTGCAACACCTTCAATAAGAGCGCCAAACAAGTACGCAATAATAACTACTTGGATGCGCATATCTTTTGTTAAATTTCCAAATCCAACATTAATGCGATCAATTGCACCGTTCATTTTTAAGATATTCATCATAAAGATGGCACCAAATAAAATAATTAAAATCCCAAATGCTTTATGTGCACCTTGTAAAATAGATGCCAGTAGTACTTTTAGTTCCATATCCCATATGAAAAAGCTAGCTAGCAGCACAATAATAAAACTAAGTGACATACCCTTGCTTGCAGGATAGCGTAATAACACTAAAAATATAAATGGTAATAAGATTGGTAAAAACGATATAAGTAGTTCCATAATAGCACCTCCACAAGGCATTATAACAAAGAGTATGCATTTCTACAAAACGAAGTGTATATATTTATAAAAAAAGAGGCTTTTATAAATAAGCCTCTTTCTTAATTATACTGTTTTTCGTGTTTTTTTATAAATGATAAATCCTGGAACAAATACTGCACTAAACACAACTAGATAAGGAACCAACGCTAATACAATAATCAATAACCACTGGAACAATGTTACTAAACTATCTACTGAGCTAGTAAAGACATTACTAAGTGTGCTTCCATATGTAGCATCAGTTGTGATTGTCATTGTTTGCGGATTTGATGTTAAACGGTTATCTTCTGTTGAATATACTTCAAATTTGTATTCCGTATCAGGATCTAGATTTTCAAATAACAACTCTTCTTTTGCTTCACTAACAAGTTCTTTTGTTAGTGTTGTTATTTCTTCTCCATTTTGCTTCACAACAATATAAAATGTTGAGGAATTTTCACTGTGATTGCTTACGATAATTGAAATTGAAGTCTCATCGCTGTTTTCAAACGTTAATCCTGGTTTAGTTGATGTTTCCATCAGTGATTCTAAGTTTTCAATTTTTGTTATCGTTAAATTAATTGTCGAATAATCTACTAATGAATCGTACGTTGTTAAATGAAGCCCAATTTCATTTAAATCAGCTTCTAAATCTGCGAGTTTATTACTAAGTGAATAGATATCACTTAATTCTGTCGCAGCCTCTAGTAATTCAAAGATACGATCATACTCTGTCTGCTTTGCGGTGTATTCCGCTTCAAATCTAGAATACTCATTTGTTACATCTTGTGAAGATTTTGAGTACACGATTACTTCACCTTGTCCTTTAATATCATTCACAAAATCCATTAAGTTCGCTGACAATACACGGATGGTAATTGTATATCGTTCTGCATTAATGTTTTCTGCCTCAAAATATGCATCGTATGTTGGTAGTTTTGAGACAATGTCCTGATATATTGCCTCAGGATCAGTCGCAACCATTGATAAATTTGCTGTATAGATAATCTTCCTTGTTTCCAAAGCTGGAGTATCATTAGATGCTAGTACGTCTCCACCATGTTCTTCGTCAACCTCAAATTCTGAATCATACGTTGGAATCCCTTCATCTGATAACTCCCAACCACTATTTTCATCAATAAACTCTTCATCCGACAACTCCCAACCACTATCGTCTTCAATAAACTCTTCTTCCATTGCATCTTGTGCACATCCACTTAACAGCACTGTTAACAAGAGCATTCCTACTACTATAAATTTTTTCATCCAATCACCCTTTCGATTTTCTACTTCAATTATAGTAAATCGTTGTGCCAAAAGTATGAAAACATTATGACAAATCTATGACAAATAAAAAAAGTCCTGTTTAGGACTTTTTCAGTATAAATAATTTTTGCATTCCCTGTTCATAAATCGTTTCATGTTGCCCTTCAATAAGTGGCAACATATAGGAAATAAATGTATCGTTAAGTTTTCCATCTGTAAACATGGACTCAGGCATACTTCTCTCCTTGTTCGCAACGTCTATAACTGGATGAGTTTTGTATTCAACATCATACGGATCATCAGATACACGATTGATCGTAATCATCTTACCAGATTCACCATTAAGAGCATATCTTACTGCGTGTTTACCAACTTGAATTGCTTCGACTACATCGGTTTCACTTTGTATAAATGATGCACTTCTTTGAGTTGTGCTAAGTTCAATCGCTCTGTACAGTAAATTTGCTTTTGACTTAATCATCTCTCCAAGTTTTACACCCACTCCGCCTAACTGGCTATGACCAAATGCATCTTTATAATTATTAGCTGCACCAATTAAGTTTCCTTCTAAGTCTCTAACTCCTTCACTTACAGCTATTAGACAGTTTTTATGTTTGTAATAGATGTCTTTTACATCTTCAATCATTTTATCAACACTTACTGGATGTTCCGGTAAATAAATCAAGTCAGGACCTAATCCATTTAGATTTGCAATTTCAGAAGCAGCTGTTAACCACCCTGCATGTCTACCCATTATTTCGACAATTGTTACTTTTCCTTTTGGATAAACAGTGCTATCTAATTTGGTTTGCATAATCGTATTAATGATATATTTGGCAGCACTACCAAACCCCGGTGTATGATCTGTAAAAGGCAAATCATTATCTACTGTTTTTGGTACACCAATTACACGTAAATCATAGTCAATCTTTTTTGCATAACGTTCCATTTTTACGCAAGTATCCATAGAATCATTTCCACCATTATAAACAAAGTAACGGATGTTATATTTTTTGATAACATCAAATATGTTTTGATACAGTTTTTCATCTTCACTAGGCATTTTAAAACGAATACTCCCAAACGCACTGGCAGGTGTTTTTGGTAATAAATCAATTTGATCTAAAATCTCATTAGCATCAATCAAGTTGTCATTCATCAATCCATCGATACCGTGTTTCATGATATACACTTTTTCGATAGCTTCTTGATGTTCTAGTGCTTCATGAATTACACCGTATGCACTTGCATTAATTACGCCACTAGGACCCCCAGATTGTCCATAAACTAAATTACCTTTTAACATCAATATCACGCTCCTTAAGTCTGTTTAATTATACTTGAATTTAGAACTAAAATAAAGAATAAAATGAAAACACAGCAAAAGCTGTGTCTAAACATCAAATGGATCTTCTTCTTGCGTAGATTGCTCTTCTTCCTCGATCAGTACTTCTTCAGTTTCTTCCTGTTTTTTTGCCTCATCTACTTGATAATTAATAAGTGCAAAATATAATTCCACCTTACTTACGGTAAAATACGGCATAAAGTATAGTAATCCAAGTCCATACGTTATTTGTGCTAAAATATACCAACCTGTAAATGATAAATAGAATCCAATTAAACGAAAGAAATTTCCTTTTGTAAGTTGCCATGAATCAGTAATCGCTTCAAAGATTCCTTTTTCTTCATGAGCAATAATTTGTGGAACAAACATAAATTTGATTTGAAGGACCAAAACAACAATAAAAGTGATAAAATACACTGCTGCAAAGGAAAAAAACATATCAAATATATCATTCTCAGTAATAGAATCAAAATCAACTAATAGCATTTTGATCTCTGATGAAAAGAATGTAATGAGAACAAGACTGAAAACGAGTAATACGACAATTCCAAATAAAACTTGAAAGCCACAGTATCTTGCGAAACTTTTAAGTGGTTTCCACCCAAGGAAAAAATCTATCTTTTCATCGTATCTTGTAAACTTCACAACCAGGTTAACTGACATAAAAGATGTAATTGCACCAAGCAGTAAAATTAAAACAAGCCACGTTATAAGTAAGACGATGTTAAGTACTGAATCTCCCTCTACTAGTGGCGTAAATACGCTAGATGTCGTGAGAGTTACAATCGACATAATAAACGTTGGTCCTAGCGAATAAAGAATACCTGATCCCCACTCACCTGATAACCTCTTTTTTGCTGCTTCTTTCATATCTACAATATAAAACATCATTTATGCCCCCTTCTCATTTGTTACACTATATTAATTATATCAAACCATGTCGAAAAAGCAAAGGTGAGCGTATCAAAAATAAAAGACAGATAGGGTTATCTGTCTCTATATTCTTTACCTGTTATCTCTTTGTACCTATCCCTTAGAAGTTTGTGTTCTACGACTAACTCAACAATAGAAAGCCCTCGTTTTCGATACAACTCAATAATCAATTCGTTGTTCTCAATATAAAATTTGATTTTTGATGCATCTGTTTCCTTAATTAGATCCTCTACTCGTTGCATACAATCCCTCCCATTTATCCACTAAAAATTATATCATAAATGAATTTCTTTTTGAACATAATTTATCTAGAATGCAAAATTTTATAGCTAGGTTACATTCTACATTCATTACACTAAATTAAAGCTAGTTATATTTAATCTTTTTCGTCACTATTTGGCCAATGATAATACTTGCTAATACAACTAATCCCATAATGCTTAGCCAAAGTACTTCAACTCCACCAAACTCACCGCTATTGTAATACGATATCAATGTCATTCCAAACGGCACACAAATGAGTAACAATAGCCCTCTAGATATCATCGTAATCATTAAGAATGTTCTCACTTTCATTTTTGTTAATCCCATCGAGTAATTAATCATAAACGTTGGACTAAATGGGATCATTAAAACCAATATATGAAGTACAGGATGAGTCGTTTCAATCCAGTTTAAAACTTTCTTAATGCGCGGTTTTTCTTTCCGTTGTTTTTTGTACTCTTTTGTTGATATATACCTCATAAAGAAGAAAATAACAACTGTCCCAAGAACAGTCCCAATATACGAGTATAAGTACCCTGTAATTGGTCCATAGCTTAACATGTTAAATGCATTCATCAAGAAAAGTGGTAAAAACGGAAACAATGTCTCTAAAAACGGAAGTCCTATTGCTGCAAACACACCAAGCGACTCATAAATTTCTTTTACCTTCTCAATAAATTCATAAAAATCCGTAACTGTTATCTCATTCGCTAGTAGGTAAACCATCCTCTTTCTCCCTTAATATATACGTCATAAACATCATTATTATATAACTAATAACAAGTGTTATACTAATCCAAAGTAAATCATGCATCTCTTTTAGAAATGGTCGATTCACATCTCCTCTTAGATATAGATACTCTCCATCACCAACCAGATAATTGAATCTCCATACTAGTAATGTAATGATCAATAAGGCAAGTATCGCTTTATGCATTATGGTAAATGTAGGTCGATATCCATACACAAGCACACCTAAAATCCAAACAAGAATAATCATAATATGACTTATTTGATAACTATACCCAATTACATGCGTGTAAATTGGATGTACATTCACAGGCATCATAATCGCAATGATAACAAATGCACTCATGTAGTATAATGCATGAAAAACACGTGTATCTTCAGTAATTAAAAAATACATACCAAGTAGTGAACTCATTCTACATAAATGAATCGGTAGTCCTGCTTCTAAACTAAACCCTAGTTCAAGAAAACTCCATGAGTATAGCGCAATTAACTGAATAGCACTAATACCAATCAATATTTTTCTCGTTAGATCTTTGTTTCTCTTAACAACATCAAGCTTATAAATAAACAAACCAACAATCACAATCACACTTAAGATAAACATTATGTGACTTGTATCAAACAAATTTACTCTTTGCTCAAAAGGTACATCATTCCAGAAATTCATACTTGTCTCCTTTGTATATGATTTCCCCTTACATCGACCCGAAAAACGCGATAAATAAAAATAAAACAAACATTGCAATGGAACTAACTACATAATACCAAAAAGCAGTAGCTTTCCCTTCTTCATAAAGGAATAACTTGTATAGCACTACAGCATCAATCGTTATATACACCAAGGCAAACATAATCCCTGTAATTAAGAATGGTAGCCAAGATAATACCAGCCATCCAATTGTAAATAAAACAGCAAACACCAAAGCTGAAATAAGTGGAATGTGATATTTCTTCTTGTAACATAAATTAAACAAAAATGCAGTAATATATCGTGCGATTGCTAAGGCAGGTGTTACAAGTATTAAACTAATAAACCAAATTATCACTTCTATTTTTGTGTTTACGAGGATTCTTTCTTCCACCCCATACGTTTGCATATCAAAGTACAATAATGCTTTTGCATCTTGATAAAACTTCGAGGTTGGTAGTGTGATAGAATCACTTGTATATAATGTTTCACCATCAACAGAATAATATACTAACTTGATTGTTTTAAATAAATCATTATCATTTAAATCAAGATCAAAATCATACTCGCATTCATCGCTAAAAGTAGTTTCGCCACCTTTATAAAAAGCACGATAACTAACCCATTCTTGATCATTTAAATGACTTAAATTATCATAATTTGGAACTTGCGTGCTAAACAAAGGTCTTATTTCAGTGAGTATATCCTCTTCATCAAGTTCACTACGTAAAATAAGAATATCAATCTCATGAATATCCGCGTCTTCACCAGTGCAGTTCAAAGATACTCCAAGACCATTAAATATATCTATATAATCTGCTGCTTTGACATTAGGGATTGTAATAAATAACAATAGCCCTAGTATAATCCATATCCGTTTCATAATGCCCTCCAATAATAGCTATATACTAGGTATATTTTATCATATAAAGATATAAGTGTAAAAAAAAACTGACGTTTGGTGCATAGTGTTGTTACCAAGTTTCTTTGTTCGCTATACAAAGCTCCAGATGATGACTTTATAAATAGAAAAATAATCGTTAAAATAAAAACATCGATTTTTGGCTTAATAAAGCTTCAGCTAGATTTCTCTAACAACACTATGCACCAAACGTTAGAAAAAAAAAGATGCGGTCGCATCTTTTTATGTTTTTCTCATCTCTTTTATATCACTTGCATAGTACTCAAGTGTGGTCTTTATTGTACCAGTAATCGGAATTGCGAGGATAATTCCTGTAATCCCAAACAAGGCACCAAAGAAAATAAAACTTGAAAGCACTAATAACGGGTGTAAATTCACTTCTTTACCCATAATATAAGGTTGAATAACATTCCCTTGTAAGAACTGTATCACAAGATTACAAGCAATCAACCCAATAAAGGCCCATTGTCCAAACAATACTGTATCTGTTATGGTAAATGAGAATAAAACCGGAAGCATAATTCCCACAAAACCACCAATATAAGGAATGATATCTAAGAATCCTAATGTAAATCCAAAGAATATCGCTTTATCTAGACTAAACCCAAAGATTAGTAAAACTACTGTAAACATTATGCTGACAATAAACATGCTTAGAAATCTACCGTTAAAGTATTTCTCAATGACATCGTTTGCCCTAATTCCCAGCTCTTCAACATGGAAACAATATTTTGCAGGAATCACTCGAATAATACCTTCGAAAATACGTTGCTTGTCGTGTAATAAGAATACTAAAAATACAGGTACCAACACAATTGTAACAACTAGGCCAACAAAACCTTCAATAATATTAAGAACATTAAAGATAATTGGACTTGCATCTTGGACTGTTAAATATTCAGAGAATTGATCATATAAATCAACAAAAAACTCATTATCCTGAACAAATGCTTCAATAGAGCCAATAATATTATCCCAGTCGGTTAATAAAAACTGTTCTGCTTGTTGATAAATCGTGATTCCAATAATGAAGAAAAACAGACTCGCAACAACTAGTAAAATAAAGAGTACAATCGCGACAGTTGCCCAGCGTCTCTTAATCTTAAACCTCGACTCAATAAACTTTACAAGTGGTGCAAGTAAATAGCTAATAAAGAGTGCAATACCAAAAGGTAATAAGACCGTATTTATTGCTTTAAATAGTAAACCAATTTGATTTCCAAATAGTTTATTAATATAATATAGTGAAATAATTACCAATGTTATAATTGCCATATTTTGTAATATAGCCAATCGTTTCTTTTCTTTCATAAGATACCCCCTAATAATAACTATTACTATTATACCACTTTTCAGATAATATCATAATAAAAAAAGACATCAATTGATCAATGTCGTTAAGTTAAGAAAATTGAGAAAGACCTTTCACGAATT
>CAZZAP010000003.1:0-218 GCA_964652375.1 uncultured Candidatus Izemoplasmatales bacterium
AATCCTATCTCTAGGACGATCAAGAAGATGTCAAGACCTGGTAAGGTTCTTCGCGTATCTTCGAATTAAACAACATGCTCCACCGCTTGTGCGGAGACCCGTCAATTCCTTTGAGTTTCAATCTTGCGATCGTACTCCCCAGGCGGAGAACTTAATGCGTTAACTTCAGCACTGAGTAACCCCAACACTTAGTTCTCATCGTTTACGGCGTGGACTAC
>CAZZAP010000003.1:228-91847 GCA_964652375.1 uncultured Candidatus Izemoplasmatales bacterium
AGGGTATCTAATCCTGTTTGCTCCCCACGCTTTCGTGCATCAGCGTCAGTTCCGGTCCAGTTAGCCGCCTTCGCCACTGGTGTTCCTCAATATATCTACGCATTCCACCGCTACACATTGAATTCCACTAACCTCTGCCGTACTCAAGTCCGCCAGTTTCAAATCACCCTCCCCAGTTAAGCTGGGGGCTTTCAGATTTGACTTAACGAACCGCCTACGCACGCTTTACGCCCAATAATTCCGGATAACGCTTGCACCCTACGTATTACCGCGGCTGCTGGCACGTAGTTAGCCGGAGCTTTCTGATTAGGTACCGTCAGCGTAGAATCATTTCCTAAACTACGTGTTCTTCCCTAATAACAGAATTTTACGACCCGAAGGCCTTCATCATTCACGCGGCATTGCTCGGTCAGGCTTGCGCCCACTGCTGCCTCCCGTAGGAGTCTGGGCCGTGTCTCAGTCCCAGTGTGGCTGTTCATCCTCTCAGACCAGCTATGCATCGTCGCCTTGGTAAGCCGTTACCTTACCAACTAGCTAATGCAGCGCAAGACCATCCAACAGCGAAGCTTGAAAGCTTCTTTAAATATTAAACCATGCGGTTTTATATCCTATCCAGTATTAGCCATCGTTTCCAATGGTTATCCTCGTCTGTAGGGCAGGTTTCTTACGTGTTCCTCACCCGTTCGCCACTCTCTCATTGAACCGAAGTTCGAGAGCGTTCGACTTGCATGTGTTAAGCATGCCGCCAGCGTTAATCCTGAGCCAGGATCAAACTCTCCATAATTATATGAATTGTTTAATTATAATCTAAAATTATAAGTACATCTTCCTTAACTCAAATTGACTTGTTCTATTCAGTTTTCAAAGACCTAATTGGTCGCACACTTTTATATAGCGTGCGTTTAATATTTTACTATAAGTAAGATATCATTGTCAACACTTTTATAAAAGTTTTTTTGTTATTTTCTTGTGCTTTTTTCTCAGCCATTTTTGGTGGCCGCAATAAAGAGTATATTAAATTTCCTCTTTAATGTCAACTACTTTTTAAAACTTTTTTTTAATACATTTTTCAAACTGTTTTGATTGGTAATTCAATACCTGCTCAAGACATTTTAAAAGGTGTTAAAAACCCCCTTGGCTTTCTTCACCGCACTTAAAAGTATATAAAACCACAGCAGATTTGTCAACCACTTTGTTTACTTTTTTTTGATTTTTATTATTTCGCTTTTTCCTATCCTTATTATATATAATATAAAGCACCTCTTTCCCAATAAAAAAACCTACTCAATCAAGTAGGTTCTTTCCTTATATTATAAGTATGTTGCTATATCTGAAACCAAAACAACTTCACGAATATTTTTAGTTCGCTTAATAACTTCTACCTTGCCTTCTTTTGCATCCTTACCAACAACGATTCTGACCGGTATTCCAATTAAATCAGCATCCTTAAATTTTACACCTGCACGTTCATTTCGATCATCGATTAAGACATCGAATCCTTGTGCTTTCAACTCCTTATATAAACCGTCAGATAAAGTCTTTTGATCCTCATCTTTCAGGTTCACAGGAACAACGTGAATATCGAACGGTGCAATCTCACTTGGCCATACAATTCCATCGTCACTTGAGTGCTGCTCAACACTCGCCATTAACGTTCTAGATATACCTAGTCCATAGCATCCCATAATGATTGGTTTTGGTTTTCCATCTTGACCAATGAAGTTTGCTTTCATCGGATCTGAATACTTTGTACCTAGCTTAAAGATGTTTCCAACTTCAATTCCTTTTGCTACTGCAATTGTGCCAGAGCACACAGGGCATTTGTCTCCCTCTTCAAGTCCACTATGTTCTTGATTAGAACCATAACTACAACTTGTGCAATACGTAATCGTATCTTCTCCAACTTCACTCATGACCATAAACTCATCTGCTTCGTCTCCACCGATTTGTCCTGGATCACTCTTTACAATCTTTGTCTCTAATCCGCAACGTTCAAATATCTCAGTATACGCAGTTGAGAACAATCGATACCAACGTTCTAAATCTTCCTCTGAATCACTAAAACTATAGGCATCTTTCATAATAAATTCACGGCCTCTCATCAGTCCAAATCGAGGTCTCATTTCATCTCTAAACTTAGTTTGAATCTGATACAAACATACCGGTAACTTCTTATAGCTATTCAAATGGTCTCTGACCACTTGTGTAATAATTTCTTCATGTGTCGGTCCAAGACAGAAATCTCTTTCCTTACGGTCCTTAAGACGCATTAACTCAGGTCCATATTTGTCCCATCTACCCGATTCTTCCCATAAATCACTTGGTTGTAATGCAGGCATTAGTAACTCACTACATTCTATTTTATCCAACTCTTCGCGGATAATTTGTTCTATCTTTTTAATCACTTTGTACCCTAATGGTAAATATGTATAAATACCAGCTGCAACTTGTTTAATCAACCCAGCTCTAGCCATCAATTTATGACTCTTTACCTCTGCATCTTTTGGTGCATCTTTTAACGTAGGTACAAATAACATACTTTGTTTCATATTTTCACCTTCTATCCTATATTAAATAAACGTAAAATGTCATTATATGTGATAAAGACAAAGAATCCCATCAACAATAAAAACATTAAATAGTGAAGCGAATTCTCAAATTTCTTATTTGGTTTCTTATTCGTAATTGCTTCATATCCTAAAAATACTAATCGACCACCATCAAGCGCTGGAATTGGTAGTAAATTGATAACACCTAAGTTTACACTAAGTAATCCTACCCAGCTCATCAGTGAAACAAATCCACCTTCTAATGCACTTGAAGTAATACTATATATTCCAACTGGTCCTGCTAATTGCGAAGGACTCACTTCATAACTATTAAACAATAAATCAAGTGTTGTATAGATCATTCCCGCAGAATTTTTAATTCCACTAAATCCACCTAAAACACTTTTACCTAAATGGAACTTATACTCAGGACTAATCCCAACAATATTATCTACAACACGCACACCTTGTGATTCTATCAAATCCTTACTATACGGCTCTTTTATCACAAGATTCACTTCATTACCATCACGTAAAACAGTGAATGATAATGGTATTTTTTCTTGATCATCAAGACTTGGATCTGGATTGTTAAGGATCGCATTTTCCATCACATTATCAATTACATCATCCCATGTAAATACTGTTTCTCCACCAACGCTTAGTAACTCATCGCCTTCCTCAAATCCAGCAATACCAGCAAGTGTTTTCTCATTAACAGCACCAATTACAAGAGAGTTCCCAGCATCAATAGCACTATGGAATCCAACACTATAAAAGTAAATAACAGGTGTTACCATGATATCATCTTCGAGTAATACACCATCTCGTTTCACAGTAAAGGCACGCACGCGATCACCAGGTTTTGCATCTAGCACATCTGAAATATCTCCCCAGTCATCTACCTCAATACCATCTACCATTACGATTTCATCACCTTCCTGCAAAAATTCATGCGCAGGTGCAGTTTCATCAATCTCTCCTAATATTGTAGAATCCATTTGTGGAAATCCAACGATTAATCCTACAAGAATAAATACAAAGAATGCAAGTACAAAATTCATTGCTGGTCCTGCGAAAATCGCTAAGAATCGTTGCCATTTTGTCTTTCCATTAAATCCTCTATCAAACGGAGATATTTGCATTTCTTTATTTTTCATCACGTAAAATGCATCTCGTTTTACAGTGTATTCATTTAACACTAATTTTTTACCATCAATTCCTGATAAATCTAGTGTCTGGATTGTTACTAACTCATATTGTTCACATTCTTCATGTTCAATATCCAAATAAATCTTTTCTACTTCACCGGTGGGGCTAAATTGAAGACGAACCTGCTGTCCAGGTCTAACGAATTCATCATTTACCTCTTCACCACTCATCATTACATACCCACCAACGGGGATTGCACGTACCGCATATAACGTTTCACCAATTCGTTTACTCCATAAAACTGGTCCCATACCTAAACTAAATTCATGACAAAGAATCCCTGCACGTTTCGCAAAGATAAAGTGTCCTAATTCATGTATCAAGATTACTAATCCTAACACAAAAACAAATACTAATATACTAATAATCACTTCCATATTTCGTAGCTCCTTTAACTATATTTACGTAAAACATAGTCTTTTACTTGTTGGTCTTTTTCTAAAATCTTCTCAATACTAATATCATGATCATTCTCAAACACATCTAAACACTTTTGTACAATGTCTTCAATCGCTAAGAATGTGATTTTTCCTTGTAAAAATAGATGCACACTTGCCTCATTTGCAGCATTCAGTATACAAGGCATAAGTCCACCTTCAATACCTGCATCTATCGCACACTTTAGAAGTGGATATCGTTCATACGATAACTCTTCAAAATGAAGTGCTTTCAGTTTGGTGAAATCCAAACGTTCACCTTGATATGGCATACGTTTTGGATAATGAAGTGCATAATTAATTGGCACTCTCATATCGGGATTCCCCAAATGAGCAATGATGCTTGTATCCGTAAACTCAACCATACTATGTATAATACTTTCTTTATGAAGTACAGTCTTTATTTTTTCGTAACCTACATTAAATAAATAGTGTGCTTCAATCACTTCTAATCCCTTGTTCATCATCGTAGCTGAATCCACCGTTATTTTAGCGCCCATGCTCCAGTTTGGATGATCCAGTGCATCTGCGACTGTAACGCGCTTTAACTCAGCTCTTGTCTTATCTCGAAAACTACCTCCAGAGGCAGTAATAATAATGCTTTTAATTCCCGCTTTATCTTCACCATTTAAACACTGCATAATCGCACTGTGTTCACTATCAATTGGCAAAAGACTAACTTGATACTCCTCTAATAAATCTTTGATTAATTCTCCACCAATTACGAGTGTTTCTTTATTTGCTAAAGCGATATTTCTTCCTTTTTTTATTGCCGCTACTGTAGGGGCAAGTCCTGCGCTTCCAACGATTGCATTTACAACGATATCATCACCGGTTTCACCAAAGGTAACAGCCTCAATCAATCCGCTACTACCATACCCAAAAGCAACAGTAGGGAATTCTTTTTGCATGACTTCTACATCATCTCTTTTTCCCATACTAACATATAAGGGACTAAATTCAAGAATAATTTCCCTCATCTTTTCAATATTGCGGTTCCCAGCTACACTCACAACGTTAAAAGCACCATTACTGGCTCTAACAATATCAAGTGTCTGAAGACCAATACTACCTGTTGCACCTAGGATAAATACATTCATAGTAAACCAACTACCTCACTCATAAATACCAAAATCATCGCAGCGAAAATCACGCTATCAAAGCGATCCATCACACCACCATGTCCTGGGAATAAATTACTATAATCTTTCACACCGTAATCACGTTTAAATTTCGATGCGATTAAATCACCAATCTGTCCAAATATACTTAATAAAGCAATAATTACAATGCTACCTAACAAAGTAACTTCTAGGTTACCAATCATTTCAACACCAAATCCAAAGATGTATAGTAGCGCAAATAATAATGCAAAGAAAGTTCCACCAATACTACCTTCCCAGCTCTTTTTCGGACTAATCTTCACCGCAAGACGATGTTTCCCAAAATTGATTCCTACGATATACGCAAACATATCGGTAAATATGGTAATTGTGAATAAGAATCCAATATTGTGTAAATCAAGAAAACGAAGGTAACTGATCGCCGCAAACCCAAATGCAGGATATAACGTTGCCAGCAACATATTACTTAGATCACTCGTTGTATAACGTTCCTCAAATACTGTAAGTAACGCACCTAAAATCAGTAATAAAATCAATAAGTAAAACACATACTCTAAATTAAGTACTCCTTGAAAATACGAACGAAGTACAAAAAACATCAACGCACTCGATACTACTTCATGAATAACCACATACATCGGTACATTACTTTTAATATTAAACATCTTAATAATTTCATACGTAGCGGCTGCACTTAAAAGAAGTAATAATCCATCTAATAGATATCCTCCAAGTATAAATACCGGAACAAAGATAAGTGCTAAAGCAATACCTGTAAATACTCTAGTTTTCATTATTTTTTCTCCTTAAGTCCACCAAAACGTCTATTTCGTTTCTGGAAATTATCAATCGCTTTAAGTAATTGCTTCTTATTAAATGCTGGCCATGGCACCTTTGGAAAATACAGCTCACTGTACGCAAGTTGCCAAAGTAAATAATTACTTATACGTAACTCACCACTAGTACGAATCAACAAATCAAGTGGTGGTAACTCCTTCGTATATAGATGTTGATCCATTAACTCAACATTAATATCATCAAGTGAAATTGAACCATCTTTGTATTTCTCACTAATCTCTTTCACTGCTCCAATTATTTCCGTATGAGAACCATAATCAAAACAAATATTTAAGATCATCCCTTTACGATCTTTCGTTTTCTCTTCAACACGAGTAATCAACTCCGTGATTTTTTCATTAAAACGATCTCTTCTACCTGAGAATATAACGCGAATATCATATTCTTTAAAATTCCCCTTATATTCTTCTTCAAAGAAACTTGGAAGTTGCATCAAATAATCAATTTCTTCTTTTGGTCTCTTCCAGTTTTCAGTACTAAACGCATATACACTAAGCGCTTTAACCCCTAATTTATGGCACTCAAGCGCAATATTTTTTAAATTCTCCGTACCTGCTTTATGACCAAGAGTACGTGGTAACCCACGTTTTTTTGCCCATCTACCATTCCCATCAAGAATCATTGCGATATGACTTGGAATGTTGCCTTGTAATACTCTTTTTTCTAAACTCATACTTCCACCTCATTTACAATCTTTAATTATACTATATAATTAAAAAAAATACTAATAAAAAGAGACTCACATTAGTCTCTTTTGGCGATACTAAAAAACGATTTCTTTTGTGAAATACCAAGTAATAGGATATGTAATACTCTTTTCACACCTGAATCAAAAACTTATCATTCCGATAAGCTAGATAAGAAACACCCCCAAAGCATTTCTATTTTTCAGTTCTAAAAAATAAATAAAAGTGACACCAAAAACACATTTACATGATAAATATGTCGGCATCACCTCAACTTTACGTTAGATTTCCTTACTATATAGTTATTATATCATATATTCTATTTTTATGAAAGGGGGCGATATTCGAAGTCTATCACTCGTAAAAACAACAATAATATTCTACAGATATATCAAATGACCAATACAGTTTAGTAATCATAATGGTCTTATCTATAATTGATTATAAATAGCTTATTTAAAGTTTTTTAAGGTTAGACTGCCTTATTTATAAACATTGACTAATATTACAATATCACTTTCTTATCCAATCCTCTCTTGTTATAATGGTTTATAATCTAAACTAATCAAAGGAGAAGAAAATGAAAAAAGTATGTTTGGTACTTACACTCGCATTAGGTTTATTCGTTTTAACTGGATGTCAAGCTGATACAACAGACCTTGACAATCAAATAAATGAACTTAATACTACTGTAAGTGATTTAGAAGCTCAATTAGAAGAGGAGCAAAATGATTTATCTGGAACTTATGTTGGATACTCATGGAAAGGTGAATCTTCTGGTAAAACGTTAGAAGAGGCATCACAAAAAATTGAAACTACATTAGTATTGGATAAAGACGGTAATATTCTAGACGCAAAAATTTTATTCTGGAAATTAAAAGATGGTTCTTGGTACACAAGACAAGATGGTACTGCTCGTGTAAGTGTTGATTTATCAGTTACACCTGAAGCAGCTACTCCTGGAGCAAGTTATGCAAAAGGGACATCAATGTTCACAATCGATACACATGACTTCATGTCATTATACTCAGTTGTTGTTGATGCAGATGGTAGCGCAGCGTTACTAATTGTCGATCCGACAACTAGATACCAATTTGAGATTTCATTACCTCAAGGATACGATTACTCTACTACAGTAGGTAGTGTAACTGTAGATGGTACTGCTGGAGGATTTATTCCTACAGTTAGAACATCAGGTAGTGGTGTTATGAAACCAGATGCATGGTCTGAATTAACTGGTAAAAATATCTTCAATATCGCAGGTTATAATCACGTAATGGTTGATTTTGGTGTATTTGAAGGATTAAGCGCAGATTCTACTATGCAAGAATTACTTGAATCATTAGGTGTAATGTTTACAACAGGTGCTCCAGACGAATTCGCACTTGATTACGGTAGACACTCACTAGGTGGTTGGCAAGGTAACTACGAAGCAATCGAAGACTACTTAATTGGCATGAATGTAAATGATATTACTTCATTAGTTGATTGGGAAACACAAAAATGGGGAGACGCAGTTAACGATGATAATTTCTTCGGTATTGACGTTCCTGCCGGAGCAACAAAAACTGCTCAAGACTCATTTGACGGTATTGCTGGTGCAACAGTTAGAATGTCACGAGAAAGCACTTCTTTCCAAAGAGCATTAGTTGCAGCAGGTATTTTAACTGAAGAAGAAGTTGTTAAAGGTAGATTCTAATCATATGATTCTAAAAAGACACTGAAAAGTGTCTTTTTTTTAAAATAAAAAGAGACAAATTGTCTCTTTTCTATATACTCATAATGTCTGCTTCTTTGTCTTTACAGATTTGTTCGATTTGTTCAATGTACTTATCTGTTAATTCTTGGACATCTTCTTGGTACCCTTTTGAATCATCTTCACCAATTGCATGATCTTTTTCTAATTTCTTAATCGCATCATTCGCATCTCTACGATAATTACGAATACTCACCTTAGCTTCTTCACCATACTTTTTAATTCCTTTAACCAATTCTTTTCTTCGTTCAGTCGTTAAAGGAGGAAGCACAATTCTTAATTGATCTCCTTCATTGTTTGGTGTCACACCTAAATTCGCAGCTAAAATTGCTTTTTCTACGTCTTTTACAATACTTCTATCGTACGGTTTTACGATTAATTGTGTTGGTTCAGGTACACCAATATTACCAACTTGATTAATTGGTGTTGGCACACCATAATAATCAACATGTACTTCAGAGAACATATTTGGATTTGCACGTCCAGTTCTTATTTTTGAAAACTCTTTGCTTAATCGATCGCATCGTTCTTCCATGCGCTCTTCTGCTTCTAATAAAATCATATCAGGCATAATAATCCTCCTTATTGATGTATTTTTGTACCGATAGTTTGTCCACTAGCGGCTCTTCTAATATTACCAGGTTGATTCATGTCAAACACGACAATTGCAATATCGTTATCCTTGCATAAAGCACTCGCAGTTGAGTCCATTACTTCAAGACCGTACTCCAGTACTTCTTGATGACTTAAATCCTCATACTTCACTGCATCAGTAAACTTTCTTGGATCCTTATTGTATACACCATCAGTCCCATTTTTCGCCATTAAGATTACTTTTGCTCCAATCTCAGCAGCTCTAAGTGCACTTGTTGTATCAGTACTGAAATATGGATTACCAGTACCTCCACCAAATATTACAATGCGGCCTTTATCTAGATTACTAATTGCTTTTCTACGGATGTACGGTTCAGCAACTTGGGGAATATTCAAACTAGTCATCGTTCTTGTTTCAATACCTAAGTCCTCAATTGCATTTTGTAATGCCAGTGCATTCAAAATTGTTGCAATCATTCCCATATAATCAGCACTACTACGCTCCATACCCATCTCAGCAGCAATTTTACCTCTCCAGATATTTCCACCACCAACAATGATACCAATCTCTAAATCCCCAAGATCATACGCAGCTTTAACTTCCTTTGCAATTTCTTTCACTCTAAGTGGATCAATTGCCTTATTACCTTCGCCAGCTAATGCTTCTCCACTCAATTTAATAATAATTCTTCTTTTTGACATATTATTCCCCCTTTATACTATTATCGCAAAATTTTAATAATAACTCAATCTTAAATTCTATAAAATAGGACATCAATTTGATGTCCTACTATATTTTTTACTTGTTAACTTGAGACATTACTTCTTCAGCAAAGTTGTCTTCTCTTTTTTGGATTCCTTCTCCTACTTCTAAACGTAAGAATGAAACGATGTTTCCGTTTTTACCTTTAACAAATTTTTCAACTGTTAAATCAGGATCCTTAACGAATGGTTGATTTACTAAACAAATTTCTTTTAAGTACTTGTTTAATCTACCAATAACCATTTTCTCAACGATATTCATTGGTTTACCTTCGTTTAATGCTTCTTTTGTTAATATTTCTTTTTCATGTGCAATAACTTCTTCAGAAATTTCTGAAGAATCTTTGTATTTAGGATTGATTGCCGCTACATGCATTGCTACATCTTTAGCCGCTTCTTCATCAGCACCATCTAATACAACTAACGTTACAATGCGTCCACCCATATGAGCGTATGCTCCAAAGTTTTGGTCATCTGTTTTTGTAATTCTTGACACTCTTCGTAATGATAATTTTTCTCCGATTTTGAACGTTGCATCAGCTAGAGCAACATCCATCGGTTTACCACCAAGTTCAACTTGTAAAGCTTCTTCTAAGTTTGTTGCTTCGCTATCTAAAATAGCTTGCCCAACATTAGTTAACAACTCGTTAAATTCCGTATTTTTAGCTACGAAGTCAGTTTCGCTATTTAACTCATAAACAACTGCTTCATTCCCTTTTACTAATACATTACATAATCCTTCAGCAGCGATTCTATCCGCTTTTTTTGCAGCTTTTGCGATTCCTTTTTCTCTTAACCAATCAATCGCTTTATCAATATCTCCATCTGTTGCTTGTAATGCTTTTTTACAATCCATCATCCCAGCACCAGTTTTAGTTCTTAATTCTTTTACTAAACTTGCAGTAATTGCCATGTTATTACCTCCTATATTTTTTCAATAATTATAGTATCATACTACATATATATATTCAATTTTGATTTATTCATTTTTTTAAAAAAAGAGCAATAAAGCTCTTTTTATATTACTTCAAAGCTTCAATTAATTCGGCTTTTTTAAGTTTTGAGTATCCAGTTAAACCTTTATCTTTAGCAAGTTTCTTTAAATCAGCAACTGTCATACTGTTTAAATCTTTGCTTTCTGCCGCAACTTTTTTAACTGTCTCTTTAACTTCTGCTTTTGGAGCTTCTTTAACAGGAGCTTTTACTTCTGCTTTTGGAGCTTCTTTCACTACTGGTTTCGCTTCCACTTTTGGAGCTTCAACCTTCGTTTCTACTTTTTGTTCATCTCTGTTTTTATTAAATGGTTTTCTATCTTTGTTGAATGGTTTTCTATCCTTGTTGTAAGGTTTTCTATCTCTGTTTCTGTTATCTCTGTTTCTGTTATCTCTGTTGTAAGGTTTTCTATCTCTGTTTCTGTCATCTCTTGGAGGACGAGGAGCAGGATCTTCAATTACAACTTCTCCACCAGATGCTTCAACAGCAGCATTTGCTAATCTAGAAACGATTAGTTTTACTGATCTGATTGCATCATCATTTGCAGGAATAATAACATCTACTAAGTCAGGATCACAGTTTGTATCAACGATACCGAATACTGGAATGTTTAATTTTCTAGCTTCTAATACTGCGTTCTTTTCTTTCATAGGATCTACAACGAATACCGCTTCAGGTAATGTTCTCATATCTTTGATTCCGCTTAAGAACTTTTCAAGCTTCTCTAATTCTTTACGTAAACCGATAACTTCTTTTTTCGGTAAACGATCGAATGTACCATCTTTTTCCATTCTATAGATATCATGTAATCTACGAATTGATTTTCTGATTGTTTTGAAGTTTGTTAATGTTCCTCCAAGCCATCTTTGTGAAACGTAGAACTGACCTGTTCTGATTGCTTCATCTTTTACTACATCTTGTGCTTGTTTTTTTGTACCAACAAATAGTACTTTTCCACCATTTTTACAGATTTCTAAAAGTTTTGCATAAGCTTCTTCGATTAATACGACAGTTTTTTGTAAATCGATAATATGGATTCCACTTCTAGACGTATAAATATACTTGTCCATTTTTGGATTCCAACGGCGCGTTTGGTGACCAAAGTGTACACCAGCTTCTAATAATTGTTTCATTGAAACTACAGCCATTTTTGTTTCCTCCTTTAGATTTTTGCCTCCACTACCTTCTACATACCTTCGCAACTATTTCTAGCTCAATGCGAAACTACTCCAGTGTGTGTGTATTTTTACGGCTTTTATATTTTAACAAATATAGGAATTGAAAGCAAGTATTTTCTGTACTTTCTTATATTCTATTACACAAACAAAACTGAGCCATTCAATGACTCAGTTATATTTTATGATTTCACATCCACAGGAACATGCCCATGCATCACTGTAAAAAGCACTCTACGAAGTGGCACATATAGCCAATACACCGTAATAAATCCTGTCATACTCATAATAATTTCATAAGGAATATCCGCAATCAAATATGGCAGTGGATTCCAAATGCCTTGCTCAAGCATCTTAAATGGTAAGAACATCCATCCATATACAAATCCAAACCCCATCGCAAATAATGCTAGTTTTAATTCACTATTTGTTCTACGCAGGAAAGTGTGATAACTAATTGGGATTAACCACCATGCATACAGCATTGGGATAACATACATTGGGTTCAATCCCCCAAGCAATGACATATCGATGCAAACATACCCCGTAATAAGCGCAATACTTTCTTCAAACGTAAACAAACTTACAAAGATAATAAGCAGCACAATCGTAAATTGCACATTCGGTAAAATCATCAATACATACTCTTGCACGATTAAAATGCTGATCGCAGTCGCAATCATTAACATTCTTCTTGTACTCATTCGTTATCACCTCCAACAACTGTATATTCAAAACGATATTCTGTGTCATCAATTAACGCAATTCCGTCAATTCCATATTCACTGTACTCATCATTCACATATATCGCAATAAAGCTATGATACCAATCTGTTTCCACATCATCAAGACCCAAAATGATTCGTCCATTGATGTTGACATTATTACATTGTTCAGATGCTTGATATGATGCGTTTGCACACATCACGGTTAAATGCTCATCTAACAAATCAAACAGTGTATCTTCTTGATTAAACACGAGTTCCTCATGATATACCGTTTCTTCTAATTCATTGATTACAACGATTGTAATCGATCCTGTTTCATCATTTTCATTTGGTGATGAGAAGAATAAAAAACTACTTACACCAAGTATCAAAACTACAAGACTAATTGTTAGTTTTTTCATCGCTTCTCACATCCTTTTCTACTATTTAATTATATGGATTAACTGGCTCCATTGTGTTGATGTATGTATGATACGCCACAAGTGCTAAAAATGCTTGTGGTGTACTAAAGATTGTATCTTCAGTCATTTCATCATCTAACACCCAATCAAAAGTACCAGTTTCTGTTTGAAATTCAACTAATCTACTAATTAAAGAATTACTATCTTCTGAAGTTAAGTCAAGACCAGCAGGATTATATCCATTTGCTAATAATCCAAGAATAACCATCGACATACTCGCTGCATTCTCAGTACCAGGATACGTTACTCCATCCCACACAACATCTTCCGTTTTGATACCACCGCTAGCTAACTGTGAATTCACAATTTGAGCATAAAAGTCTTCGTGTTTTTCAGTAATCATATCTGATCCAAGTAGTGAATAAGCAATTAAATCTAACCCGCCACCATCTAAATCTGCAAGCGTTGCAGGATAGCTGTTAAAGTACTCAATCGCAGCATCATCAAATGCTCCTTTAGACTGATCATTCATATGTGTTCCAAGCAATGTAAGAGCGGTTTGCCCATAGACACCTGTCTCAGAAATCATCAACAATTCTTCACCTTCTACATCCGTATTTAACCCTGCAGATGTTTTAATTGATAATATCTTAAAATACTCAGCATATGAAGTAGGTTCTGGGTAAGTAGCAGCAAGATATGCTTCTACTTCTGCATCACTTATATACTCTTCTGTAACACCAAGTAAATCTAATGCCGCAAACACGTTATAGTCAATAAACTCAGCATTTACATAATTGTCAACTTGCTGTTCCATAAATAAATCAATCGCATCATATACAGCTTCAGCTGTTACATCCCACCAGATTAATTCAAAACTGAATTCATCACCATCTTCATACGTAATTTCATCAATTCCAACCATACTCATTTCATCATTTTTCATTACCGCAATGTAACTACCCATAAGCGGTGTTAACTCTTCAATTGTCAATAATAAGTTCCCGTAATCTGACGGCAATACATCCGCATCAAATTCCTGCAGTAAGACATCTGTAAACGTCCCCTCAAACTCATCATCAAGCACTACCTCGCTCATTGTTTCTGTTCCATCAAAATCAACAAACACAAAGTCTAAATTAATACGTTCATCTAATATACATACTTCATCTTCAAGAATGTACCCCTCTTCACATGTGATTTCTTCAAGTTCACACTCACCATCTACTAAGGCATAACCCTCATCACATGTTGGTGGTTCTTCAGTGCATCCAGTTATCGCAAAAGTAAGAGCGATAATCGATACAATAGAGAATAGTTTTTTCATTATTTCCTCCTTAAATTTTATTTTGTAAAATAAAAAAACCATCCTCCTGGATGATTTAAATCTCTCAAATAACAAACCGAATAGTTATATAAGTGATCATACTCATTACCCAGGAGTATTTTACTACTTTTAGATTTAGGTAGGTCTACCGGCTTCGTTTCTTCCTACTTTGCACCTTCCCGCCTAATGGCAGTGGTATATGCATTTCGTCCACATTACGGTTGCTGGGACAGCTCGAGAGTTTAACTCGATTCCCTGTTATGTACTATGTACACCTAACATCTACTTCAATACTACTCTTATCTATTGCGATTGTCAATAAAAAAAATAGCATATTTCATGGAAATATTAAAATTGCGTTTAATCCCTTACCTAAAACAAATAAAGCAATCAAGATTATGTTAACTTAATTGCTTTTCACTCTTATATACCCGTACTTCCAAAACCACCATTTCTCTTTACGTTCACATCGTCTTCTTCTGGTGAAATTAAGTACTTAGAAAAAATCCCCTGTGCTACTCTCTCACCTTTTTTAATCGTCACAACTTTGTCTCCAAAATTATATAACTGAATAAAAATCGCACCATCATTATCAGGATTCCCATAATAGTCTTTATCAATGATACCGACATTATTCGGAAGTGTGCATTGATACCTTCTAGGCATGCTGCTTCTTGGATAAATCTTTAAAACTTCATCATCCATCATATACGCTTTTACACCGGTCACACCCATTTTAATTTCTCCAGGTCCAACCACGACATCTTCAATCAATTTAATGTCGTACCCAGCGCTATGAATCGTTCCTCTTTTTGGAAGTGATTCAACCTTACCTTCGTATCCTTTTGCCACTTCAAATCCTCTCATGGTCTCATCTCCCTAAGTAGTTTTAATACATACAATTCCCTCTCAGTCCAAGGGAACTCATTATCGTGTTTTACTTTGTATTCATTTACTTGAATTGCTTCGTCTAGTGTTACCCACTTCGGTTTAAACCTCAGAGCAATCTCATAATCACTTAACTTCATACCGTGATATTGATCATCAATTTCACAAAAATAATAATAACTTCGTTGATAAAAATATCTTGTTTCATCATAGATATCATTATAGATTTGATCGGTATAACCTAAAGGTTCATTAATACTCTTAATATCGTACCCTACTTCTTCAGATACCTCTCTTCTAAGCGCAAAATCTTTCGATTCATCTTGCTCTATTCCACCACCAGGAAACTTATACTCATTCGCTTTTTCAGAATAGACAAGTAGTATTTTTTCATCTTTTAAAATCACTGCTCTTACCGCATTGCGATATAAAATCTCTCTTGCACCTAATCTTGTATCTCGTTTATCAAATATCTTTAGTAGTTTCATCCAAGTACCACCACCAACTGCGTCGCACTATCAAACCCATATTTCTTTAAATGTTTTCGAATCTTATCCGCTTTTTTCTTAAAGTACTGATGCTTCTCACTATCTTCAACCTTTTTTAATAATCGATCAATGGTTGAATGTAGCCACTCCATCTCTTCAAGCGTATTTGGCTCAGTACGTAGATTTTGAACCTCAAACACTGTTTTTACATTCAAATTGCTAAGCTCTTTCAGTTTCTGAACTACCTCAACACCTTTGTATGTTTCATTGTGAGTACTACCCATTTCTCGATCAATCTCAGCTGCGAAATGATGAATCAACAAATGACTTTTTTGTCTTTTTGTTAAACCATCACGTATCATTTCATTAATAATAATCACACCATATTTTGCGAGCACACGTTCCATTTCCTGAAAAATCTTTGATGGATCATCTAAATGATGAAGTGAGTTTGATAAACAAACAACCTCAAAAGAACCATCATCAAATGTCATTGCTTCAGCGTCCATATTCATGATTGTTACTTTCTCATTATCTTGAAAATTCTTGATAGCCGTATCAACAGAAATTTGTAGATTATCGATCCCGACTATCTCACCATAATCTTCCATTAATCTAGTTAATTGAGCGATAAAAGAACCATTCCCAGTTCCAACATCTAATATACCGCCTTGCTTTCTAGTATTTAAGAAACTTTTCAGTCTTTTCATACGTCCACCTCGCTTATAGATATGTACATTTTCATTATATCATAACAAATCAAAATCACGATTAACTTTTTGCGTAGTAACAAGTTTTATTTTCAAACAAAAAAAGGCCAATTTTGGCCTTTTAATCATTATATAATTCAAAGTAACTAATGATATTATCCATATCATATACAAACTGTCCATCTTGATACTGGATTCCATATTCTTTCTCTTCATGAGAATACGCTTTAATTTCATTGATTCTATTTTGTATTTCATCAAGACTCACATCCATCTGGAATGATAGTCCTATGTCATCAAGCAATAAATCAGAATCCGAAACATCTGATTCAAGATATTTATAATACGGTATCATAATACGACTAGAATCAGCATGCAGATAATTAAACTCGCTATTTGTGAATATTACTTGATTATTCAGTGTAAGTCCATACAGTTTTTCTCCGCTGTAACGGTCATGTATAACACCATCCCAGCCCTCAGAATGCAGTAGGTTGTACACCCGCATACGTATCACTAAACTCAAACATTAAATTGTTGTTTTGGTATTTACTGTATTCGAAAAAAGTTACTTCTTCTTCTAAATCAAAGGATACAAATATTCTTTCATCTTCGGTATAATATCTAAAATTATATTTTTCATTATCAAAATATCCATTTTCGACACTGTTTTCGACATACAACTTACGATAGTAACTAGTTAATCCTCTTTCTTGATTACCTGATAATTCGATAAACGCATCTTCTTCTTTATACTCTTGATACGTATAATAATCTACATTTGGATTTAAAATGTTGTGTGATTCAGTCACATACTTTATAACTAATTGATCGTAGATATTTGACAAGATTAAAATATGATTGCGATACACATCTTCATTTTTAAACGCATTACGTGTATATGAAGTATATTTGATAAGAATGTCATCATTTGGCAAAACATCAACTTGAACATCATACTTACCTTCAAAGCCAAGTAAAGGTATTTCCTCATCGTTAATTTCAGCAACACCCTCAAACAAATCATAATCATATAACATCATCGTATGTAAATCTCGAATAAATCTCACATTATCAAAGATAATCATAGCGTCTAGATCACTTATGTTCAATACCTCAATTTGATTCTCATATTCAAGCAACTCTTCCTTAGATAAGAACACACCCTCAAGTCCATCTAACTCTATAGATTCTTTGAAATCAAAATAATCATAATAATCAAACACAGGCAATTGATTATTTAACCCTTCAGCTACTTCATCAAGTTTGCACTCAAACTCAGATAGACGAGTATCTAATACTTCTTCCTTTGTACCTGAATACTCAAATGAAAAACAGTCAGACTCAATTAAAGAGCACTCATCATCTACTAACACAAATCCAGCTTCACACTCTGTTACATTAGTATTATCATTTGCTGTACATCCTGTTAAAAGAGCTGCAAAAAGACTACTTAATAATATCTTCTTAAACACTACTCCTCACTCCTAAACAAGTCAAAGTACTCAATTAACTCAGTTACATCAATCGCAATACCATCAATTTGTGGTGCTATTTCATAATAATGCTCTTGATTTCTCATTTCATACACTGCATCTAATTTCTCATCTATTTCAGTTAAATCATACTCTTTATAAAATGTTAATCCATATTCTTCTAATGGATTAATAACAATTTCATCTTGATCCATTCGAACTGTAAAGTTCACAAATAATTCCTGTTCACTTAACGCCAAAGCATACGAACCTTCAAGTCCCACATCAACACCTTCATTTAAGACATAAAATGTACTGCTGTGGCTTTCAAAAGAAATAAGATCCTTATACTGAAGTTCATCCCATCCTTCAGCAAACATAAGGTCATATGTTACACTAACAGAATTGTCGCTTTTTTCATATGTAAACACAGTGAAAATCTCATCTGTATCACTATATAAGTAATCTACTCGATCTAATAAATCATTTTCAACTGCTCTGTACACATCATCATTTTCACGATACTCTATTTTAAGTTCATTACTAAACGATCCATATTGTATTGAAGTGTTTTCCATAATATTTCGTTCATAATACCAATCAAGCTTTGTAGATGTCCCTTTCATCTCAATATACCATTCATCTTCTATAAACTCCTTATACTCAAAGAAATCTTGATCAGGTAACAACGGATTATCTTGTAGCTTTATATCAATGGTATGAAGTGTATCATACTTACTAAAGAAAACAATAATTCGTTCATCCTTAATTTCAGAATTGTCAAATGGACTTCTCGAATTCTTACTTAAATACACAATTATTTTACTATCTAGAAGCGTGACTTTCATGGTGTTATACTCCTCAAATGAAGTAGTATCTACAGTACTTAAATCGAGTGATTGATTTATAAAATCTACTTCATCCTCTACTACATTATTTAAATCGTTGATTTGCGAAATCTTCTCTAGCATTAAAGCGTGTTCCTGACTTCTAAACACTCCTCTTTTCACTTCCTCTTGAAACTCTTTTAAGCGTTCGATACTAAGTGACATTCTATGTTCTTCATGAGGGTCTAGCATTTCAACATAATCGCCATGAATCCAATATAGATTCCCCTCTGTATTTTTGTTGATATCATACTCGAAATAAAGTTCCTTAGTTTTACATTCAAGCTCATCAAGTTGAAGCTGTAATTTCTCGGTTTCAGTTCCCTCATACTCATACGAAAAACATGCGGATTCGATTGGCACACAATCCTCATCCACAATAAGATACCCTTCCTCACATACAAGTGGTTCCTCATTTGTTTCTTTCTCATCAACTTCACATGAAGCCATAAAAAAACTCATCCCAATTAATGTAATTAGCATTATCTTCTTCATACTCTTCCTCCTTGTTCGTTATACAAAAAATTTTATCATATCTTAGGTGGTTCCTCAAGAAATTTTAATATATCAGCAAACACCTCTAAACGGTTAATTTCTTGAAGGTTATCGTGCCTACCTTCTTCATATAGATGAATGGTTGATGTATTATTACACGTATTATAAATATCATGTAACTCTTTTGTTCCTTCTCCAAAGTTTGTGGATGGGTCATGCGTTCCACTTAGCAACAAAAAGTCAATACCTTGATAGTGTTTTTCAATCAGTTTTCGATTATTGGCTTTTTTCACTAATTTAAAAATGTCCACAAAACTAGATGCTGTAAGCCTTATATACAAAAACTCATCTTGCTTGTTTATTTCTGTTTTTTCTTTATCTCTTGATAACCATTCAATAAAATGCCCAATATCTGTTTTTTCATTTAGCTTAAGTTGTGTTTTACGGAATAATCCATCAAAAAACTTCGATGGTTTATTTCCAAACTGCTTAATAATATTTCCAATAAAGATGAGTAACCCAATCCCTTTTGGATTTTGATAGCCAGCTCCACTAAAAATAATTTTCTCATAGGTATTACCGTGTTTATACAAGTAATTACGAATAATCAGTGAACCTAATGAATGTCCAAAAGCATAGACCTTCATTCCTTTGTGTTCATTATTAATGCGTTTTTTAACAGCTCTCATTCCATCCACAAGAACGTCATGACCTTTATACCCAAAGTTCACCACGTCTTTATCTTTTAACACTCTAGAATGACCTTGCGATTTGTGATCATGAACATATACCACATATCCTTTTGAATTCATGAACTCCGCAAATTCTTGATATCGAAGCCCATGTTCATTTACCCCATGCAATATCTGAATAACACCCTTTACCTTCTTCACATGATCAAACACATACACATGTAATTTGTTAAACAATGCATCATGAACATGCAACGTTCTCATAAAAATCACCTACTTCATAAATGATAAGGCCCATGTATGAAGTCTTTTTACTTCATCTTCTTCAAGAGGACCTTCCGTATCCTTAACATAAAACCAACATGATTCTAACAATTCAATCTGTTTATTCTTTTTTAAAATCTTTTCCATCGTATCAACCGCATATCCAAATATTGGTTCCATCTTTCTTAATAACCATGGCATTTCTTTCTTTATATGAACTCTTGTATCAAATACAGCTACTCGTAAATTCTTGCCAAATTCTCTAATATAATGTGTAAACGCTTTGATCTCTTTTGTAGGACTAAATGCTCTTGTTGGTGAGGCAATAAACAATAACTCTACACCGTCCATCATTGCTTCTTTAAACTCCCTGATATTCACCACATCTATATCCTCTTTTAATGTTCCTATTTCAAGCGCAAGCGCCTTTGTATTACCAAAAAAACTTTCGTATATTACTAGTGTCTTCATTATCTCACTTCCTTCAATACTGTCTTAATTTCATTTGTTAGAAATAGATATGATTCATCATCAATAAATCGAAAATATAAACTACGCAAGAAACACTTCACATTACGCACAATATGATACACCAAAGGATATAGTTTTCCTTTCTCAAAACGACCAAAATTTCGAATGTATTCTACTAAGAATTCTTCACTCAATACATTACGTTTAATCGCATGTTCTAGCACCGTAACACTTCGTTCATCTTCGTCATGAACAAACATGTATTCAAGTATTTTGAATTTATCCTTAATCACTTCTAATATAACTTCAAGTGTTTCCATCTTTACCTCTTGATGTTGCACAATCTGCGCAAACAAATCAGCACCATGAGCAATGCTATGAAGGAATCCTACTTCCTCATTATACCCACGATAATCTGTCTCATTCATGTAATAGGTAATAACCCTCTTTACTGACTCAGTAAAAAACTCTTCTTCTAGAATACCATCTTTACGATGTTTATAAAACAGTATTACAAGCTGAAGAACTGTAAAAGATCGTTTTAATACACTATCTTCTACTTGATTATCCATATCGTAAAACAAATACTTATCACTCATTAACAGCGCTGCAATCTTCTGTAATTCTTCTTTTTCTAATACATCATCATGCAATAGGTGTGCCAATACTGGATAAATCAAACGGTCACGAATGTGACTGTTTTTATCCCCAATATTCTCAATAAGTTGATAGGTTAATTGAATTGCATCACACGAGCTAAAATCAAATTGTTGTTCAATGATTTCTTCTAAGAGCGTAATCGTCTCTTTTGACAACATAATATCACAACCCTTTCTTTATTCATCTAAACGTTGTACACTACTTAATTTTGTAGTAAACCACATATCTGTCTCATCAATATTTGTTTCTGATTCAATTAAAGAAATGAACTCATCTATCGTTGCATTTTTACCATTGTATTGATTATAGTATACCTTCAATACTTCGAAGAATGCATCATGATCTCCTTGCATATATTGCTCAACATACTCGTAAATCACTGTAGATCCATATCGATATACAACATAGCCATAATCCACATAGTCATGAACACTTTGAATCACATTGATTCCAGCTGATCCATGGTATCTATCTAAATTACCTTCATTCATCGCATCATACCTTGGGTAATACCATTCATTTGCGGGCCCTTCCCCAAAAACTTCTTCAAATACAATTCCAGTCACATAACTAGTTAAACCTTCATCAAGCCATGATTCATCCCCTTGATTGTTTCCAACCATAAAGAAGAACCACTGATGTACAATTTCATGTATAATGGTGATTTCTCCTATGTCTTTGCTGCAGTAGATAATACTACTACTCTCCATACCATAGATTTCTCCTAACTCCAGTTTAAAGTAATCATAATAATACGTACCTACATGTTCTTCAAGGTAATCAAACGTATCAAACATATACCCAAAATGATAATCTAGTCCTGAAGAATTAATTTCATTACGAGAATAAATGGTATACGTTATCCCATTATGTTCTCGTTCGTATTCTAGATAATCTGTGGACGCACTAAATGAATAATCTCTCGCATCAAATAACTGATACGTTTCAATTTTTCTATCACCTGTTTCTTTCGTATCAATTCGCTGTCCACCTGAGGCAATTATGTACTCTTTCGGCAAGTTAAGTGTCACTGTAAAATCAGCAATATCAGTATAGAGTACCTCGCCCATAAAACTATGTTGATCGAGTTGAAACTCCCCATCATATTGCGCAACAATTGGATAGAAGAACATCGCATTCATATACTCGTTTAATAAACTTAGTCTTCCATCAAACCAAAAATGAAATGTATATTTAAACTCCACTTCAAAAAATTCACCCATTTCTACAATCTCATTTGGCGTTACTTCTAAGATTTCATCATCCATGTCAGAGTACTCAAAAGTAACCTCTTCCCTATTTACACGAACATACTCAAACACCGCATTAGATTCACCATGATAACGATTCGCATTTGGATAAATCATCAAATAAATCGTATCCATATCTACTTTGTCATTGCGATATCCAAGCCTTCCTTCTACGGTCATTGTACGCTCTTGGTCATCAACATAAATGTCCAATTCATAAGTTGTGTTATCAACAGTATAATCATATAACTCATCAACTTCTTTTAACACACAACTTTCATCAACCTGTATATAATCATTTGAGCAGTTGGGTAAATTGCTTGAACACCCAACAAGCATCATGCCAGTAAGAATAATCATTATAAAACGTATTTTCATCATAATATCCCTCTTTTCTATACTTCATTTTACCATTTTTTAGAATCGATTTTAAATAAAATCAACGCATAATAAAAAATTGATTCTCATTTCAATTTGAATGGTTATTAGATATAATAAAAAGGAGGTGGTTATATGGCATCAAAAAAAACATTCCAAATATTACACACATCAGATACTCATGGATATGTGTATCCATTTAGTTATACAACCAAAAAAGAGCAAAATAGCGGATTGGCAAAACTGTCTACATTAATCAATCAACTACGTAAAAAAGACTCACTACTAATTGATACTGGTGACACGATACAAGGCAGTCCACTAACGTATTTTCATCAAAAGAAAATGCGTGATAAAACCAACCCCCTAACACATGTGATGAATACGATGAATTACGATTACATCACGATTGGAAATCATGAGTTTAACTATGGGCTTGATTATTTATCAGGCTTCTTAAAAGAACAAAGCAGCACCATATTAAATAGTAATCTATTAACGGATTTACCCCATTTTGGAAAACCGTATGACGTCATCAACTTCGGTGGCATCAACATTGCAATAATCGGTGTTACTACTCACTATATCCCAAACTGGGAACAACCATCTCACTATCAAGGATTCAAGATTCTTGATGCATATCAAACAACTAAAAAATATGTAGAAAAACTACGAAATAGCGTTGATTTTATCATTGTAAACTATCATGGTGGATTCGAGCGTAACTTTGAAACGTTTGAATTAGATGTTGAAGATACAGGTGAAAATCAAGGCTCAAAAATGCTGAAAGAAATAGACGGTATCGATCTACTACTAACAGGACATCAACATCGAAGTTTACTAGGAACTACGTTCAATACTTTTTACTCGCAACCAGGTTTAAACGCACAGCAAGTAAATGAGATCATCATAGACTTTACAGTTGATGAAAATAGTATATCTCATCAAATTACTGGTAACGTACATACGACTGAAAACATTATTCCAGATCAAACCATTATGGAGTTAATTAAAGAGGAAGAAATACAAACACAATTATTTCTTGATACACCCGTTGGGACACTTGATCGCGACTTACTAATCCACGATCAATTACAAGCAAGACTACATAAACATCCTCTTGTTTCTTTCATCAATCAAGTACAACTCGATTATACAAAAGCCGATATCTCATTATGTAGTTTGGGAAACAGTGTATCAGGCTTTAAAAAAGATATTTCGATAAGAGATGTTCTTGGAACATACATATTTCCAAATACATTAGTCGTCAAAGAAATCACAGGTAAAATTCTCAAACAAGCCCTAGAGAAGACAGCAGAATTTTTTACTATAGAAAATGGTGAAATTACCATATCCCCTTTATTTAACACACCTAAATTACAACTTTATGCATATGATATGTATGATGGAATTGAATACACTCTTAACATCTCAAACGAGAAAGGACAGAAAATTTCATCGATGACGAAAGATGGAATCCCTATTGACCAAAACGACACGTTCAGTATTGTTATGAACAATTATAGAGCTAGTGGTGGTGGAGACTACACCTTTATACGAGATTGTAAAACGTTACATGACACCCAAGTAGAAGTAATCGAATTACTTATTGACTATATTGTTTCACATAAACATATCTCAATACAGCACAATCGTAATATTACAATTGAGGTGTAAGGTATAATATTTTATTATTTCTAGTTTGTAATTTTTTTATATTTAATACTCAATTTTTTACCTGAAAAGTGGTAAAATAGATATATGAAGAAAATAACTTAAGGAGGAATTATGAAGAAATTATTATTGGTTTTAACTGCATTTATTTTTGCTTTATCATTAGCTGCATGTCAACCTGAAGAAGAACCACTAACATGTGATGAAGGTTTTCATGTTGAAAATGATGAATGTGTAGAAGATACAGTAGAATGTGAAGAAGGATACCACGAAGAAGCTGGTGTATGTGTTGAAGATCCAAATCCGTATGAAGGATTAGAACTTGTAGTATACTTCGTACCTTCAAGACCTGCTGATGAAATTTTAACAATGACAGAGCCTTTAGCTGAATTGTTAAAAGATGAATTAATGGAATTAGGTTTTGAAATTGACGCTGTTGAAATTTTAGTAAGTTCAACTTATGAAGCTGCTGGCGAAGCACTATTAGGTGGAACTGGAGATATCGCATTTATTCCTGGTGGAACGTATGTTGCGTACAAAGACGTAGCAGACAGCCCTCTTGAAGTAATCTTAGCTGCAACTAGAGCTGGTTTAACAAAAGATAGCTCTGAAGCAATTGACTGGAATGATGGTGTTGCTACTGATGGTGACCCTGAATATCAAGTTGCTTATTACAAAGGATTATTAGTAGCTGGTACTTCTGCAGCTGCAAGAGACTTAGCTGACAAAGTTAACAATGGCGATACATTAGTATGGGATGATGTAAAAGATCTTAATTTCTGTGTTAGATCTGCTACTTCTTCAAGTGGTTACATCTATCCAGCAATCTGGATGCAAGAAATGTTTGGAAAAACATTTGATGATGTTGTAGGTACTGTAACTCAAACTGGTGGTTACGGAGATACAATGGCTAGTTTAGCACTTGGTACTTGTGATGTTGGTACTATCTATGCAGATGCTCGTAGAGACTATGCAGATGAGTGGGTAGGAGAATATGCAAGATCATTAACAATCTGGGAAGAAACAGATGTTATTGGTGTTACTGGTAATATCATGAATGATACAATTACAGTAAGTAATGTTAACTTAGATGCTGACATTATCGCTGCAATCCAACAAGCATTCTTAAATATTGCTGAAACAGCAGAAGGACAAGCAGTTATGGAAGTTTATTCTCATCAAGGTTACACAGTTGTAACAGATGAAGATTATGATGGAGCTAGAGCCGCTTCTGACCTAGCTGGTAACTAAAAAGTTTATAAAATTAAGGGCTTGTCGCTGACAGGCCTTTTCTTTACTAAGGAGAGATACAATGATTAGATTTAAAAATGTCGGAAAAATATATCCTAATGGCGTTGAAGCACTTAAAAATGTCACATTAGATATTGAGCAAGGTGAATTTATAGCAATTATTGGACTTAGTGGGGCCGGTAAATCAACCTTGATTCGTTTAATCAATAAAATGCATGGAATTACAAGTGGAGAGTTAATCGTGAATAATACAAACGTTGATCATACACTCAGAGGTAAAAATCTTCGACAATACCGCAGAGGTATTGGGATGATCTTTCAGTCATTCAACTTGATTCAACGTACAAGTGTTATCCGCAATGTACTTGCGGCTCGAGTTGCTGAAATGGGCTTTATTAAAACCTTTGCTGGAGCTTACTCAAAAGAAGACAAAATAAAATCCCTAAATGCACTTGAGCAATTAGGAATTTTAGAAAAAGCTTATTCACGAGCAGACCAATTATCTGGTGGACAAATGCAACGTGTAGCATTAGCACGCACGATTGCTCAAGATCCTAAAATCATCCTAGCAGATGAACCAGTTGCATCACTTGATCCAATCACAGCAACGCAAGTAATGAAAGACTTTAAAAAGGTAAACAAAGAACTTAACATCACAGTAATAGCAAATATGCATCATGTTGATATGGCACTACAATATGCTGATAGAGTAATTGGAATACGCGCTGGTGAAGTGGTATTTGATGGTCCAACATCAGATGTTGATAATAATCTACTAAAAATGATTTACGGTAGAGAATTAACTGATGATGATATTATGGCAGGATAATGAAGAAATACTTTAAAAAATTCACAGAATTATTCATACCAGCAGACATTAAGCTAGAAAGCGGAACGATTGTCGTTCCTCCAAAACCAATTATGCCATACATAATTATTGGTTTTGTGTTAATGTTCTATTTCTCAGCAAGAGCAACAGACTTCTCTTTCCAAGTGCTAATTGAAAAACTATTTGATACTAGATTAGGTCCAGTAGCGTTCATCAAACGTTTCTTAGAACCTGATTGGTCATATTGGAGAGAAGTTATAGATCCAATCTTTGAAACCATCCAGATGTCATTCTTGGGTAGTTTGATTGGAGCAATGTTTGCCTTACCTGCAGCATATTTAGCTAGTCAAAACCTTACAAACAATAAAATTATTATTGCCTTAGTTCGCATTGGTTTATCTGTATTAAGAACACTCCCGATTTTAATTTATGCATCATTCTTTAAATACATCTTTGGTCTAGGTGCACTCCCTGGTACAATTGCCATCGCTCTATTTACCTTCAGTATTGTATCGAAAATGTTATATGAACGTATCGAAACAATTGACTTAGGAGCATATCACGCAATCGAATCAACAGGTTCAAGCAAACCAAAAGCATTTATAACTGCCGTAATGCCAGAATTATTACCGGTGTATTACTCTCTCAGTTTATATGCCTTTGAGATCAATATCCGTTACGCTGCAATCTTAGGATACGTTGGCGCTGGTGGAATTGGATTCATCCTAGACAACTCAATGAAAAATATTAGACACAATGATAGAACTGTCGTTATTTTGGCGTTTATCTTTGTCACAGTAATCTTGATTGAAAACTTATCAAGATACTTGAGAAGGAGGCTTGGTTAAATGAATACTTTACAACCTAGTAAAGCTGTACAAGCCATGTACAACCAACAACCAAGAACACTGGCTAAAAAAATCATCATTCTTTCAATCATGATTTTCTTAACCATTTGGAGCTTTTCAGCGATATCATTTGACAACATAAATCAGGCAGGAGTAACCGTCGTACGTAATATACTCACATTCTTCATATGGCCTGACAATAATCCTGACTCTCCAGTATTGGCAAAATACTTATTCTCAACAGAAAAATACGCTGTACCTTATCTTATGTATGAAACCATTATGATTGCATTCATAGGTACCACATTAGGTGCAATCATCTCGATCCCGATTTCATTCTTATCAAGCAAGAATATCGTCGGAAAATGGGGAGCATTAATTGGGACAACAGTTATTACATTTATACGCACAATCCCAATCTTTATTTGGGGTATTGTATTTATTCGAGTACAAGGAGGAGCAATGGCAGGTGTCCTTGCGATTGCCGTCTCATCAATCGGTATGATCTCAAAATTATTCATTGAAGTAATTGAAGACATTGATACCGGTATACTAGAAGCACTCGATTCAACAGGAGCTACCACTCTCCAAAAAATCAGATATGGAATCATTCCACAGTTAACCGCAAGTTTCCTATCAACAACCATCTACCGTTTTGAAATAAACGTAAAGAACGCAACAATCTTAGGAATGGTTGGTGCAGGTGGAATTGGATTTACCTTAATTGATGCTCTCGGAAGTTTCAACTTTGGTATCGTTGCCGTTTGTCTATGGGCAATCATCCCTGTTGTATTAGTTATAGAGTTCTTCTCAACAAAACTTAGAAGTAGACTTTCTTCTGGTAAATAAAAATAAAGGGGCTGTAAAGAAAATAGAAGTCTCTGAACAAAGTTATCCAGAGGATAAATAAAGCAAAAACCGACTCGGAATTGGGTCGGTTTTTTAGTATAATTAAGGTATGCGAACACCTATAAATTACACAGAAAATTATACAACAAATCAATTGGTTTTGCCACTAGATTTAGAAATTATTTTACCTAAAGAATCAAAGGTATATACCTATCTTGAACTCATGAAGGGAATACAGTTAGAAAAATACTTCGGTAGCACTAGCAATAAAGGAAGATTACCGAAGAATCGAGTAAAGATAATGAATGCCATATTATTTGGCTATATGATTGGTTATAGAAGTACAAGAAGGCTTGAAGAAGCGTGCAAGAATGATATAAGATTCATGTATTTGATAAATGGGATGGCATCGCCATCACATACATTAATCAATAATGTGATGAATGAAGTGAAAGACAAACTGGATTCATTATTACTTGAAGTTAATCAAGAGATAATGAAACGAGAAAAGTTAATAGAATACAAGAATCATTTAACAACAATAGGACCAAACCGAAATAGTTACAGTAAAACAGATCATGATGCGACCTTTATGCATATGAAAGAAGATCATATGCAAAATGCGCAATTAAAACCTGGATACAATATTCAAATAGGAGTAAGTAATGAATACATAATGGTAGTTGAAGCGTTTCAAAATGGATCAGATCAATTAACGTTTGAACCATTATTAGAAAAATAAAATATTATGTATGATAGATATCCTAAATACCCTGTCGCAGACGCAGGATACGGATCATATGACAATTATACTTATTGTCTCAAAAACAAAATGGAACTCTATCAAAAATATGGAATGTGGGAAAAGGAACGTAGTTCCCAATTCAAAAAAGAAATATACAGAGTAGAGAACATGAGAATCAATCGTAAAGGTGAATATATCTGCTCAAACAACAAGAAATTTGAATGGGTAAGAGATTATAAGAGTAAGTATAAAAGATATGATCATACAATAAGTGAGTATGAGTGTTTTTATTGTAGTAAATGTCGGCAAAAAAAGAAGTGTACAAAAGCAAAAGAAAATAGAAAGATTACAATCCTTCATGGCTATAACCTTAAAAAATTCCACAACAAGAAATACCGATAATCCGCAACAATTAAAGATAATCCACATTTCACTAATGAAATGTGTTTTAAGTACACAAAAGAAAGCCCGTAAAGGTTAAAATCTATCAAGATTCTATTTCTTTACAGGCTCTTTTTAATGCTCTAATGCGTACTCTTTTATAAACTCAATCAGTGGATTTTGATCATAAAACGAATTTGGATAATCCATATAATATTCACCGATACGATGATAATATTGAAAGTAATCCTGTATATGAAATGAATCTACAACTGGCCATATATCATATAATTGAAGCGGCAAGGCTCTTGGTCCATCTCCTGCACCATTATATAGGTTTCTTCGAATAACTTTATACCCTATGTCTTTGTCTTTTATCACATTATAATAATTACGATATGTTAAATAGACATCCCCACCATAAGAGTACCTATCGACATAACGTGTCTCCTTTGTTTCACTTTCTGGCAAGGGTTGATACAAACTACCGATATGGTGTGGCAGATCATGACTCATTTCAAACGTGATATCCATCTTATCAGCGTACTTTTCGACTCTACCAGTTGCGTCTGGATCAGAATGATAGTTATACTCAATCACTTCTCCAAACGTGTATGTATGTTCTCTATGTCCAAAATCACATTCTTCATCTGTCGGAGTACCAAGTACCACCGAAGGTTCCTCATTATTTACATAAAACCCATACATTTCTTCAAGTCCACCCTCACTATCTGAATAGACACGAACTTGATCACCACAACCCCCAATCTCAACACCTTGTATCGAAATCACTTCTTCCTCAAGCAGCTCCTCACGATGTAAAACCACATCATAATCCTGATACGCAACATATTGCGAGGGAACAATCCTTTTTGTCTGTGTTGATACAAACGTCGTTTCAGTGTATTCATTCACTACATGAACCACGATTGAGTTATATAGTCTATATTCCTCTTCTTCGTTGTAAACAAGAATATTCTGCGATTTTTTAATTTCACCTGTAATCACTCTTCCTTGTTCATCGTAGGTCATTTCAACATCGACGAGTAATTTCACCTTGAATCGATAGTCATATTCTGATTCAATATCTAAAAAACTACCTATTAAAATTGATTCATCTTCCTCCGTAGCGCGATACTTTATAAATGTATCATGATATTCTAATATCTCAAAATCAGCACACCCAGTCATTTGTGAATTATAAAGTAACAACCCATTCTCGTCATAATACAAACAACTCTCATAATTTGACACTTGATAGGTGTCAATAATATATGCTTGCATGTCGCTTATCAAATAGAGCGCTAGTCCAAATAATAGCACACTATACCCATATAGGATTTGTTTTCGTTTAAAGTACTTCCTAAACCTCTTATATCCAAGCGAAATAAAATAATACACCAACATCGAAGCAAACAAAAACAGGCTGACGTGTTGGATGTAAAAATATACCGGAATATAATGAGGTAAAAATATCGCAGTAATCGTATAAATAACCGCAAAAAAACTCATTATACTAACATATAATTTTCTTTTCATCTTTCTTCCTTTCTTAATGTATTTTTTTATAAAACTACATTAAGAAATCAACACCTAATCACCTGTAAGGTTTTATATGTATTTTGTTTATTAAACAGATATTCTCTCTGTCTATATAGTTGAACTGTGTATGGAGTTTTAATGGCATCTATATTGCATGTAAAGCCAAACTCATACTCAAATACAAACCAGAGTGGTACATAGTACATAACTGATACTAAAAGGAAAATACCAACTATCACTGTCCCTAGTAACAGTAAACTACTACTTACATTACTCGATACAACAAACGTTTGTATCTTCGCAAAATAAAAAAACTGTCTCTGAAATAGTACAAGAAAAACGATTATAAATGGTACTTTACTCTTAAAACCTTTTTCCATACTATCCCTCCTCAGTTTCTACCATTATTTTATCACAAGAAAAAAGATAACTCAATATCAAGCTATCTTTGTGAATACTATACTTTTTCTACCGATACCCTACTAACTTGAATCCCCCATGCTTTAGATACCTCAGCAATATTATCAAACACTTTCTTCTCAATATCATAAATTGATTCTCCAAACTGATACGCATACATACTATAAAGAACTTTCTTTAAGTCTTCACAAACAAAATGACTGATTGCCTTATCAGGATTTTTTACACCATATACATACAATCTAGGACTATCTACAAGATAAAATACTTTAATTTTAAGATTAATCTTATCATTATCCTGCATCAAATATTCATGTTTTTTCGTTTCTGAAACTTGTTCACTAATTGGTATCTTCGCCTTTACTCGATCAATAAAAGGCATAATAAAGTGTAACCCAGGTCCTTTTACCTCATGATACACTCCTAACCTCTCAACTAGATACTTATGTCCCTGTGGAACAACTCTAATAGAAACTAATACTACTACAAACATAAGTACTGATAGAACCATAAACAATATTTCTGGATTCATTTCGTTTCCTCCCTTTTTTTCTAAATATCCTCATACTCTTTTGTAAAATTTCATAAAAATCGACATTACACTTTAATCCTAGCATACTACTTCTCTATTATATCAAAAACAGTTGTCAAATTGACAACTGTTTTATTTTATTCACCTACTGCAAATTTTAACTCTGCTTTTACAGCTACTTTACCATCTACTGTAGCAGTAGCTTCTCCGTAGCCAATCGGACCACGTTGTTTGATGATTTTCACTTCTAAACGAAGGGTATCACCAGGAATTACTTTGTGTTTAAATTTACATTTATCAATTCCTGCAAAGTACGCAATTTTACCCTTGTTTTCTTCTAATGAAAGAATGGCAACCGCTCCTGTTTGAGCTAATGCTTCAACCATTAGTACTCCAGGCATTACATGCTCTTGTGGGAAGTGCCCCATAAACTGCATTTCATTTGCGGTTACATTTTTAAGTGCAACGCACGAAACACCTGGTTCTAACTCCATTACTTTATCAATTAATAAAAACGGATAACGATGAGGTATAATCTCTTGTATTTGATTACTGTTTAATAACATTGTTATTCCCCCTTATACTTTTTAAATGCAACCGTAGCATTATGTCCACCAAATCCAAGTGAATTACTTATTGCTACTTTTACTTCTTTCTTAACTGCTTCACCTAACGTGTAATTTAAATCACATTCTTCAGGATTCACTTCTTTTGTATTAATTGTTGGTGGAATGATATCATCTTTTGTTGCTAAGACAGCAAAGATTGCCTCTACTGCTCCTGAAGCACCTAGTAGATGACCTGTCATACTCTTTGTACTAGAAACATTCAGATTGTATGCATGATCACCAAATGCGCGTTTAATTGCTAGCGTTTCAGTTTTATCATTTAACGGTGTACTCGTTCCATGTGCATTGACATAATCAAGATCTTCAAATGGAATATTTCCATCGTTTAACGCATTCATCATACATTTCATTGCACCACTACCCATTGGGTCTGGAGCAGTGATATGAGATGCATCACATGTGCTACCATATCCTACCATTTCAGCATAGATTTTCGCACCACGTGCTACTGCTCTATCATACTCTTCAAGAATCAATGTACCTGCACCTTCACCCATTACAAAACCACTTCTGTTTTTATCAAATGGTGTTGATGCATTTGATGGATCGTTACTTCGATTTAACGCTTGCATTGTATTAAATCCACCTAGTCCAAGATGAATTAAACTCGCTTCTGTACCACCAGCAACAACCACGTCTAAATAACCATCTCTGATTGCTCTAAACCCATCCCCGATACTATTTGTTGCACTTGCGCACGCAGTAACAACACTTGTTGCCATACCGTTCAATTTGTAATCGATCGCTATCTGCCCTGCTGCCATATTGATAATCGCTGTTGGTATAAACAATGGACTAACACGGTCATATCCTTTGTTTAATGCTTTTAAAGACTCACGCTCGATTGCTTCAAGTCCACCAATCCCACTACCATAATACACACCAATGCGATCACGATCTTCATTTTCTAAATCTAATTTTGAGTCTTTGATTGCTTCATCTGATGCGATAACACCTAACTGAACAAAACGTTCAGTTCTTTTAAAACGTTTTTTACCAAAGAACTCAAGGAAATCAAAGTCCTTTATTTCTCCACCAATCTTAACTTGTAAATTATCTGTATCATAATTTTTTAAAAAATCGATACCATTTGTCCCTTGCAATGCATTCTTCCACATTGTGTTTACATCGTTTCCAATTGGACTTATTGCACCTAATCCAGTGACAACAACTCTTCTTCTCATAATTATCCTCCGACTAAACTTAAATCTTCTTTACATTCTTTAATAATTTGTTTTACTACTGAATCAACATATTCGATACGTTCGATAAGGTACGCTTTTGCCCCTGTAAAAATCAATCCTCTATTATCGCCACCAGCACTATTACCAAGTTGCTCAGTAATGCAATATGGGATACCTTGCTTTTTACATGTCTTTAAACAGTTCACACAGTAACTTACTTTCATTTTACGTTTTTCTAAGTATTTTGTTAAGTAATTTCTGATTGCCCTACCTGGTAATCCTGCAGGACTATCTACTCGAACAATATCCTCTTCCTTCGCATCAACAAGCATTTGCTTGTACTCATCAGATGCATCACATTCATGAGTAGCGATAAACCTAGTAGCCATTTGAACACCATCTGCTCCAACCTTAATGAAGTCAGCCATATCATGTCCATCATGAATACCACCAGCTGCGATAACTGGTATACTGATACCATATTTTTCTTCGTATGGTTTTATAATTTCTTTTGTAGAAGTAACAATGCTAGCTAAATCTTCAACATTACCGTGTTCAAAATCATCTTTTGTAAACCCTAAATGTCCACCAGCAAGTGGTCCTTCACACACAATAAACTCTGGCATATAACTATATCTTCTATCCCATGTTTTTAATAAGATTCGAGCTGCTCTTGCACTCGAAACAATAAATGCTCCCTTTACATTAGTCCCCTTAATATATTCCGGTAAATCAACAGGTAACCCAGCACCACTTACGATAAAATCAATGTCCTGTTTTGCTAAGAACGATGCGTATTCATCAAATGAATTCGCAGCATGCATTAAGTTTACACCTAATACACCATCTGGATTCTTTTCTCTTATTCCAGTGATTTCTTTTAATAACGCTTTTTTGTTTTCTTCAACTGGGTTTTTCTTAAATTTGTTGCTTAGAAATCCTACTTGGGCAGCACTAATTGTTGCGACAATTCCACTATCCATACAAGCTCTGGCTAATTTACCTAAACTTATACGAATTCCCATACCACCTTGAATGATAGGGAACTTAATTTTCTTACCGTTAATTACAAGCGGTTTAAGTTTCAATTAAATCATTCCACCATTTACGCTAATTACTTGTCCTGTAATATAACTAGCATTGTCACTAGCCAAGAACACACAAGCCTTCGCGATATCTTTTGGTGATCCAAAACGATTTAATGGAATTTGTTTCATGTACGCCGCACGTACTTCTTCTGGTAACACCTCAGTCATCTTTGTTTCAATAAATCCAGGTGCCACTGCATTTACAGTAACTCCTCTTGCGCCAAACTCTTTTGCAAGTGATTTTGTTAAACCAATGATACCTGCTTTAGATGCTACATAATTAGCTTGCCCTGCATTACCCATGATTCCTACTACACTTGAAATATTAATAATTGATCCACTTCTACGTTTCATCATATGTCTTGTTACATTTTTACACATATTCCACGTACCTTTTAAGTTTACATTGATTACACTATCAAATTCTTCTTCACTCATGCGCATCATTAAATTATCTCTAGTGATACCTGAGTTATTGATTAGCACATCAACACCACCAAAAGCTTCAATTCCTTTATCAATAATACCTTTTGATTCATCAAGTTTCGTTACATCTCCATATGCTGTAATGGCACTTGAACCTAAACTCTCTACTTGATCAACCACATCATTCGCTAAATCTTCTCCAAAGATCCAGTTAACAACTACATTTGCTCCTTCTTCAGCAAATGCCAAACAGATTTCTTTACCGATACCAGTATTACCACCAGTAACGACAACTGTTTTACCATTTAGTAATCCCATGTTTAAACCTCCAATTTTGCCTTTGTTTTTTCAAGGCTCTTCATATCTTCAACATTCGTAATAGCTAACTTACGATTTATTTTCTTCACAAAACTACATAACGTTGTTTTTGGTCCAATTTCAATAAACGTATCAACACCATTATCTAGTAATTTCTCAATCATTTGGTAAAACATCACACTACTAGTAATTTGATTTGTCATGGTTTGTTTTAAATCACCTTCATAAAAATCACCAGTTGTATTTACCAATAACTTTTTAACAGGTTCATTAAGTGTTACATCACTCAAATATGTTATTAATTGCTCACTTGCTTCTTTCATTAAATCACTGTGAAATGGTCCACTTGTATTTAATAAAATTGCACGCTTTGCACCACGCTCAAGCGCTAATTCATTTGCCTGTAACACTGCCGTTTCTTCACCACTAATTACCAATTGACCATATGTATTATAATTCGCTATTTTCACATAGCCATCAACGTCATCTAATATCGCTAATAGATCCACAGCTTCCATGCCGATAATCGCACTCATTTTACCTGATACTTTACTAGCTGCTTGGTTCATAAACTGTCCACGTTTTTCTAGTAGTTTTAATCCTGTTTCAAAATCAAACACACCACTATAATACATCGCGCCGTACTCACCAAGTGATAGTCCAATCGCGTAATCTGCATCAATATTCTCTTTCTTTAAGACTTCAAGAATCGCCGCATATAACACAAACATTGCCGGTTGTGTATAAAGCGTATCATTCAGTTTCTCTTCATCATGAAAGATGATATCACTAATCGAATAACCAAGCACTTGATCAGCCTTATCAAATATCGCTTTTACTTCATCGTACTGATCAAATAACTCTTTACCCATTCCAACGTACTGAGCTCCTTGCCCACTAAACATAAATACTTTATTCATTAGAATACCCCCTTAGCTACGCGGCTTTCTAAATATATTTCATCGAGTATTGCACGGACTGGGCGAACTTCTTTAACTAGTCCTGCACTTTGCCCTGCCATAATACTACCTGTTTTCATATCACCGTCAAAAACAGCTCTACTTAATGATCCCAGTGTTAGTTTTTCGATTTCTTCTAAGCTAACACTTCCTTCACTAGTCATCTTAATATATTGACGTGACATCTTATTCTTAATCACTCGCACAGGTGCTCCTGTGTTTCTACCAGTTACAACCGTATCTGTATCTTTTGCCTTCACCACTTTTTGTTTGTAGTTTTCATGGATTGGACACTCTTCACTTGCAAGTAACACCGTTCCAATTTGAATACCACTAGCACCAAGTGCATACGCAGCATCAAGTCCTCTTGAATCAGCGATTCCACCTGCAGCAAGCACAGGGATAGTTACTGCATCTACTACTTGTGGAACAAGTGTAAATGTTGTAATCTCACCTATATGACCACCTGCTTCTGTACCTTCCACGATTAATGCATCTGCACCAACTCGTTCCAAACGTTTTGCAAGGGCAACTGACGGAACAACAGGAATTACTTTAATACCTGCATTCTTCCACTTTTCCATATAGATTCCTGGATTACCAGCACCAGTAGTAACAACCTTTACGCCTTCTTCAATAACCATGTCACTAATTTCCTCTACATGAGGACTCATTAGCATCACGTTTACTGCGAATGGCTGATCTGTTAATTTTTTTGTTTCTCTTACTTCATAACGTACTTTCTCTGCATCCCATCCACCAGCAGCAATAATTCCAAGTCCACCAGCATTACTAACAGCAGCAGCTAGTTTATGTGTGGCGATATTCGCCATACCCCCTTGGAAGATTGGATACTTTATATTCACGACATCTCTAATATCCATAATAATTACAGCTCTATAAGAGCTCCACCCCATGTTAAACCGCCACCAAAGGCAACCGTTATAAAGGTGTCTCCTTTTTTAAGATATCCTGATTTAATTGCTTCATCAATTGCTAGTGGTACACTAGCTGCACTTGTATTACCATACTTGCTGATATTCACAAACATGTTGTCCATAGAATACCCTAAATCTCTAGCTGCTTTATCAATAATACGCTCATTTGCTTGATGTGCTACAATGCAATTTAAATCATCTAGTCCAATATTATTTCTTTCTAGTAAATCCTTTACAGTTTTTGGTAAAATACGCGTTGCAAACTTAAATACTTCACGTCCATTCATATGGATGTGATCTTGCTCACTTACCGCATTTACTGCAGGATCTTTGATATCTACATTATTGCAGATTAAATGACTATCTACATCTCCTTTTGAGCCGCAAATAACATCTTTTATACCATTTTCTTCACTTGCCTGAACAACGACAGCACCAGCTGCATCACCAAACAGAACGCATGTGTTTCTATCTCGCCAATCAGTTAATCTTGTTAGAGTCTCTGCACCAACTACTAAAGCTGTTTTGTAAGCTCCTGATTTAATCATTTTATCAGCGATATTTAACGCATACACAAAACCACTACAAGCAGCATTTACGTCAAATGACATAATTTCATTTAACCCAAGTCTCGCTTGCAATAAATTACTTACACCAGGAAATGCATTATCCGGTGTAACAGTAGCAACGATTAATAAATCGATGTCTTCTTTCTTGATATTTGCATCTTCAATCGCTTTTAAAGATGCTTCATATCCTAAATCTGTTGTATCTTCATCTACAACGATATGTCTTTCTTTAATACCTGTTCTTGATGAAATCCACTCGTCTGATGTTTCAACAAATTGTTTTAAATCATCATTTGTTAATACTTTTTCCGGTACATAACTACCTGTACCAATCAGTTTCGTATTGATCATCTTTTAACACCTCCAAGGTTGTCATAGTTGAATCTTTGGAAGAATCCAAAGTTACGATATTTATCTTCTCGTAATTCACGAAGTTTTACTCCACTAAAGTTCTTTAAGCCATTCAATTCACTTAACACAGCGCGTTTTGTATTCTCAAATGTTTGATGTTTGTTAAAGTGTGCACCACCTAGTGGTTCTTTTACAATACGATCTATTACATTAAAATCTAACAAATCATACGATGTTAGTTTCATTACCTCAGCAGCTTTGCTACCAAGTGTACCATCTTTCCATAAGATTGATGCATACCCTTCAGGACTTAAAATACTATAAATTGCATTTTCTAACATTAATACACGGTTCGCAACACCAAGTGCTAGTGCACCTCCACTACCACCTTCACCAATAATTACAGCGATTACTGGTACAGTTAATCCACTCATCACATATAAGTTCTTTGCGATTGCTTCTCCTTGCCCACGCTCTTCAGCACCAAGACCAGGATACGCACCAGGTGTATCAATAATTGTAATAATTGGTCGTCTGAATTTCTCAGCTTGTTTCATTAAACGTAATGCCTTGCGATATCCTTCTGGATGAGGCATTGCAAAGTTACGTTCTAAATTATCTTCAACCGTTTTCCCTTTTTGTTGGGCAATTACAGTAACTGGTTCACCATTGATTACACCAATTCCACCAACAATACTTTTATCATCACGGTAGAGACGATCTCCATGTAATTCAATAAAATCATCAAACATATGATTAATAAAATCTAATGCTGTTGGTCTGTTTTGATGTCTTGCAAGTAATACTCGATCCCATGCTGATAACTTTGTCATTGCATCTTGTTTATAATGTTCAATCTCTTCTTTTAATTTACCAATTAACTCTTCATTGTCTAATTCTTCTATTTTCGCTTCTAATTCTTTTAGTTTTCGTTCTTTTTGTAAAATATCTAACATTATACCACTCTCCTATGTAACGCGAGTAGCTTTGATAATGTAGGTTTCATATCACTACGATGAACTACTTTATCAACAAACCCTTTTTCCTCTAAGAATTCACTACGTTGGAATCCTTCAGGTAGATCTTGATTAATCGTTTGTTTAATAACACGAGGACCAGCAAATCCAATTAATGCATTTGGTTCTGCTAAAATGATATCTCCAAGTGTCGCAAAACTTGCGGTTACTCCACCGGTTGTCGGGTGAGTAAGAACACCAATATATAAATATCCTAATTCACTATGTCTTCTAACTGCAGTCGATGTCTTTGCCATCTGCATCAGACTAAAGATACCTTCTTGCATACGAGCTCCACCACTGGCAGTAAAAATTACAATTGGTAATTTTTTGTAAATTGCATACTCAAAACTTCTTGTTACTTTTTCTCCTACAACACTTCCCATACTTCCCATTAAGAAGAAACTATCCATTACACCAATTACACATGGTACTCCATTTATTTCACCGTACCCATATACATACCCCTCATCAATATGAGTCGCTTCTTTGTATTTGTTTACTTTTTCTTCATACCCATCTTGAAACAATGGATTTAAGGTAATATACCCTAATCCTTTTTCTTTAAACGTCCCTTCATCAACCGTCACGTTGATTCGATCGATTGCTCTCATTCTAAAATGTTCATCACAGTGTTTACAAATAAACGTATTACTTACAACTTGTTTCATATTCACTGTTTCTTTACAAGCAGGACATTTATCATATAGTCCTTTTGGTACATCAAGATTTTTTGATTTATTAAATACACTTTGTCGTTGAGTTAGTTTTTGTTTCTGTGATACTTTTCGTCTATTACTTAACGTATTTGCTAGTTTATTCAAACTCGTCATACTCCAGTAATGTGTCGATTTTACGTGCAATAAATCCTGTATCAAATGTTCCTTTTACATACTCAGGATCATCCAAAATTCTTGTACAGAATTCACGATTATTTTTAATACCATCTATTACTAACTCATCAAGTGTTGCTTGCATTTTATTAATTGCATCTTTTCGATCTTTTCCATGCACAATCAATTTACCCATCATTGAATCATAATACGGTGGGATACTATATCCTGCATATAAGAAACTATCAAAACGAATACCGTGTCCACTTGGTACATGTAGTAATTCTACTTTCCCTGGACTTGGTCTAAAATCAAATTTAGGATCTTCAGCATTAATACGAACTTCAATACTGTGTCCTTTCAATGTAACCTCTTCTTGTGTGAACGATAGACGCTCACCTGCGGCAATACTAATTTGCTCACGAATAATATCAATACCCGTTACCATCTCAGTTACAGGATGTTCTACTTGAATACGAGTATTCATTTCAATAAAGTAGAAATCTTCCCCACTTACTAAAAACTCAATCGTACCTGCATTCTCGTAATTAACACTTTTTGCAGCTGCGACTGCTGCATCACCCATACTTGTACGTAACTGTTCTGAAATCAAACTTGGTGCTTCTTCGATCACTTTTTGATTACGTCTTTGAATACTACAATCACGTTCTCCAAGATGTACTACATTTCCATACTTATCCGCAACAATTTGAAACTCAATATGTTTTGGATTTAAAACGTATTTTTCCATATACATCGTATCATCACCAAACGCGTTAAACGCTTCTGATTTCGCAGTCTCATACGCTTTATCAAACTCACCAGCATTAAAGGCAACACGCATTCCGCGTCCTCCTCCACCTGCACTAGCTTTAACCAACACAGGAAATCCGATCTTAACCGCAAGTTCTCTTGCTTCTTCAATTGAAGAAAGAGCACCTTCACTACCAGGTACAACTGGCACATTTGCTTCAATCATTATTTCCCTTGCTCTTGATTTATTACCCATCTTATCAATCACTGCACCATCTGGACCAATAAAGGTAATTCCACACTCTTTGCATAACACACTAAAAGCCGAATTCTCACTTAAGAATCCGAATCCAGGATGAATTGCCTCTGCACCTGTGTTTATTGCTGCAGTGATAATATTTTCCATATTTAGATACGACTCAGTACTTCTTGCCCCACCTACACACACAGCTTCATCTGCGATTTGCACATGCAAACTCTCGCGATCAGCTTCACTATAAATAGCAACTGTCTCAATACCCATTTGTTTACAAGCTCGAATGATTCGTACTGCAATTTCTCCACGATTTGCAATTAAAACTTTATGGAACATTATTCCTTAATTTCCATTACTACTTCACCAAACTCAACCATTGTTCCGTTTGATGCCGCTATCTTAACTACAGTACCACTCACAGGAGAAGTTATCTCATTCATTACTTTCATTGCCTCAACAATAAATAAAACATCTCCTTTATTTACCTTTTGATTCAATGTAACAAATGGTTCACTGTCAGGTGATGGTGATTCATAGAAAGTACCAACAAGAGGCGCTTTCACAAGCGCATTATTATTCGTCTCTTCTATCGCTTCTGTCGTTGTCTCAATTTGCTGTTGCACTGGTGCTGCCAAAATAGGAGCCGCTTGCACTTGAGGTGCATTCACAAATTTACATTCTTCTTTTTCTAATTTAATTGTAAAATCATTTTCATTTATTTCTAACTTATGAATCTTAGAATCTTCAAATTCCTTCATAAGATTTTTAATTTGTCTTAAATCCATTTCTTATCCTCCATTACTTTGATATTCAAAATTTCCTACTTGTAAAAAAATAGTAAAGATTTTCATGAGAAAATCTTTACTTCTCACCTTCAATGAAGTCTACTATTTGTTTTACAGTTTGGAATCCTTGAGCTACCTCATCAGAAACTTTAATTTCAAACTCATCTTCAATTGCCATCACTAATTCAACAGCATCTAAAGAGTCAGCACCTAAATCATCTGCTAAACTTGCTTCTAAAGTTACTTCTTCTTTCTCAACACCTAATTCTTCAACAATAATTCCTTGTAATTTTTCGAAAACCATAAATCTTCCTCCTTGTTTTTTCAAAAATAATAAATATTTTACTAATATTTAAGCCCTCTGTCAAATCTCACAGGGGTAAATTCCCAATTGACAAACACTCATATTTATGAGTGCTCATACGTAAATTCCTTACGTATGTATGTAGCCACATATATTGCTGCAATAATTTTTATAATATCGCCAGGGATAAATACTATAAAAGTTAATACTGTAGCACTTAAAGTCCATTTAGTAACATACATGAAGTATGCGCCACCAATCATATATAGTAACAAGTTGATCACAAACATCTTAACAAATAAATCAATATAAGTGTTATTTAGAATTTTTATATCTTTGACAATTGATGTTAATGCTGCTGCAAATGGAAAGGCGATTATGAATCCACCAGTATGACCAATTAACGTCGCAAGTCCAGATCCACCATTCATAAAGATTGGCAATCCCATAACTCCTAAAATGATATAAATCACCATTGCTTGAAATGCTTTTTTGTAATCAAGTAGTATTCCTGCTAGGAACACAAATAGTGTTTGCATTGTGATTCCAACGCCTCCAAGTGGAATTGAGAATGGTGCAGTCGCAGCCATTAATGCAACTAAAACTCCAATCATTGTTATTTCTCTTGTCTTGTTATTCATCGTACAACTCCTCTAGACTAATCTCATTTAGTTGTAGGCGCTTGTTCTCTGATTCACTTTTGAGTAACAATTCACCACGATTAGAGATTGTATTTATTTTGTATTTTGTCCCTTGATAGTCAATCCCTTTGCCTAGAACGATTGAATGCTTCAAATACTCATCAAATATACTCATATCATCTACGACTAGTGATTTGTTATACTCTTGAATAAATAATTGAAGTAACTCATCTAAATCAACCTTTTTATCTGTTTCAAGTTGTAATGATGTTGCTTTGTTTTGTAGTGATCCAAATTGTATTTGATTCACATTAATCCCAATACCAACTATCAAACTTTCTAACAATAAATTCCCATAAGTTTCGATAAGTATTCCAGAAATCTTTTTATTTTTGATTAAAATGTCATTTGGATACTTTATCGATGCATGAACATTATATTGCGCTAGAACATTGATTATTGTCACACAGACTCTTGAAAGCAAACTAAAAATGTTCCCATAGCTTATATCTTTTTTCTGAATGAAACTAAAATACAAGTTACCTAAATCACTTTCCCATACATGATTACCTCTACCTCTACCTTGTGTCTGTTGCTTTGAAACAATGATTGTACCATCTTCTAAATCTGCTTGATGATTCTTGATGTAGTTGTTTGTTGAGTCAATGGTTTTAAATGAGATAATTTTTGCTCCAATCATGCATGTCACCTCCAAGCTTTATCTATAGTAAAACAATTTACTTTGAATGTCAAATGAACGGACTTTCATACAAGCACTTACACGTACTCATTAAAGGATTTAGTGCCAATAAATTTATTTTCCTTATTATATATATAAAAAGAGGCAATAAATTGCCTCTTATAATTTTCCTGCTTTTGCAGTTTTTACATTTTTCTTTAGTTCACGTTCTGCTTCAAGTAATTCAATGTTACGTCGTTTGTTTTCTTCCATACGTTCTTTTCGAACAGTATCAAGGTGTTTCATTGCACTTTCTCTCGATAAACCTACATGTGCTTCTTGTGCAATCACATTGATGATATTGTTTTGGTGTTCTACTACACCGTTAATAATAACCGTATAGAGACGTTGTTCACCACGCACCATCGTTACGTATCCTGTATCGATTGTACTAATAATTGGAATGTGATCTTTCATAATGGCAAACTCACCATTCATTTTCGACCAAACAACTACGTAATCAATGTTTTCGTTGTATAGTTCTCCTTGGGGTGTTACAACATTAATTTTCATCATATACCCCCTTATTACATTGATTCAGCTTTTTTTAGAACGTCTTCGATACTACCAACAAGGCGGAAGGCATCTTCTGGTAAATGATCGTATTTACCTTCTAAGATTTCCTTAAATCCTTTGATTGTATCTTCAACTGGTACATAAGCACCTTTTTGACCTGTGAATTGTTCAGCTACATGGAGGTTTTGTGATAAGAATAAACGAACACGTCTTGCTCTGTGAACAATTAATTTATCTTCTTCTGTTAGCTCATCCATACCAAGGATAGCAATAATATCTAATAGTTCATTGTAACGTTGAATCGTACGTTGAACTTCTCGTGCAATATCGTAATGTTCTTGTCCAACAATTTCAGGAGCAAGTGCTCTTGATGTTGAAGCAAGTGGATCTACCGCAGGGTAAATTCCTTCTTCTGATATTTTACGTGATAAGTTGGTTGTTGCATCAAGGTGTGTAAAGGTTGTCGCTGGGGCTGGATCTGTATAGTCATCGGCAGGTACATAAACAGCTTGAATCGATGTAATCGATCCTTCTTTTGTCGATGTAATACGTTCTTGTAGTTTCCCCATTTCAGTTGCAAGTGTTGGTTGGTACCCTACCGCACTTGGCATACGTCCAAGTAATGCAGATACTTCACTACCCGCTTGTGTGAAACGGAAAATATTATCAATGAATAATAACACGTCTTGTTTTTCAGCATCACGGAAATGTTCTGCCATTGTTAGACCTGTTAATCCAACTCTCATACGTGCACCTGGTGGTTCGTTCATTTGTCCAAACACCATTGCTGTTTTCTTAATTACACCTGATTCAGTCATCTCATGGTATAAGTCGTTCCCTTCACGAGTACGTTCACCTACACCGGCAAATACTGAAATACCACCATGTTCTTGAGCGATATTATTTATTAATTCTTGGATTAGTACGGTTTTACCAACTCCGGCTCCTCCGAATAATCCAATTTTTCCACCTTTTATATATGGAGCTAATAAATCTACTACTTTGATTCCTGTTTCTAGAATTTCCACTTCACTTGATAATTCATCTAATTTTGGTGCTGGGCGATGAATTGGTTTTAATGGTGTGTCTGCTGGTACAGGATCTTTCCCATCAATTTCTTCACCAAGTACGTTGAAGATTCTTCCTAGAGTTGTATTCCCTACAGGAACACTAATAGGTTTCCCAGTATTCGAAACAGGCATCCCTCTTACAACACCATCTGTACTATCCATTGCGATTGTACGGACAACGTTGTTTCCTAAGTGAAGAGAAACCTCTAATGTTAGTTTTACTGGTACACCATTGTTTTCCTTTGCTTTTACGTCAATCGTTAAAGCGTGATTTATTTCTGGTAAGTCTGTATCGAATGAAACATCGATAACAGGACCCATTACCTGTATAATTTTACCTTTCATAAATTTCCTCCTTTAGTTAACCGCGTTAGCTCCACCGATAATATCGGTTAACTCGATTGTAATCGCAGCTTGACGTGCTCTATTGTAATGTAACTGAAGTGTATGAATTACTTCTTCTGCGTTGTCTGTGGCACTCTTCATCGCTGTCATTCTTGATGCGTGTTCACTTGCTTTTGCATCAAGGATAATACCATATAATGTATTTTCAACATACAGTGGTAATAAATGATCAATGATTAGTTGTGGACTAGGTTCATAATTGTAAATTAAGTTTAATCCACCTTTAGCTTCTTCTTTTTCTTTGACATTTCCATTTGTTATTGGTAATAGTGTTTGTTGTGCTACTTCTTGTGTAATCGTATTGACGAAATGATTGTAAAATACGATAATTTCATCAATATTGTTTTTTGAGTATTCAGACATAAAATTATGTGTTACACTTTGAAAATCGATAAATTGAATATCATCACGAACATTAATCGCATGTTTATTGATGATGTCATACCCCATTCTCTTTGCAAAACTATGTGCTTTATGTCCAATTGTAGCAACGTTGTATTCATCATTTGATTGATGATGTTCTTTTACGTACGTCATGAATGCTTTGAATACAGCTGAATTATAAGGCCCTGCTAGTCCTCGATCTGAGGATACAATAATATAACATGTCTTTTTGATTTCTCTTACTGTCAGCATTGGATGTGTAACATCATCTGTGTCTAGTAAGTTATCAATCATATCTCGAAGTCGTTGCATAAGTGGTCTAAACCCTTTAATTGATCGCTCTGCGCGCTTGAGTTTAGAAGCACTTACCATGTGCATGGCTTTTGTAATCTGTGATGTCTTTTTTGTAGCTGTAATTCTAGATTTTATTTCTCTCATTGAAGCCATTTATAACACCACCTTATACAAATTGTTTTTTAAACCTACCAATAACGTCATTGAATTTGTCAGCTTCCGGCAATCCTTTAGTTTCTGTAATTTCACCTAGTACTTCTTTTCCTAATTCATCGCTACTAAAGAAGTTATGTAACTCGTTTTCAAAACGGCTAATGTCAAGCAGTTTAATGTCATCTAAATGTCCGTTTGTTAAGGCAAAGATACTTACAACTTGTTTTTCAACATCAACGGTTGCATGTAATCCTTGTTTTAAGATTTCCACAGTTCTTTTACCACGTTCTAGTCTTGCTTTTGTCGCATCATCTAAGTCAGATCCAAATTGTGTAAATGCTTCAAGCTCGCGGTATGCTGCTAAGTCTAAACGAAGCGTCCCTGATACTTTCTTAATCGCTTTAATTTGTGCGCTACCACCAACACGTGATACTGATAATCCAGCGTTAATCGCAGGACGTACACCACTATGGAATAAATCACTTTGTAAGAAGATTTGTCCATCGGTAATACTAATTACGTTTGTTGGGATATATGCACTGATGTCTCCCGCTTGTGTCTCAATGATTGGCAGGGCAGTTATACTTCCTCCACCAAGTTCATCGTTTAATTTCGCGGCTCTTTCTAATAATCTACTATGTAAGTAGAATACATCACCAGGATATGCTTCACGTCCAGGTGGACGTCTTAATAATAAACTAAGCTCACGATATGCAATCGCATGTTTTGTTAAGTCATCGTATATTACTAGTACATCTTTTCCAGCAAACATAAACTCCTCACCCATTGTAACACCAGCATATGGTGCTAAATATAGTAATGGAGATGGTTCACTTGCCGATGCACTAACAATAATACTGTAGTCCATTGCTCCGTGTTGTTTCAATGTTTCATATACGTTTGCAACTGTACTTTCTTTTTGTCCAACTGCAACATAAATACAAATAACGTCTTTTCCTTTTTGGTTGATGATTGTATCGATTGTAATCGCTGTTTTACCGGTTTGTCTATCCCCGATAATAAGCTCACGTTGTCCACGTCCGATTGGTACCAAAGCATCTAGTACTTTGATTCCTGTTTGAAGTGGCACGTTTACACTTTTACGAGCCATTACACCAGTTGCTTTTTTCTCGATTGGTCTTGTTTGTGATGTATTAATTTTTCCTAATCCATCAATTGGTTGTCCAAGTGGATTTACAACACGTCCGATTATTTCTTCCCCGACTGGTACTTCTAAGATACGTCCTGTTGTTTTTACAACATCACCTTCTCTAACTTCAGTCGATTCATCTAAAAGAATAGCTCCAACGTGATCTGTTTCAAGGTTAAGTACCATTCCAAAAATATCATTTGGGAATAATAATAACTCACCACTCATTGCTTTATCTAACCCATGAACAAGTGCAATCCCATCACCAACACTGATAACCGTACCTACGTTATCCGTCTTAACGTCTTTTTCATATTTCTTTATCTGTTCTTTAATTAAAGAACTAATCTCTACGGGATTTATTTTACTCATCTTTTCACCTCAAATCACTTCGTTAAATTCGCTTTAAGGCCGTGTAAATAATTATTGATTGTGTCATCGTGTACATTTCCTTCGTACTCTAGTCGTAATCCACCAACAATTGATTCATCTACGATTAATTCAAGCTCAATTTTTCGATTGTATTTTTTACTTAAGTTCGCAATAATTTGCGCTTTTTGCTCAGAAGTTAACTTCTTACCCGTGTAAGCTTTCACTTCCAATATTTTATTTTGATTGTTCACTATTTTTGAATACTCAGTTAATACATCTTCTAATAACTCTACTCTCGAATTATCAATTAGTACATTGACAAAGTTTCGCAACAGCTTATTCTCCAAAGCAGAATTAATTACTGCTTTTTTGTCTTCTTTTGGTATTTTCGGATGATTAAGAAATTTATAAACCTCTTCATCAAGGGCATTTGTGAATAACGTATAATCACTCTTCACATTGCTTACTTGGTTCTTTTCAAGTGCCAAGCTATATAACGCTTCTGCATACTGAAAAGCAACATAACTCATTAATTCGCTACCTCTTTCGTAACTTCATCAATAATCTGTTTATGTTTTTTTGGATCAATTTCTTTCTTAATTATCTTCTCTGCCATCAGTGTTGCAACACTAACGATTTCATCATTAATACTTGCTTTTGCTTTTTCAATCTCACTATCAATCTCTCTATGAGCATTGTCAATTAATCGTTTTGCATCAGTCTTTGCTTTTGAAACAATTTCTTTGCGCTCGTTTTCTCCACGCTCTTTTGCTTCATCATAAAAACCTTTCGCTCCTTGACGAATTTCTAACAATTCGCTTTCAGCCTGCTCTTTAACTAATTGTGCCTCTTGATTTGCTTGTTTTGCAGAATCATATTCTTCGCTCATTACTTGTTTTCTTCCTTCAAGGTAATCCGTTACCTTATTCCAGAAAAAATACTTAACAACTAAAAACAATAGTACTGTAGAGATGATTTGGATAAATACTTGTTGGATAGCTTCTGTACTATCTCCACCAAAAATGGCACGTATAAATCCTAACGCTTCCTGAACAAAAGATTGAATAATTTCTCCCAATTCAATCACTCCTTAAATACTAGTTTTTTATCTTGCGAAAATTAATAAAAATGCAACTAAAAGTCCGTATAGACCCGTTGTTTCTGCTAATGCTTGACCTGTAATCATTACTGTACGGATAGATCCTACAGCTTCAGGTTGTCTACCAATTGCTTCTACTGCTTTACCAGCAGCATACCCTTGTCCAATCCCTGGACCAATACCTGTTAATACAGCTAATCCTGCTCCAATGTATGCCATACCAGCTGCAAAATGTTCTGTGAAAATTGATACATATTCCATAATACTTATTCCTCCTAATATATTGATTTTATCTTTGTCTCTATTAATCTATATTATCTGTTTCCAGTTAATAACTTAGTCTTCTACTGCACTACTTAAAAAGATCGACAGTAACATGTAATAAACATACGCTTGCACTACTCCAAAGAAGATATCGAAGATTGCATGCAAGAATGGTCCAAAGACAATTCCTAACCACCAAATACCCATCTCCTGAAGTACTGCGTAAATAAATAACGCAATAACACTACCACTAATTAAGTTCCCAAATAAACGTAATCCCATCGCAAATGGTGTACTTACTTCACCAATTAAATTAATCGGTGTAAATGCCCAGTGCGGATCCATTAAATCCTTCATACGATTTCTTGGTTTCTTAATTATTAGCGCACTTATCTGAATCGATAAGAATGCAAATAAACTAAATCCAATCGCAACCGCAAAGTTTGATAGTGGCGCAGTAAGTCCAACTAAACTTGCTGTATTGGCTAACGATAAGTATAAAAATATCGTGAAAAGAAGTGGTGTAAACCTACGCCAATGCTTCTTGAAGAAATCACGCTGATTATTATTAATCATCTCAACCAACGTTACAAGGACAAGTGTAAATCCTGTTGGGACTTCATTTAATTGCAACTTCGCTACTTTTCTTCCTTGTATCGTTAACACAATCATCATCACTGTAGTAATCACTAGCGACGAAAGCAACCCCGTTGGTAAATTATTAATATAAGCCATCTATTCTTCACCTCTCTTCTCAAATAGTGCAATCACATAAAACACAATTTTAAACAGGAATAATCCTAACCCTGTTGTCAATAAATCAAAATTCTCACTTAGCGCAGCAACTGCCAAAATAATAGCGTAGAATCCAAAACGAAATGCATAGTTTCTAACCGCAAGTCGCTGTGCTGTTTGTTTATCTACTTCAAGAATCTTCGAGCTACTCTTGTGCAACCTACTCATTGTAAACAACATCGTAAGACTACCAAGCGCAAAACTCACTCCATATATTTTCCCAGGTACCAAATACAGTATTGCACTAATAATAAACGTGACTACTAATGTAACGGGAAATGATTTGTAAAACGCATCATTTTTTTCCATTTTTCTCCTCCACTTTTGATACTTGACGAATCAAATTATAAATACCGGAAAAGATACCGATTATACTAAAAATTATTGTAAATAATGGACTCGTATGAATCCACCCATCGAGTTTTATACCTAAAAAGACACTAACTCCAACAATCACAATCATTGTAAATGCAAACCCACTTACAACGGCTAATTCTTGTAACTTCTTATTATCCATTATTTCGTTCCAAACAAACGATCTCCACAATCACCAAGTCCAGGAACAATATACCCTACTTCATTAAGTCTCTCATCCAGTGCAGCTAAATAAATATCGACATCAGGATGATCTTTTTGGAGACGTTCAACACCTTCTGGGCAACCTACTAAACCAACAAAGCGCACATCAATTGCTCCTCGTTTTTTTACAGCGGTTATCGCAGCACTAGCACTTCCACCAGTAGCAAGCATCGGATCAACAACAAGCACTGTACCTGTCTTTATCTCTTCTGGAAACTTCGCATAGTATTCATGAGGATCCAGTGTCTCTTCATCTCGGTACATACCAACATGCCCTACTTTCGCTATTGGAATAATCATCTGAATTCCTTCTACCATTCCAAGTCCAGCTCGTAATATCGGAACAATGATTACATCTTTACTTAACACATTACATATTGTTTTCGTTAGTGGTGTTTCAACTTCAATCTCTTTCGTTTCCAAATCACGTGTAATCTCATACGTAATTAATCCACCAATCTCATTGACATTCTCACGAAATTTTTTCGTATCCGTATTTTTATCACGAATAATCGCCATCTTGTGATCTATCAGTGGATGATTTAATACAGTAACATTCGCCATTATTCCACCTCACCATTTTCTATTTTTGAAACTCTTCTAACATGTCGTTCTTCGCCAGAAAAATTCGTATCTAACCATACATCAACAATCTTCATTGCTGTTTCTAAATCAATTACTCTAGCACCCATCGTAAGTACATTGGAATCATTATGTAACCTCGTTTGCTCCGCACTAAATACATCATGTACTAATGCCGCTCTAACTCCATCTACTTTGTTTGCCTGAATACTCATTCCAATCCCTGTACCGCAAACTAAAATCCCACGATCGTACATACCACTAGCTACAACGTTAGATACACTTATGGCATACTCGTTGTAATCTGTACTATCTTGGGAATAAGTTCCAAAATCTTTAATTTCATACCCTTTATCGATTAACCTACGTTTTATTTCTTCTTTATATGCAAACCCACCATGGTCTGCGCCCAAAGCAACTCTCATAAAAATCAACTCCAAAAGTAAGCGTTATAATACTATAACAATTATATTAAAAACCCTCCAATATTACAAGGCTCATTCTAATATAAATAAATATGAATAATATATCTATAACATAATACCATAAATAAAAGAAAAAGTTCGCATAAAAACTAAAGTTTTTTGTTTTTCTAAATACCTCTATAAATAAAAAGAAAAATTACGTAATCGTAATCTTTCCTTGTCTCAATGTTTTTTTATTTACTACATCATAAACCGTGCTACTAATAGTATCTAAATCTGTACCTTCTACAATATAATCTACATCACCTTCAAAAACGAGTGCATCATCGTACTTTAAAATTGCTGGTTCTGTGCTTACATTCAAACTCGTCACTGCCATCGGTCCATACGTATCTAATATTTTTAACGCTATCTCATCATTTGGAATACGAACTCCTACAGTATTAAACCCACTTGTAAGATAGTCTCCAACCACTTCTTTTTTTGGAAAAATAAGGGTTAAGGCTCCTGGCCAATGTTCCTTTGCTAGTTGCTCTCCACGTTCATACTCATTCACGATGCTCTTCACATCATCTAAATTAGCACACAGCACCGCAAGTGGCTTGTTACCATCACGTTTCTTAATCTCATAAATACGTTCTACACCCTTTTTACTCCCAAGCAAACACCCAATACCATACACTGTATCTGTCTGGAAAATCACAACTTCATCTGTTATTTTTTTTGTTATAAATTCATCTACTTTTACTCGCATATTATCACCAAATGTATTATAACACAAAAAGTCCTAACTTCATGATAAAATAGTATGATATAATGCTAATCGAGGTGAGTGAAATGTTACGAAAGTTTATCAGTTATTATAAGAATCACCAACTTCTTTTTTATATGGATTTATTTGCCGCAACTCTAATGAGTGGGATTAATCTACTATTCCCAATCGTCACAAGAAACGTAATCAATGACTATATCCCAAACAAGGATCTGGATTTAATCATACTAAATGGTGCAGCGCTAGTTGGACTGTATTTTGTAAGGCTTTGGTGTAATTACTTTGTCAATTACTACGGTCATGTTATGGGTACAAGAATTGAAAGAGACATGAGAATTGATCTATTTAAAAAAAACCAAACATTGGATTCAGACTACTTTGACGATCACAAAACTGGATCTATTATGACATACATTGTAGGACACCTAAGAGATATCTCTGAAATGTCACATCACACACCAGAAAACCTCTTTGTATCACTCATATTAATCATTGGTAGTTTCACAATACTAATTACCATCCACCCAGTATTCACTCTGATTGTATTCTTCTTTATTGGACTACTGATTCTGTTTAGCGCTTGGCGCAGAAAACAAATGATGGATGCACTTCGTACAACACGTAAAACACACGAAGAAATCAATAGCGAAGTCGAAAACAGTATTGGCGGTATCCGCTTAACAAAAGCGTTCACTAATGAAGAATTTGAAGTTAAAAAATTCACGAATGTTACCTACCAGTATCAAGATTCATTTAGTAGTTTCTACAAACAAATGGGAATTTTCTCATCCGGAACAAACTGGTTTATCGATATTATATTTGTCGTTGTACTAGTAGTTGGTGGATACTTTGTATATAACGGCGAAATCAACATTGGTGATTACGTCATGTACTACATGTTTGTCACTATCCTAATTCAACCAATACGAACATTGATTATGACAATCGAGCAATTCCAAAAAGGATGGAGTGGCTTTGAGAAATTCTATCAGATCATGGAAATCAATCCCAAGATTATATCTCCAAAAAATCCAAAATACTTAGATAACACATTTGGAAAAATCGAATTCAAAGATGTAACATTTCAGTATGAGACATCAAGAAATGACGTACTACGAAACTTTAGCGTTACTGTTAACCCCGGGCAAAAAGTAGCCTTAGTAGGTGAAACTGGTGTTGGGAAAAGTACCATATCTAAACTTATTCCTAGATTTTATGATGTTACAATTGGAGATGTACTAGTAGATGACGTAAGTGTTAAAGAATATGATATTTACTCATTAAGAAGCAATATTGGTCATGTCCAACAAGATGTCTACATCTTCTATGGAACAATTAAAGACAACATTTTATACGGTAATCCAGGCGCAAGTTTCGAAGAAGTCGTAGATGCTGCAAAAAAGGCAAACATCCACAACTTCATCATGAGCCTTGAAAATGGATATCAAACACTTGTGGGTGAACGTGGAGTGAAATTATCAGGCGGACAAAAACAACGTGTAAGTATCGCTCGTGTATTCCTCAAAAATCCATCAATTCTAATCTTGGATGAAGCAACTAGTTCTCTAGATAACATTACAGAAAAGTTAATTCAAAAGGCACTTGATGAATTAAGTGTTGGTAGAACAACTTTAGTAATTGCCCATCGATTATCAACGATATCAAATGCAGACGAAATACTTGTCTTAACTGAAGAAGGTATCAGCGAACGAGGTACACACAAAGAACTAATAAAAAACAACGGTTATTACGCTGAGTTATACAACTCAACACTAGAAATATAAAAAGACATCAACTTTGATGTCTTTTATTTTTGGTCAACTCAAATATTAAATTGCATCTGTTTATTCAACACATCTGATACCGGTTTATATGTTTTACGATGACACTCTAAAACACCAAATTGCTCTAACGCCGCAATATGAGCTTTAGTAGGATATCCTTTATGCTTTTCAAATCCATAATCAGGATGTCTTTCTCCCAGTTCAACCATATAATGATCGCGTTCTACTTTTGCGATAATGGATGCAGCTGCGATACTAGCACTTTTTGAATCACCTTTTATAATATCTAAATAGTCAATACCGATATTACCCAATTTCATTGCATCACTTAACACAAAATCAGGTGTAACATCTAAGGCTTTGATTGCTTCAATCATCGCCTTTTTTGAAGCTTGATAAATATTGATCTTATCAATCTCTTTTGGATAGATATAAATCACTTTATACGCAAGTGCTTTTTCTCTTATTTCAATGTTCAAGGCTTCTCGTTTTCTTTCAGATAATTGCTTTGAATCATTCAAACCTTCAATCTCATTATGAGGATCTAATATCACCGCAGCAGCAACTACTGGTCCAGCAAGAGGTCCTCTTCCTACTTCATCACAGCCAGCGATACTTGTATACCCTTTTTGAAAATACTCTTTCTCAAACTTATACATACTCATTGACTCTATCCAGTATAATCTTTCCGAATTTTTCATGTCTAAAATCATGTAAGAATAAGTTCATAACCTTATCATAATCGATTTGTTTTCCTGGTAATAAACAGCCTCTACGAAGTCCAATATCATCAAAGATCTTCACGATATTATCAATATCAACTTCGATATTATATCGTTCTTCTAGGCGTCCTTTATAGTGTTTATCAAGTAACTTGAATCCATAAATAACAATGTCATCAAGCGGCAGTATATCATCTTTGATCGCACCAGTTAGAGCTAACCGAAACGCAATATCTTGATCTTCAAATTTTGGCCATAAGATACCCGGTGTATCTAACAATTCCAAATCTGTACCAACTCTTATATACTGTGTTTGCCTTGTTACACCTGGTCTATCTTGCGCTACCAGTTTTTTCTTTTTCGCAAGTTTGTTAATCAGCGTTGATTTTCCAACATTAGGAATCCCAAGAATCATTGTTCGAATCGGTCTTTCTTTTCTTCCTCTTGATTTTTCTTTTGCGATTAAATCTTGTAACTCAAACTTAAGTGCAGGTAAAATTTTATCTACACCTTTCCCATTAATCGCATTTATTTTTAATGCTTTAATTCCTTTTTTCTCAAAATATGCAATCCATTTATTTAGTTCAATAGGATCTGCCAAATCTGCTTTATTCAATAAGATGATTCGTGGCTTATTCCCAACAATCTCTTTTATAACAGGATTCTCTGAAGAAACTGGAATTCTTGCATCAAGCAATTCCAGTACAATATCAATTAATTTAATTTTTTCTTTTACCTGTCGTTTGGTCTTGGCCATATGGCCTGGATACCATTGTATTTGTTTCATATTACCACTACTCTTCTTGTCTTCTAAAAATATTTTTATACTTGTATATTACCCTACCAAATAACGTTTCTTCTTCGACGTACCCAACATTAATATTTCTTGAATCATAGCTGCTAGTGCGGTTGTCTCCTAAAACAAAATATGTTCCATCAGGCACCACAAACTCACAATTATCTCCGTAGGATACATTGCAATATGTATATTCTTCAATGTTTAAACTCGTTTGGTCTAATGCAACATCGTCAATCAATATCGTATCGTTATCAATTTGAACTGTTTCACCAGGTAATCCAATAATTCTTTTGATATAGTAGTCCCCAGAATCTACCTGTAAGATAACAACATCTAATCGCTCATACTCCATAAATGGTGAGTGATAAATGATAATATCATCTTGATCATAATAGTTTGGTTCCATGCTTGTTCCTTCAACATTACTTATGGATAAGAATGTTACATTTAATACTGTTATGATTGTCACAAAAATTGGAATTACAATCAACAAATCAAGGAAGTCATTAAATCGCTTTAATGTATTGTTTGTTGTAAAGTCTTTTGCGTATATCTTTACACCTTCACAGTATATTCTTGATACAATTGCATATAAAAACGTTAACGCAAACAGTGTCACTAGAACCGTTGAATTAAGAACTACATTAAAGTCAATATACTTTCCAAAAAACCGTGTGATAAAGACAATCAAAACAGAAACAAACACAATGTTTGTTCTCTTTTTGATTTGTACTTTTCTTTTTAGTATTTCTTCATTAAAATCTTCTTCGTTTACTTCGTGCAACTCTTGTTGTTCATTCATATTATCACCTATAATATTGTTTCAAGTTCAACTTCAGATACTAACACATCTCGTGCTTTACTTCCAACGTTATCTGAAACAACTCCTAATTCACAAAGCATCTCAACGATTTTTTGTGCTCGATTAAATCCAATGCGAAACTCTTTACTAATTTTATTAATTGATGCTTCTTGCTTGCGTACAACAAACAATGCTACTTCTTCTAATAATTCGTCCCTCACGTCGCTTTTCGCTGCTCTTGTCACTAGTTTTTCTTGACTAAATAGGAACTCAGCATCACGTTGTCTACGAATAAATTCATTTACATTTTGGATTTCGCTATCGCTTATATACGCTCCTTGGACACGTCGTTGAACTTGTCCATTTTCACAAAATAGCATATCACCTCTACCAAGCAACTTATCTGCTCCAGCACTATCAATAATGGTCATTGAATCGATGTAGCTAGATACACTAAACGCAATACGTGTTGGAATATTTGATTTAATTGTTCCTTTAACAACATCTGTACTTGGTCTTTGCGTTGCGATAATTAAGTGAATTCCACAAGCTCTAGCTTTTTGTGTTAATCTCATAATTGCCTCTTCAACACTACTACTAGCAACCATCATTAAGTCAGCAAGTTCATCCACAATTATAACAATATATGGCATATGTTCTATGTTCTCTTGTTGTGCCTTCACATTATACGATTTAATATCTTTTACTCGCTCATTCGAAAAGACAATAAAACGACGTTCCATCTCTTCCACGGCCCACTTCAATCCTGCTGTTGCAATCTTTGCATCAGTAATTACAGGTGTCACTAAGTGTGGTAAATCATTGTATGCACTAAGTTCAACCATTTTAGGATCAATAAGCATTAGCTTTAACTCGTCTGGTGAATATTTAAATAGCAGACTCATCACAATCGTATTGATGCAAACACTCTTACCAGAATTCGTTGCACCAGCAACTAACCCATGAGGCATTTTTGCAATGCTTGAATATACACCTTTTCCATCAATATCCAATCCAATCGCTATACTTAATGGATTAGTTGAATGTATAAATTCATCTTTATTTACTATATCGATAAAGTGCACAATATCAGCTACTTCATTTGGCACCTCAATCCCGATAGTACTCTTACCAGGAATTGGTGCTTCTAAACGTATCTCTTTTGCGGCAAGTGCCATCTTGATATTTCCTTCAATACTAGTTACTTTTTGAATCTTTACACCACTTTCAAGAACTATTTCATACCTTGTAACTGTTGGACCTTTTGTATGACGTAGTACTCTAGCACCAACGCCAAATTCCTCAAAAGTTTTATTTAATACATCGATTTGATTCTGAATCCATTCAGATCCATCATCACTCTTTTGAAGTGGTTTTGACAATAAACTAAATGGTGGTAACTTATATTCAGTATTGAACTTATTCCTTGTTTGTTTTACAGGTGGTTTTTCTTCTTGTGGCTTTTGTTTAGGCATTTCTTTTTTGTTAAAGAAGTCATTTATGTTTGTCTTTTTTTCAACAACAACTTCTTCTTTAACCGTCTCACTATATTCTTCAGCTTGCTTTTTCTGAAGTTCATTTATACGTTCAAAATCCTCAAAAGTTGACGTCTTTTTACGTTCAAGCTTACGCTCTTGAATTTTAATGGCCTCTTGCAAGTTTTTACCTTTAACCATATCAAATTCAGGGAACTCAGACCCGTATTTTTTCTTCATATTTTCTTTTGTTAACTTCGGTTTTGTTCGAAACGAATCAAACTGTCTATCCAAATCACCCTTACGTTCATGAGGTGTTGGAATCACAACCTCATCTTTTACTTTCGTACCAAAAACAGGCGATACAAACTTGTTCTTTTGATAGCCTCTCTTCTCTTCTTTTGATAAGATTTCTGGTATTTCAAACGGTGTGGTATCTGGTGACCGTTTTGTTACTGCTTCCATTCTTTTCTTTTTGAAGAACATATCCTCACCTACTCTTTAACAGTATCTAAAATAAAATTTCGTACTTCATCATAACTCTTTCTGAATTTACTAACAAATCGCCCGACTTCTTCTCCTTTTTTAAAAATGAGAAAACTCGGAATACCAAATATATTCAAGTGTTTTGCAAGATCAATTTCGCAATCTCTGTCCATCTTCACAAACTCAACATCCATAAATTCTTTATCTAATCTTGGTAAAAATGGTCTTACCATAAAACAATCAGGGCACCACTTTGTATAAAAATATACTAATACATAGTGATCCTTTTGAATCACTTGATAAAACTCCTCCATATTACTAATTTTCTTCACGTACTTCTTCTCCTTCCCCTTCATCATCCTCTAGCATTTCTAACATTTCTCTTTCAACAACATCAAGTTCAATCGGTGCTTCAAATAACTGCTTCGAATATACTTTCGTTGTTTCTTCCCCTACAATACCAATGATTACAACACAAACTTTTTTTGTCATCTGATCAACAGATGTATTAATTACTAATTTTCTAAACCAATATACCGGATTCACAGCATTGAATACTGCACCAGCGTACTTCACTACTTTTCCAACCCTGAGTTTTTTCGCTGCCTTATAGGCCTTGCTTTCCTCAAGAGCACGCTTCTTTTCAAACATTTGCATTACACGGATTGCCTGCATCTTTTTCATGTTTTTAAGAATTGGCTTCTCTAATAAATCATCTACTCGATTCGTAATGTAATGGTTTAAGTTCAGCAACTCATTCACACTTAGTTCAAGTGTAGGATGTTTTGATTCAGGAAAGAAATAACGTGCAATTTCCTCCACCAATTCAAACGAAATTAAAAACGTATATTTCCCAACAGAATGATCAGTGATCTTTCTCGTCTTCTTAAACCTAGTTTGAGCATCAAGAATCATCCGCCTTACTTCATCTTCATTTGCATCGGTATTTGGTCGCTTTATTTCATCAACGTCAATCTTCTTTCCACGAACCAACAAAAAAACTAAGATTGCCGAAAAAGCAATCATACCAGTTACGATTCCTAGAAAGAAATTAATGAATCCTCCAAATGAAATATCAAACATAAAACCACTTCCTAACTTAATAATTATTATAACATAATTATTATTTTTTTGTTGTGAATAATTTGTGACTGTGAGATAATGTTATGAGGTGATACTATGAAAAAATATCTAATTGCACTCGATTTAGATGGTACGCTCTTAGCAGATTGGGAAACAATCTCAGATACAACAATTACCTACTTGAAAAACCTCAAACAAGAAGGACACCAAATAGTAATTGCAACAGGGCGACCATTTCGATCAACTGAAAAATTTTATGATTTATTAGAACTTGATACACCACTTATAAACTATAATGGTGGTTTAGTTACATCAAAACACGATCCAAGTTTTGAGTCATACAGTATAACTGTAGATCGCTCAAAAGTAATCGATATCTTCAACAAGAACAAAGAATTCATTCACAATGCTTTTGGTGAAGTAGGAGACGATATCTACTTACTAGAAGATACAGAAGAAATCAGACCTCTTCTTCATTACTTCAATGGAGCTAGGCTATTCGTTGGTGATTTTATGGAAACACTTAAGCATGATACAAATGGGTTCATAATTATCGCAAACAAAGGTGATGGTCAATACATTGAGCAATTTATCAGAGATAACTATGATGGTGACGTATTGTGCCGAAACTGGGGTAGCCATTATCGGTTCATCATTGAACTCTTTACCCCTGCTACTAACAAAGGAAACGGTTTAAAATATGTAGCTGATTACCTCGGATTTGAGCCTGAAAATATCATTGCTTTTGGAGATGCTCATAACGATATAGAGATGTTACAATATGCTGGACTTGGTATTGCGATGCAAAACGCTCAAGACTCGTTAAAAGAAGTGGCAGATGTCGTTATTCCACATTCAAATACTGAGGATGGAATCGTTCAATACTTAACAGAATTTTTCAAAAAATAAAGAACAATGTCTAACATTGTTCTTTTTAATATCTAAATCTTCGTTTGTTTTTACCTTTCCCTTTTTTCTGTTTCATTTGCGGAGGTCTCATACCACCTAAAGGGTTATTTGGATTCATCTTAGATGGATCCATATTACTCATTTGTTTCATCATTTTTTGTTGTTGTTCTAATGATTGAATCAACTTATTCACTTCACTAACACTACGTCCACAACCACGTGAAATTCTACGTCGTCTTGAACTACTTTGAGCAATCAACTTAGGATTTTTACGCTCTGCTTTGGTCATTGATTGAATAATTGCCTCAACATGTACAAGTTGCTTTTCATCAACATCTACGCCCTTCATGGCTTTACCCATTCCAGGTATCAACTTCATAATTCCACCCAAAGAGCCCATTCTTTTAATCATCTTCATTTGTTTGATGAAATCATTGTAGTTGAACTTCCCACTCATCATCTTTTCCATCATACCCATCATGTCATCTTCATCGATGTTTTGAGTCACTTTATCAACCAATGTCATTACATCACCCATACCAAGGATACGTGATGCCATTCGTTCTGGATGGAATACTTCTAATTGATCAAGTTTCTCTCCCATACCCATAAATTTAATCGGTATATTTGTCACTTGTCGTAGGCTTAGCGCAGCTCCACCTCTTGTATCTCCATCTAATTTTGTTAGGATACTACCTGTTACACTTAACTGCTCATTAAAACTAGAAGCAACAGTAACTGCATCTTGCCCAGTCATCGCATCCAATGTTAGTAGTATTTCTTCAGGTTTAAGGAACTCTTTTACTTCAACTAATTCGTTCATCATACCTTCATCAATATGTAGTCTACCAGCTGTATCAGTGATAACTAAATTAAACCCATTTTGAGTTGCATATTCCATTGCATTCTTAATGATATTTAATGGTTTAACACTTGTGCCCATTTCAAAGACTTCTATGTTTAATTGTCCACCAATAGTCTTTAACTGGTCAATAGCGGCTGGACGGTACACATCTAGTGCAACTAGGAGTGGTTTTAAGTTGTTATTTTTACGGAGGTGCATTGCCAGTTTACCAGCAGTAGTTGTCTTCCCTGCTCCTTGAAGACCTACCATCATTATCTTGGTAATACCCACTACATTCAGTGTTAAAGGGGCAGCTTTATCACCCATAATCGACTGTAGTTCATCACTAACAATCTTCACAACCTGTTGCCCTGGATTTAATCCTTTTAGGATTTTCTCACCCATTGCTTTTTCTTTTACACTCTTAGTAAAACTCTTAACAACCTTAAAATTAACATCTGCTTCCAATAGAGAAAGTCGGACCTCTCTCATCATTTCTTCGATGTCTTTTTCAGTTAATCTACCTTTACCTGTAACTCTTCTTAATGCCATCTGAAGGCGATCTGATAAATTATCAAAAGCCATATTATCACTCTACCTTTTCTAAGTCCTTTAGAACGTCCAAAATTGTTTCATCTTTTACTAAATCTTTTAAACGTTTATGTAACTTTTTACGTATTTTATAATGTTCTCGCATATGTAACTTCAGTTCAAAATCTTCTAACTTTGCCACAGTTCGCTTTAATAAATCATGTACAGCATTTCTACTGACACCTAGATTTTCACTTATCTCAGTAATTGATAAATCTTCATAATAGTATAACTCAACATACTCTCTTTGTTTAGTAGTAAGTAGCTCTTGGTATAACTCATAAAGCTCAATAACACGTAATGACTTATCTAATGCATCCATTAAAATATATCACTAAACATTCCGTAAATATATTCTTCAATATCAAACGGAAGTAAATCATCTAATTTTTCACCAAGACCTACATATTTAATTGGAATACCAAGTTCATCTTTAATCGCCAGAACAATACCACCCTTGGCAGTACCATCTAACTTCGTTAAAACGATACCACTAATATCGCTAACTTCATTAAAATTCTTTGCTTGTGACAACCCATTCTGCCCCGTAGTAGCATCTACTACTAACAACGTCTCATGAGGTGCACCTTCTACTTCTCTAGCAATCACTCTATGAATCTTATCTAACTCATTCATTAAGTTCTTTTTATTTTGTAATCTTCCTGCAGTATCACAAAGTATCACATCAATACCCTCTTTTTTTGCATATGTTATCGCATCGAACATAACACTTGATGGATCGCTTCCCTCATCTTTACTAAAGAAATCACATCCAACACGTTCACTCCATATCTTAAGCTGATTGATTGCCCCTGCTCTAAACGTATCACCAGCAACCATCAACACCTTCTTACCTTGATTTAAAAAAGTATGTGCTACTTTACCAATTGTTGTTGTTTTACCTACTCCATTAACACCAACAAATAATATAATGTTAACTCTGCCATCTTCGATATCTAAGTTCGTATCAATGATTTCTTCACCAACATATAGTTTAAACATCTCTTCCACTATAATCTCTTTTAAATCTTCTGGAGTCTTCACATCATTGATTTCAACACTATCGCGCAAGTGATTCGTAAACTTTAAAACCGTATCGACACCAATGTCTGCCATAATAAAAATCTCTTCTAACTCCTCAAAGAGTTCCTCATCAATCTTTTCACTAGCATCCAGTAACACCTTTAAATTATTAAAAACAGAATGTCTAGTCTTAGTCATTCCTAATTTATACTTTTCAGCTTGTTTTCTCTTTTCTTTTGATTTAAATAAATTTCCAAATAACCCCATACTATCTCTTCTTTCAATTAAAATCACACATAATTATAACATAGCAAAAGCGTAATCTCTACCCATACATAAAAAAAATACCCCATAAAAAGGGAAAATCCGCCTCTCGGCGGATTAAGGAAGGGGATGTGTGAATAATAAAATTATTCACCATGCTATGTAAGGGATAAGTTGCGACTATGTCGCATGTTTAATATAACATAATTGTACTTAAAATGTCAACTAAAAACATTAAATTTAAATAAAAAAAATAACGTAAAATACATGACCCCAAAGACAATAATAAAGACGGCTCAATAAAGCCGTCTTCTTGCAGTAAATACGGATTGACCCATCTGTAAAACCAGTACTAAACTTTGACTACAAACTAACATGAGTCACTGTCCCTTTTCTTTACCAAAAAATTGCCTACTTTTTATACCCACAAGATTTTGTTTCTTGACAAATAATATTGCCTTGTGCATCAGGAATTAATAAATTTCCACAGTCAGGACATGTTTCTCCAGTAGGTTCTCCAAATAGCATATTCTTACATTTTGGGAAATTATTACAAGCGTAGAATTTCTTACCTTTGTTTCTACCACTTTTTGCGGTACGTTCAACAATTTCACCTTCACCACATTTCGTGCATTTTACACCTGTTGATTTTGGCTTGGCTTTTTCTTCACCATTGTTTTTAATGTACTTACAATTCGGGTAATCACTACATGCTTCAAATGAACCAAATTTACTACTTCGATGCACCATCTGAGAACCACATTTCGGGCAGTCTTCCCCAGTGAATTTTGGAGCAACTTTGTCCATCTTCTTATTGGCTGTTTCAACCATTGGAATAAATGATTTATAGAACTTTGAAACAATTTCTAACTGATCTTCGTTCCCAGTTGAAATATCATCCAATACCTTTTCCATACGTGCAGTATAATCTACACTAATTATTTGAGCAAAAAATTCTTCTAATTTTTCCACTGTCAATCTACCTTGATCAGTAGGATTAAATTTTTTCTCTTTAACCCTTACATATTTTCTATTTTTTAACGTTGAAATAGTTTGTGAATAAGTAGAAGGTCTACCGATTCCTAAATCTTCCATTTCTTTAATTAATCTAGCTTCTGTGAATCTTGCAGGAGGTTTTGTAAAGTGTTGTGTTTTTTCAACATTCAGTGGAACTAACTCAGACCCTTTTTCCATATGCGGTAATGTACTTAAGTCTAATTTCTCATATCTTCCATACACTTTTAAATACCCATCAAACAATAATTCTTGTGCTGATGCTCTAAATAAAGCATCATTGTTTACAAGTTCTACAGTTGTTGTGCTAATAACTGCTGGTTTCATTAAACTTGCGATAGTTCTATAATAAATCAAACGATATAAATTATACTCATCTCTCGATAAATACTGTTTCACTTTTTGTGGTGTGTTGTAAATATTTGTTGGTCTAATAGCTTCATGAGCATCTTGTACATTAAGACCTTTTTTTGCTTGTTTCGCATACCCTTTATACTCTTTACCATATGTTTCTTCAATATAGTTTCTAGTTGGATGTATAAATGTATCACTCAAACGAATACTATCCGTTCTCATATATGTAATTAAACCTACTGTTTCATTTTCTAAATCGATACCTTCATACAAGCGCTGTGCAACTAACATTGTTTTTTGAGAACTAAAGTTAAGTTTCATGCTTGCTTCTTGTTGTAGGCTTGATGTTGTAAATGGGAACTTTGTATCTCTTTTACGTTCTTTCACATCAATGTTTGAAACAACAAATTCTTTATTTAATGTAGCTAATAATGTGTCTGTATCTGTTTCATTTGTTAATTCAATCTTCTTATTGTTAAATAATGCTAAATTAGAAATGAATCCTTCAAACTCTGCTTTAACTCTCCAAAATTCTTCTTCTTGGAATGCTTCAATTTCTTTTTCCTTATCAACAATCAACTTCAATGTTGCACTTTGTACACGCCCTGCTGACTTTGATTTAATTTTATTTTGGAGTAACTTTGATAACTTAAACCCAATAATACGATCTAATATTCTTCTTGTCTCTTGTGAAGATACTAAACCATTATCTAAATCTCTTGGTGAAGAGAATGCTTTTACTACTGCATCTCTTGTAATCTCATTAAAGATAACACGTTTTGTTAATATACCATTTAGTTCTAACACTTCTTTTAAATGCCAACTAATCGCTTCCCCTTCTCTGTCAGGGTCAGTAGCAAGATATACTTCACTAATATTTGATAAAGCTCCTTTAAGCTCTTTAACAACTGCTCTCTTTTCTTTGATAATCTCGTAACGAGGAGCAAAGTCATTTTCTATATCTAAACCAAGTCCACCTACGCCACTAATCGCTAAATCACGAATGTGTCCTTTAGATGATAGTACAATATAGTCTTCGCCTAGATATTGCCCAATGGTTCTTGATTTACTAGGTGATTCTACTATTACTAATTTTGAACTCATTTATCTTCCTCCTCAATAGTTTCTATATATTATTAGCAGACATTTTAAAAGGTGTCAAGCACCTTTCTTTCTTATATATATTATATATATATACTTTTTTTTACTTTATTTTTTCACAATAAACGTCATTCGATCTTTACCTTGAAGATCTCTTTTTTGAATAATTTCAACATCTTTTACATGCTTCTTAATTAGTTTCTTTAACTCTTTTGCTTTGTCAAACGCATGCTCAAATGCAATGATATACTTTTCATTTAAAATATCTTCTGCCCCTTCAATAATCGCGCGATAATAATCCAATCCATCTTTCCCACCAAACAATGCTACACTTGGCTCGTTATCTTTAACCAAATCCTCCACATACTCCTCATTTGGAATATAAGGTGGATTGGATACGAGGATATCAAATCGTTTCCCTTGTAAAGGTATTAACATATCTCCTTGTAAGAACGTTACTTTTCCTCCAAGTTTTGAATTGTTTTGTTTTGCGACATCAAGTGCTTTTCCACTTATATCAGTTGCGGTAACATGCATGTTCTTTTCTTCAATATCAAGCGTGATTGCAAGGCAACCACTTCCTGTCCCGATATCTACAACCTCTACTTCTTTCCCTTCAAATACTTCATCGTAAATAAGTAACACATTCGCGACAAGTTCCTCTGTTTCAAAACGAGGAATCAAGACATCTTTATTTACTGTAAACTGATGTCCGTAAAAATACTCATATCCAGTAATATGCTGGACTGGGATATTTTTTGCGACGTATCGGTCGACACCGTATAAAAACGCATCATAGACATCTTTAGGCATCTCCTTATCCATGTGTAAAAGTAGATCGCTACTACTCATGCGTGCAAAATGCATCATCAAGATTTTTACCGCCATCTCTTCTTTATGGTTATCAACTGCGTACGCTTCATTAATGTGTAATGCTTCTCTATATGTTGGCATAAAATCACCTCTTTTAGATTCGAAAGAAGAGCCAAGGCTCTTCTTATAAATTTATTCTTTACCTTCTAATTTCCGTTTTAAATCTTCACCAATTAACGCATCAATTACAGGCTCTAATTTACCTTCCATAACTCGGTCTAGCTGTAAAATACTAAACCCAATGCGATGATCAGTTACGCGATTTTGAGGATAGTTATACGTACGTATCTTTTCACTTCTGTCACCAGAACCTATTTTACTACGACGTTCTTCTCCTTCTTTTTCCAATTTTTCTTGTAAGATTTTATCATACAATCTCGTTTTTAAGATTCGAAGTGCACTAGCTTTATTTTCGTGCTGACTTTTCCCATCTTGACACGTTACTACAAGCCCTGTAGGTTCATGCGTAACTCGAACTGCACTATCAGTTGTATTTACACTTTGCCCACCTGCGCCACTACTTCTGTAGGTATCAATACGCACATCACTCATGTGAAGCTCTACATCAACTTCTTCTGCTTCAGGTAAAACTACTACTGTCGCAGTAGATGTATGAACCCTACCCTGCGATTCTGTTTGTGGAACTCGCTGCACGCGATGCGCTCCTGATTCATATTTCAAGAATGAATAAACACTATCTCCAGAAACAGTGAACTCAATTTGACTAAATCCTCCTGCGTCTCCTTCTTCAGCGTTTAACACTTCAAATTTCCAATTTTTTAGCTCTCCGTATTTTACATACATACGGTATAAATCCCCAGCAAAAATATTTGCCTCATTACCACCAGCAGCTCCTCTGATTTCAACGATAACATTCTTTTCATCATTGGGATCTTTTGGAATTAACAGTACTTTTAACTCTTCTTCAATTGCTGGAATTCTTGGTTTTAACTCTTCTAATTCCATCTCTGCCATTTCCACGATTTCAGGATCATCTTCATGCATCATTTCCTTTAAGTCTTTGACCGTCGACAATGTCTCTTTATACTCTTTGTATAATTCGACAACTGGCAAAAGAGAACTTTGTTCTTTACTAAGTTCTGTCATCTTTTTTATATTCGATACAATTGCTGGATCCATTAACAAATCATTGATCTCATTGTACCTTTTTTCGATACTATCTAATCTATCTAACATATTATCACTCCGAAAACATTATATTACACTGTCGCTTCATTTTCAACAAAGTTCCCACCTTGTCTTGTAATACGTACAAGATAGAAAACAAACCATGCTGTTAAAACAGTTCCTTTTATAACACTACTTAAACTAACAGCCCACCAAATACCAGCTACACCAATACCTAAACTAAACAGGTACCCAAGCGGTATACGTAGTGCATTTCCTAACACACCGACAACGCTTGGTATTTTGGTTTTACCTAACCCATTAAACGCACCTGCAGTACCAAGTTCAAGAATCATAAATAACTGCGATACACTTAATATTTCAAGGTACATTTTCCCAATACGCAACGCTTCAGGATCATCTAAGAAGATATCAATTAACTGTCTTGCGAACACAAACAAAATCACATTTATTATTATTCCATAAGGAATCAATAATTTCATCGATGTGATATACCCCTGTTTTACTCTCTCGAAATTTCTAGCACCATAATTTTGTCCTACAAAACTCGCAAGAGCTACTTGGAACCCTGATGCAATCATCCACGCGAGTGCTTCAATTTGAGACCCAAGCCGCTGAATTGCCATCTCGGTATCACCAAATGAAATCACCATAATTCCAATTACCATACTAATGGTTGTAAAAATCATACTTTGAATTCCAACAGGTAATCCAACACGCACAATCGTTTTAATGTACTTCATATCAAAATATTTAAATACAGATATTTTCACAGGGCGATATTTTGACATATACACAGCTGCATACGTCAACAAGATGAATGACTGCGCAATCCCTGTTGCTAGTGCAGCTCCTTTAACACCCATTCCTAGACCTTCAAACGTCATATTAAATATTGTAATCTTTTCCAATATGAAGAATGGATCTAAAATAATATTTAATACAAGTCCTGATGCTGTAATATAAAACGTATTAATCGTTTTACCTAGTCCATCATAAATTCCGTTAAATACATTTACCATAAAGTATGCAGTTCCAAACAAACTAACAATACCTAAATACTGTGTTGCATATAATACAACATTAGCATTATCACTTTGAAACAGTGATACATATACATCCTTACCAAAGAACCCAAGTAACGTATAAAGTACTGCTAATGCAAACATTAATATCATACCATTATTCGCATACTTCTCAATCTCTTTTTGATTACTTGCACCTGCAGAGTGAGATACTTTTACACTTGTACCAATTTTCGCTAAGAAAATCAATCCAAATCCAAACCATGGAAAAAAGCCTGCTGTACCAACTCCGGCGATTGCTTCTTCTGGATCAAGACCCATACTTCCTACTTTACCAAGCCAAAACATATCGGTTAAGTTGTATGACATCTGAACCAAACTAGTTAATAATGTCGGTATTGCAACTAGCAATAATTTCTGTAAAATATTACCTTTTGTTAAGTCAATTTTGTCTCTCATATTGTGCACCTGTATTTTCTCTTTTTCCAACTAGTGATTATATCACTATACCAAATAAATTACAAAGGAAAAGAAACAAAAAGTCTTGAACCTCAAGACTTTTATTCTTCATATAACATTTTTGCGAGTGGGAAAGGATCAAGTGCACGATCAAAGATTCCTTGTACATACGAAATTAGAACCCCATAGTTCACAATTGGAATATCCATTTCCTTCGCTTGTTCAATGCGGTACATCATCTCAGCTTTATTCAACATACAAGCGCCACAGTGAATTACCAACTTCACATCATCCATATCTTTTGGAAAACTGTACCCGCTACTATATCTAAACGTAAAATCTTTCCCGGTATACTGACGTAACCATCTAGGTATTTTAACAGTACCAATATCATCGCTTTGACGATGATGTGTACATCCTTCACTAACCAAAATAGTATCGCCACTTTCTAAACTATCAATTGCTTTTGCCCCTTTTACAAGCTCTAGTAAATCGCCTTTATTTCTAGCAAATAAAATACTAAAACTCGTTAATTGAATGTCTCTTGGCGTATCAGCACTAACCTTCAAGAAGGCTTGTGAATCCGTAACTACTAGTTTTGGTTTTGTACCTAGTTTATCCAGTGTTTCCCTTAGCTCATGTTCCTTTGTAACAATCGCAATTGCATCGCTTTCTAGTATATCTCGAATCGTTTGTTGTTGTGGTAAAATCAAACGTCCTTTTGGTGCTGCCTTATCAATTGGTGTCACCAGTACAACCAAATCACCAGGATTAATTAAATCACCTACAACACGAAACTTTTCTTCTTCAATTTGTAGTGTTGTACCGATCACTTCTTTTAATTTGTCAATACCACTTTTATCTACTGCGCTCACAATATGAACAGGATCTTTTTTAAAGATTTCTTTGTACTCTTTATCTTCTTCAACTGTATCTCGTTTGTTCGCAACTAAGAGGTATGGTTTTTTACGCTTTTTAAATTCTTTCATTAACTCTAATTCTTCTTTAAACTCATCTTGTTTAATATCAAAAATAATCAATCCAATATCCGTCTTATTAATTACATCATAGGTTTTCTCAACACGTAGTTTTCCTAAATCACCAACATCATCTATCCCAGCAGTATCGATTAATACTACAGGACCAAGTGGTAAGATCTCCATTGATTTAAAAACCGGATCTGTTGTTGTTCCTAAGTGATCACTAACAAGTGAAATCTGTTGATTTGTTAAGGCATTTATCACACTGCTTTTTCCAGCGTTTCTTCTCCCAAATAAGGCTATGTGTGTCCTATTTGCTCTAGGTGTTTTATTCATAGACATATTACTTCACTCCTTTAATTAGACCTGGAGCAGTAATGTTAAGTGGGTCTAATAATCGTTCAATTTCTTCTTTATTAAAGATGTTTTCATCAACCAAAACTTCTTTAACACTTTGATTATTTTGAAGTGCTTTTTTCACAACTTCACTCGCTTTATCGTACCCAATAATCCCGATAAGAGGCGTAATAAGTGAAGGTGATTTCTCAATATTTTCCCTGCACTTTTCTTCATTTACAAGCAAGAATTTTGCGCACTTATCATTAAATTTATTTACAGTATTAGTAAGTAAATCTAAACTCTCTAATAGTGTTTCGCTAATCATCGGAATAAACGCGTTTAATTCTAAGTTTCCACTTGAAACTAGTTGATTGATTAGTACATCATTACTGATTACTTTGTAGGCATTACTAACTAACATTTCTAAAATGACAGGGTTCACTTTCCCAGGCATAATTGAACTACCTACTTGGTTGTCCTTTAGAAGTATTTCACCAATTCCAGCTCCAGGACCACTAGCTAAAAATCGTAAATCATTCCCAATTTTCACAAGTGTCGAAGCAGCTACTTTTAGTAGGCCAGATACTTCGTTAAAGGCATCTAGATTTTGGGTGTTGTCAATCAATGATTCCGCTCTTGAAATACCGATATTACTCGATTCTTGTAGAAGCGATGTCATCATAAATGTATATTTTAGTGGTGCGTTTAATCCAGTGCCTATTGCGGTTCCACCAATGTTCACTGTGCGAAGTCGTTCTTCTACTTTATAGATTCTCCAGCGATCTCTTGAAAATGTTTCTGCATACGCACCAAACATTTGTCCTGATAACAATGGCACAGCATCCATAAATTGTGTTCTACCTACTTTTAAGATATGTCCAAACTCATGTTCTTTTTCTTGAAATGTTTTTTGCAAATCAGCATATGCATTTGCAAGTAAACGGATTTTTTTAATCGCTGCAATTTTAACGGCAGTAGGAAATGTATCATTTGTTGATTGATGCATGTTCACATGATTGATTGGATGAATGATATCATATAGCCCTTTGTCTTTTCCAAGTAGGGTTAATGCTACATTACTAATTACTTCATTGACATTCATGTTCGTACTAGTTCCAGCACCGCCTTGGTAACGATTCACAACAAATTGATCATCATATTTACCTTGTAATATTTGTTCGCATGCAGCGGTGATTGCTTCCGCTTTTTCCTTCTCTAAATAGCCTAACGTTTGATTCGTTATAGCTGCTTGTTTTTTAATGTTTACTAATTCATAAATAATAGCTTCATGTACGGTTTCATCACTAACATCAAAGTTATCAATTGCTCTGAATGTTGAGATACCGTAATAGATTGAATCCTCTAAAGAAACTACCCCTAAAATATCGTTTTCTTTACGCATGTTTCTTCCTCCTTTTTAGAAGAATAAATCACGTTCACCTTTAATTATTTTTGTGATGTTTTCTTTTAGTTTTTCTTTTACTTTTTGATTGCGAATTGTTTCAGCATGTTGATAAACGAAACGGAGTCCTTTTCTCATAAATTCCTCATCACCGTAATCCATGATATATTCTGTTAAGGTCATCAATGCATTTGGTTCACAAATTGCACCAATGTTTCCACTCTTAGCAAGTTTCATGAAACGATCGCCTGTTCTACCCTTACGATAACAAGCAGTGCAGTAAGATGGAATATAGCCCTTTTCAATTAAGTCTTTATTCACTTCCATAACACTACGTTCATCTGATAATTCAAATTGATCAGGTGCTTCGTCTTCTATGTCTTCCTCGTGGTATCCTCCTACGTCAGTTTTACTACCAGCACTTACTTGTGAAACACCACGTGAAATTAGTTTTTCACGCATTTCTTTTGTCTCTCTTGTTGAAAGAATGAGTCCTACATATGGCACGGCAAGACGTAATACCGTAACCAAACGTTTAAATTGATTATCAGTAATAATATGCGGATAATCTTCTAAACTCATTCCTTCTGCTTTCTTTAATCTTGGTACGCTGATTGTATGGAATCCAACACCAAATTTTTCTTCTAAGTACTCATTATGAATAATCAAACTAAGTACTTCAAATTTCCAGTCTGCAAGACCAAAGAGTACCCCAGCACCTACATCATCAATACCAGCTTCAAATGCTCTATCAAACGAGTATAAATGATAATCATAATCACCTTTTAAACTCTTTGGATGTTGGTCTTTAAATGCTTCTTTATCATATGTCTCTTGGAATAGAATATACGTCCCGATTCCAACATCGTGTAATTTTTTATATTCTTCTACAGATGTCGCTGCGATATTAACGTTGATTCTTCTTATCGAGCTATTATCATAAATCGTTTTAATACTTTCAATTACGTAATCGATTGGTGTTTCTTTTGGAGACTCACCTACTTCAAGCGCTAATCGTTTATGTCCTAAACGTTCTAAGTTAATTGCTTGTTCTTTGATTTGTTCTTGATTCAGTTTCATTCGATCAAACGTATTATCTCTTCTATACCCACAGTATTTACAATTGTTCACGCAAAAGTTTGAAATATATAATGGAGCAAAGATTACAACTCGGTTTCCATATATCTCATCTTTTAATTGCCCTGCGATTTCATTAATTCTACGTTCTTGTCCATTATCAGTTGCATTCAATAACATCGCAATTTCCAAATGGTTTAATTTTTTACGGTTACTTGCCTTAATTAATATTCTCTCAATTTCGTCCATTGATGGTTTTCTAGCAGCTTTTAATATCTTTGTTATGTATGCTTTATCTATCACGATTCGTCTCCTTTTTCGAAGTCAAAATAATCACCAACACCTAAATCTATTTCATGCCCAACACCCATAATTCTCGCTTCAATGCAATTGCGACATTGATCGCTCGTATCCGTTGTACATATTTTGTTTTGATATATCTCATACTTCTCTCTGTTTTCCGTTGGACTAATATTTGGCATCATTACATTCGCTCCGACCTTCAACGCTTTCTCACGTCCGATTGCGTGTAAACTTCCTAGCGCAGTTGTCGATGGTAATAATGCTTTTGGTAATAGCAGGCGCACAAGTGCTACCATTACTAACGTTTCAATTAACGTACCTGATTCATTACCAGCAAGCTCTGTATCGCTATGACACAAATACGGTCCAATCCCAACCATGTGAGGACCTAATTCTTTTAGGTATAATAAGTCGTCTACCAAATCATCATTGGTTTGAGTTGGACTTCCTACCATAAATCCACCACCAACTTGATACCCGATTTCTTTCAAGTTGTTTAGACACTCTCTACGATTGTCAAAGCTCATAAACGATGGATGTAAATGTTCATATAATCTACGCGATGCAGTTTCATGACGAAGCAAATATCGATCTGCTCCTGCATCGTATAATTTTTGGAATGATTCCTTACTACGTTCACCTAGTGAAAGGGTAATGCGGACATCATTATATCGTTTTTTAATTTCCTCTAACATACTCGTAATAAGGTCGTCAGTATAATAGGAATCTTCTCCCGCTTGTATGACAAAAGTTCGATAACCAAGTTGATACCCAATGTCGCAACATTTAAGGATTTCATCAACTGTCAATCGATACCTTTCAACCGTATTTACTTTATAGTTTATCCCGCAGTACTTACACCCCATCTTACAGTAGTTTGAAATTTCAATTAAACCACGTAAAAATACACGGTTCTGATAGTATTTGTATTTCATCGCATATCCTTTATCAAACAAGTATTTTGTCTCTTGTTCACTGATGTTATCTAGGATATACTTGTACTCTTCACGCGTTAACTGATGTTGCCCCGACAGCGTATCAATTAGACGATAAATTTCCTGTGAAACACGATCACTATTTACCGTACTTGCCTTTAGTTTTGGAAAAATAGTATTCATGTGATCATCTCCTCGCAATTATCATTATAAATAATGATATAAAAAAACTTCGTAACATATGTTACAAAGTTTGCTTTTTTTAATTTCTTTATTGTTTTTTTAATTAGACAATGTCATCCATATCTCCACTATAATCCAAGCTTCGCATATTCTCAAAGTAACTACATTGCTTGTTGAATGATAATCGAATAGGAGCGTTTGTTGTTGCACCTTGTCTGTTTTTCGCAATACTAAGTTCTACTTGTCCACTATCCGTTCCTTCCTCACGTGAATAGTAATCATCACGGTATAAGAACATCACGATATCTGCATCCTGTTCAATCGATCCTGATTCACGTAAATCTGCCATTACAGGACGTTTATCATCACGCTTTTCAACCGCACGAGATAATTGCGATAATGCCAGCACAGGAATCTTCAATTCTCTCGCAAGTTCTTTTAATGTACGAGAGATTTCAGATACTTCTTGAACCCTGTTTATTCCTGGGTTAGACCCACTTAATAACTGCAGGTAATCAATTACAACAAAGTCTAGTTTTTTATCTTGTGCAAGCTTACGACATTTTTGACGTAAGTCTGTTACTTTTACTGTTCCACTATCATCAAATAATACATTTAATCTTGATAGTGTTTCTTGTGCTAAGTTTAGTTGTTGCCACTCAGTACCACTTAGTGATCCAGTACGAATTTTAACGCTGTGAATTCTTGATTCAGCACTTAAAATCCTAGATACTAATTGGTCTGATCCCATCTCAAGTGAGAAGAATGCTACGTATGCAGCATTATTTAATTTCGCAATGTTTGTTGCGATATTTAAGGCGAAAGCACTTTTCCCCATAGAAGGACGGGCAGCAAGGATTACTAGTTCAGATGGTTGCATTCCAAGTGTAAAATCATTTAGATCATCAAATCCAGTATCAAGACCAGTAATACGTCCTAAATTGTTCTTAGCTGCTTCCACTTTTTGGATAACTTGCTCAGTAATATCACCAATACGTGAGAAGTCTGTTGTTCTTCGGTTTTTGGCAATATCAAAGATACGTTTTTCACTCGTATCAACATAATCAATTGCATCCGTTGCATTATACCCTTCTTCTACAATACCTCTTGCGGCATCCATAATACGTCTTGTGATTGATTTATCACGAACGATATCAATGTAGTTTGTCAGGTTTCGAATTGAAGGAACAGCATTAATGAGCCCTAAAATATAATCGATCCCACCGGCATCATTCAATAAATCCTTCGTCTCTAGTTTATTTGCAAGTGTCATATAATCAATAATGACATCTTCTCTAAACAACTCAATCATTGCTGTATAAATTACTTTATGTCGATAGTTATAAAAATCATCTGCTTCTAGTTTATCTACGATGGTACGCATCGTACTTTGATCAACAAAGACACTACCAAGAACTGATTGTTCTGCTTCTAGGTTATGAGGAGTTAGTCTCTCCATAAAATCACTCCTATTCTTCCATTACAAGAACTTGAATTTTTGCGGTAACATCTTTGTGAAGTTTCACTTCAACATTGTATGTACCTAAACTGGTAATATTTTGATTTAACACAATTTTACGTTTGTCAATCTCATACCCGTTTTGTTTCTTAAACTCACTTGCGATTTGTTTTGTATTTACTTTTCCAAATAATTTTCCACCTTGTCCAAGTTTCACATATACTTTTACAGGTAAGTTCTCAATTTTCTCTTTTAAATCTTTCATCGATTCAAGCAGTCTTTTTTCTTCATCTGCCTTCTTTTGGTTTTCTGCTTCCAATACACTGATGTTTTCATTCGTAGCTTCAATGGCACTCTTACTCGATAATAAGAAGTTCCCATATCCAGTAGCAACGTTAATCACATCTCCTTTTTTCCCTTTACCTTTTACATCTTTAATTAAAATTACTTTCATTGGTCTTTCCTCCTGAACGGCTTCGTTTAAATAACTTAAGAGATCCAAGCGAACCTGCTTTACATCCTCGCTTTCAATTTGTGCTCCTGCGTTATTTAAGTGTCCTCCTCCACCGAATTTTTCCATAATTACTTGCACGTTAAAGCCTTCTAAGCTTCGTGCACTAATTCCAACTTTACCTTCTGCTAGTTCACCAATCGCAAAGGCAGCAATTGTATCTTCAATCTCAAGTAATACATCTGCGACTTTCGCAAGTAAACTACGAGATGTCTCAATTTCTTCTGGTACAATCACAATACTAAACTTCTTATGAACTACTTCTGCATTGCTAAGCAATTGTGATTTTAATTGTATCTCTTCTAATCCTTCTCGAAGAATTGATTTTACTTTGAATGTATCTGCCCCAAACTTACGTAAAAATGCAGACGCTTCAAATGTACGAGTACCTGTTCGATACATATAATTATTTGTATCTACGATAATCCCACTAAGCATTACAGTTGCCTCAAACTGGTTCAACTCAACCTCTTTGGTTGATTGATCAATCATTTCACTAATCAACTCAACAGTACTCGATGCATAAGGTTCAATGTGTGAAACAAGTGCATCTGGTATCGCATCTGTAAGCTTTCTATGATGATCAATAATAACAAGATTTTTTGTTTTATTTAACAATTTTGCATCCATCATTTGTCCATAATTGTGATGGTCTACTAATATGATTAAATCCTCTCGATTCATCATTTCATAGGCCTGCTGTGGCGTAATGATTTGATCGAGTAAACTGATGTACTCATACTCAATCATCTGCATAATTTTACTTACAGTTTTATCTACGCTATCTCGTTCTAATAGAATATATGCTTGCTTATTATATGTGTTCGCAAGTTTTAATGTACCCATTGATGCTCCAAGTGAATCCGTATCAGGATGAACATGTGGCATAATAAATACTTTATCTGTTTCACTAAACAATTTCTCAAGTCTCTGCATGTTAATTCTCGTAGTAATCCTAGTACGTTTTTCAGCAGTATTGGTATTTCCACCAAAGTACATTAGGTCTTTGTTTTCAATATTAACAACAATTTGATCTCCACCACGAGACAGTGCTAAATCAAGTGCATCTTCGGCAATTTTACCAAGTTCATTTAATTTAATATTCGAACATGCTATTCCGATAGATAACGTTACTAATAAATCATTCTCTTTTGATATTTCACTAATGATTCGGAGAATTTCAAACTCGTTTTTAATCAACAATTCCAAATCTTCTTTGTTCATGTAGGCAATCAATTTTGAGTTAGTAACTGGCGTAATAAAGAATCCATGGTCTTGTCCCCAGTCTTCTAATGCTTCTAAGTATCTTCCTTGAATGTAACTTCTGTCAGATACATCTAATACACTAATCGCATCATCAAGATTATCCAAATTCAACACAGCAACTACATCGGTAGAAGCATCATACTTTCTCCTTAAGTTTTCACGATCAGTTACTTCAAAAAAGAAAATAATGCGGTTGTCAAAATCAAATTTTACTTCATATTCATGAGTGTATATTTTATACACACCTTCTAATTTCCCATGAGAAGATGTAATGTTTTCAAATACTTCTGCGCTTAGAGTGCTTATATTTCGCAAGACTAAAATGTTCTCAAAAATTTGTTTGGCATGTGTATTTGCCCATTTGATATAGTAATCTTCATCGTAAATAACGATTCCAACTGGGATGTGCTCTGCAACTATTTTTTCTGCAATATCTTTTGTCTTAAGCGTTTCTTGTGTATCTTTCAACTTTCTTGTAAGCCAGCCAATTCGTTGATCTTTTGCTCGATACAAAAAGACTTGAAAGTAAATATTAAAGAGTACCACCAGAACAACGCCAGAAAAGATAACAACAAAGACGCTGTTATCTCCAAAAAATATAAATACTAACAATTCTAAGATAATTAATAGTGGGACTATAATTCGAACTCGTGCATTTTCCATCATGTCACCCCATTTACTCCCAATTATTATACCATATTATAAAATAAATTAAAATATTCTATATTTTAATCGAACAAAAAAAGACTCTTTCGAGTCTTATTCTTTAACGAATGGTAATAATGCCATGTGACGTGCACGTTTAATAGCAACACTTAATGGAGCTTGGAATTTAGATTTAGTTCCAGTAACTCTTTTTGGTAAGATTTTACCTCTATCGCTAATAAATCTTTTTAGTAATTCAATATTTTTATAATCGATATATGTAATTTTATTGTCAGTAAAATAACATCTTTTTTTACGTCTTTTACGGAAATTAGGTCTAGCCATTTTGCTTCCTCCTTCTACATTTTAGAACGGTAGATCATCTTCAGCTACATCAATAACTGGAGTTGATTCACGTTTTTGTGGTTGTGGAGTTTCTTTACGATATTGTGGTTCGTAAGAATCTCTATTACTATCTGGGTAATAACCAGAATCTTGTTGTTGTGATTTAGGTTCAAGAAATTGCACGCTATCGCACACAACTTCAGTAGTGTATTTTCTGATTCCGTCTTTGTCATCATATGAACCCGTTTGAATGCGTCCTTCTACACCAACTAAACTACCTTTTCTCACAAATTTCGTAATGTTTTCAGCTTGTTTACGCCAAATAACACATTGAATAAAATCTGCTTCTCTCTCGCCTGTTGGTCCTGCAAAAGTTCTGTTTACAGCAAGTGTAAACTTCGCTACAGGAATATTACTAGAAGTATATCTTAATTCAGGATCTCTTGTTAAACGTCCAACTAATACAACTCGGTTAATCATCAAATCACTCCCTTATCTTTCGTCTTTTAAAATTAAATAACGAATTACATCTTCTTTGATTCTTACAACACGATCGAATTCTTTTCTAGCTTCTTCAGTTGCTACAACGTCAATTAACACGTAGTAACCTTTTTTATGCTTTTCAATCTCGTAAGCTAAATCTCTCATTCCCCATTCATTTACATTTGTAATTTCTGAGTTTCTTGAAGTGAAAATTGCATGTAATTCTTCGATTAATGCTTTTCTATCATCTTCTAAAACTGTTGGGCGAATGATGTACATAATTTCATATTTAGTCATCTTTTTACCTCCTTTTGGTCTAGTGGCTAACTCGGTTAGCAAGGATGAGTATAAACTCACGCTGAAATATTATATCACAGTGCCTATCCTGATGCAATAAATTTTATATATTTATATATATAACTAGTAAGCCTACCAATATTGTAACATAACCAACTCTTTTTGTAACTCACAGTGATTGAGTATTTTTATCAAAATATCCATGATAAACTATGAGTGAGGATTAATCTTCAAACATTGATGACTTTTATAGGTCATCTCTGGTCCCCTATCAGATTTAAAGAAATGGTCGAGTATAATTACTCGACCATTTCGCTATTCATAAACCGTATTAAATCTGCTTGCATCTCATCAGTTGTTTCATGTCCTGCATCATAAGCTTTAAGCGTCAGATTATCATGTTTATATTCATCATAAAACCGTTGATTAAAATGACCAGGAACAACCGTATCATGAATACCATATAAGATAAACATTTTATCGTATTTCATCTTATCTACGTTGTTTATAGGATCTATCATTTTAATCTCATCTTCGTTATCTACAATAAACTTATCTAAGAAACTTCTATCATCAAACCAGTTTAACTCTTTCATACAATCAAGATGATATGGAGCGCCAATAACAGGAGCTACTTTTGATACTTTATCTGTGAAAGTCACAAGCATAAATCCAATCATACCACCCATTGATATTCCAATGTAGTCAAAGTGATTGTACGTTGTGAATTTCCCCTCAAATAGGGTAATGATATCTTTCGCAGTCTGAGGTACGATTTCAAATAAGGAGATGACTTTTTCATTCTCTGGTTTTGTTAAAAATGGTTCTTCTATGCGAGCGCCATGCTTGTAAGCATCTACACACACTACATGAAACTCCTCACGTACAAATTTCATTGCCAACCATTCTGCACCCTCTTCTTTGCTTGAAGTGTACCCATGTTGAACAAACAATAATCCTTTTGAAGGAGCACTCTCATTAATGTATTCAAGGTATGGAATACCATTATATTCTTTTGTATAAACACTAATTTTCATTACGTTAGCAACTCCTTCCTTATCATATTTAGTGCATATATAACTGCACGTTGTCTTACTTTTTCTCTATTGCCATTAAACACTCTTCTCTTAACAGTTGTACTTCCCTTAAAACAAAGGGCAAAATACACGAGTCCAACTGGTTTCTCTTTTGTACCACCAGTAGGTCCAGCGATACCAGTTATCGCAATTGTGATGTTTGAACTGGTTCCTTGATACAATCCTAAAGCCATACTTCTTGCGCATTCTTCACTTGCTGCCCCATATGCATTTAGTACATCCTTAGGAACGTTTAAATACTTCATCTTAGCCTCATTACTGTATGTAACAACACCTTCGTTAAATACTTCACTAGAGCCACTAACACTCGTGATGGCACCAGATAGCATTCCACCCGTACAACTTTCTGCAGTGCTTATCACAAGATTACGCTCTCTAAGAAGTGACACGACTACACCTTCAAGTGTATCCGTTAGACTCCCGTAAATATACTGGTTAAATTTGGCATAGAATTCAGCCATTGCCTCTTTAATATCTAATTCATTATCCGATGTAAAAATGTATTTAATTTCCCCTGCACCAGCATAAGGTGCAATATTAACATTTGGGTGTTTTTCATAAAAACCATTAAGTTCAAACTCCATATGTGACTCACCAGTTCCAACTAATCGATAACCCTTTGAGAAAAGAGGTTTTTTTATTTTCTGTTTTAAAATTGAGATGAGCTGAGAAACCATTGGTTTATTTTCATTTGGTGGTCCTGGAAGTAGTGCTACTTTCTTTCCTTTTGCTTCAAAATATACTCCTGGCGCAGTTCCCTCATCATTCGTCAATAAAACACCATTTTCAGGAAATAATGCTTGTTTATTATTGGTATCTTTCATTTCAAGATGCAAGCGATCAAAGTACGCTTTTATATTGTTCAAAACATCTTGATTGTGATACGTTGCAACCTCAAAAAATTCTAGCACTGTTTCTCGTGTAATATCATCAACGGTAGGACCTAGTCCCCCAGTAAAGATAATCAATTCTTCGTCAATACAGTTCAGTATTCTTGTATATTCTTCTTTTACATCATCAATCACAAAAGAACGAGAAACATCAATACCGATTTTCCCAAGTTCTATCGCAAAAAATGTTAAGTTTGTGTTTACAGTTTTCCCAGTTAGCACTTCTTTTCCAACTGATATAAATGCTGTTTTCATATTATTCCTCCCTTAGAATCATCGCACTTCCGCCTACTTGCACTTTTGCGATTTCTTCACCCTCAATATCCAACTTACCAATAATCTCTGATGGCATATTCATACTGTATCCTTGTCTTAAAATATATGTTTTTTTCTTATGATGATACTGATATAAATAACAACTTAAAGCACCATTACTTGTCCCTGTAGCACTTTCTTCTGGAATTGCTACAATAGGGGCAAAGTTTCTAGAGTATGCATCAACTTCTTGATCAAGTGCAAAGGCATGTATACCAATTACATCATACTTCTTTGAGATGTTTACAATCTCTGTAAAATTAGGTGCAAGTAAATCCAATTCTTTTTGATTAATAATTGGCAAGAATATTTCTCTAATTCCTGTTGAAACAATCATTAATGGTAACTCGGGATTTACTTTTACATCTCCAAAAAAACAATCACTTACTTCATGAATAGGTACTTGTTTAGAAAACACTGGATTGTTTTGTGTCATAAAAACAAACTCTTCTTGCACATCAAGTGAAAGAATACCTGCTTTTGTCTCTTGCGTATAATGTCCTAATTCAATAATCTTTAAATCTCGTAGTAGATTAAATGTCGCGATGGTGGCATGCCCACATAAATCAACCTCATCACTTGGTGTAAAAAATTCTAATTTAAAATCAGCAACCTCGCTTTTTGACACAAAAGCTGTTTCACTAAATCCTATTTGCGCAGCCATATGTTGCTTCTCTTGTTTTGATAAGTTATCCGCATTTATTACAACACCAGCTTTGTTTCCACCATGTGTTTCTTTTGGGAATGCTGTTAATTTATAGATTGTATGACTCATAAAACCACCTCTATATCATTGTATCATATCCAAAAAAATATCTATGAACATATTTAAAAAATATGTTATAATATAGTCATCCGAAAGGGGATTTTAGGAGGGATATACATGAAGAAATTAGGAATACTTTTACTCACACTATTAGGGATAGTTACTCTTACAGGATGTATTGATAATGACCAAGGGATTGATTATCATGCAAACGTGAATATTCCAAGTATTATAGAGGCGGACATTGAAGATGTCCCAGATAACTTGGAAAAATTCGTAACTGTAAATGAAGAATATGTTATTAAAGTTACAGTAAAAACAGACGATGTACTATGGGATAAAGAAGGAGACCACTCGATTGAAATCATCATTGATTACATCGATGGAACCTCTTTAACATTTAATAGTGTATTACGACTACAATATAGTGAATCTATTGGGATACCAAGAATTATTGGCGTAAAGAATAGATTAATAAGTGTCGGTACGGAAAGTATCGATTTATTAGAAGGGATTGCCTTCACAGATGACTCAAAAATTACTGATAGCGGTATTTTAGGTTCGGTTGAGTTTGGTGTAGAGGGTGTTTATACTGTTGTATATTATGCAGAGGATGACGATGGGAACTTTGTTTCTACATCCTCTTTTGTCATTGTAGGGGACAATTTACCTCACTATGATAATCTGTTAGATACGTTTATTGAAGTAAATGCTTCAGATAAAACAACGTTGCGAGAGTACGCACTTCTTTACACAGCAGCATATGAAAAAAATAGAGACCACAACATAAGTGACATTATGAATTTTTATGGTTATTTTATTAATCATGAAACCTATGAAGAATTACTAAAACGATCACTTCGTGAAGATGAAAAGCAATGCATTGATGAAGTGAAAATTTTATTCAAAAAGAATGATCGAAATCGATACCAAGAGTTCTTTGACATTACACTAAGCGCAAAAGAAAATGAGCACTTTGATAATGTCTATGAAATCTTCAATGACTATGCTAAAACAGTGAACCCATATGAGATAACTGGTAATTATTCCATTACGGATACTACCAACCTAGAACTCTATCTGTTGGGTAGCACAGAACTGAGTGATGAACATCTTGAATCACTTGCTTTTTATCGAGTATATTCAAACCTATCAATTGATCCAATTTACTTTGATGTTATTGCGACTACAAGTTATGAGTTTGATTATCGATTATTAGAAGTAAGTGATACAACAATATACAATGATATCAAATCGTATATTGAATCTGATCCAAATGCTATTTTCCATGATTATAGTGGTTATGTTACATCTTCTGAGAACGAAGATGAGTTTTTACAAATCTATACTGAATTCTATCAGTACAAGTTGATATACAATATTAAAACCTTCTTATCTCAAGAAGGATATTCGATCACAACACAAGAAGTTGAGGATTTATTCTTTACAGTTCTTGAAGCAGCAAAAACAGAGCGTTCTATTAATTCTTACATCTACTACAATATTTTAGATGCAGAAGAGATAGAAACAATTTTAAATACAAGGCTCACAACTAGGGAAAAAAACATCCTAGATGTATTTGCGATTGGTTATAATCAGTACTTTAAAGCACCGTATAGTGATATGGTACATTTATATGAATCACACTTAACTGATGATGAAATCTACAGGATAAAATCTGTCTACAAGCAATTTGCGACGATTGGAAGAACCAACATCAATATGAGCATGGATTATTATACATACCTAGAGTTATTCAATGGTGAACCAGTTCCTGGGTTCTTAGATGATTTATATCTTGTGAACCGCCTATTTACAGATAAACTAGATGAAGAATCTAAACGAATGATTCAAACATTTGATTTTACAAGAACAGAAATCGATCATATCTTAGAGATGAGTTACAATTCTGAAATTGGTTACTTCTATGAATGGAATGAGGATATGTTACGTACACAACAAAAATTCAGTCTTTTAAACCGTATGTTGATGCTTTTTGAAGATGACCTTGATAATGAAGCGGTTCGTCATATTGACAATATGGTTAGTGTTGTTATGAATCACGAACTTGAGGACAATGTAATAGATTTACTTGTAAGTAGTAATGATTACTACTATTTCATTGAAAAATACAATATCTCATTTACAGCGTATGAAGAAAAACTAATTAAAGATTACATTGAGTGGTCTAGTGGTTATGTCTATCAAAAAACAAACGAGTCTACCTATAAAATGAAATTAGCATTATGTGAGAACTCATGTGATGAACAGCTAAGTTTGATTTTTGAGTATCTTTACCCATCAACGTATTTACTTCACTATGATTTTTTAAAAATGTCACCACGATCTCTTGAAGTTATTTTAGGAAAAGATACCCCTGAAGGGTTAGACGAAGCACTAACTGATATTTACACCGCACTTGATACCTATCACGATATACAAGTATACTATGAAACACGACTCAGTTATTACTCATACGATGAGTTAACCCGTAATGAATACCTATTCACGTTTAACGAAAGCAATTTACATTTCTTAGAAGCGTTTTATTCATTTTATGAAAAACGAAACGATATGCCATTTAGACAAGATATCTTATCAAATGTTTTAGACGATGAAGCTAGAGCTCTCTTAACTGAAGACGAGATTGCAATGCTTGAGCATTTTCACGCATTAAAACTATCAAGACAAAACATCACTGCATCTGATAAAATTCTATCATTGATGTATCGTTATAACCGCAGTGATTTAATGGTCGATTACATCATTGCACTTGGAGCGTTTAAAGATGAAAACATCATCATCCGTAATACTGCATCATTCAACCTAGACACAACACCATTATCAAGTGTCGATTTTTCAAGTGCAGAACAAGAATCAATTCGCGCTATTTACCAATTTCTATTAGATGTACATTTGTATGAGTTATACATTGAACCTTTATATATTCCAGTTGATGTCGCTTATGATAATGCGCAAATGATTGACGCTGTTAAAATCATGCTTGATGCAGGATACCATCCAAATATGCCTACGCAGCTTCTAACCGAACTTTATACTGTTTCAAAAGACACAGCAGACTTCTTTAATAGACCAATCGAGGAAATTGAGACAGTTCATTACTTACTAGACTATAAGTTTAGGTACTTTGAAGCCACCCAAATAGAAACAATGAATGAAATCATTGAAGAGTACATACCAACATTTAGAGAAGATGCGTATGCTTTTTCTCATGAAGTCCTCTCAAAAGGAGGAGCATTCCAGTGGAATCAAGTCATGCTTGAAACAATCCTTAAAAGACAACTAACAACTGAGGAATCGCACATATTTAGATTACTTCGAGAAAGGTATTCATCAGAGGATTATACACTTGTTGATGCAATACTCTTTTATGAACCTTATGGAATTTTAGAAGGAAAAACTTTTACAATAACGGAATTTTATGATTACATTGATGATTACAGAGAAAACAACTATGATTATATAATCCAACATGCACCATTTTACACTGACATCGATTTGCTTCGATCATTCATACCAGTTGATGAGAATGATCCTGATGCGTTTATCCGTGATTATCACCTTGATAAACTCGTTGCATTAAATGATAAAATCATCGATGTTGAACTTCGAATTCAAACATCCTATGTGTCAATTCAAGAAATAAATGACTTAATTTTCGAAGCAGAACAACTATACAACGTTGATTACGATCGATTTAATATTCATTATCGCAATTACACCATTAATGGAGAATCTGTTTTCGATATGGCTGACGATATGGAACTTAATCTGCTTACGCTCTTAAACTATCGAGATATAGAAGAAATTTCAGAAGAACAAATCATCGAACAAAATTACAGTAGCTATATTCAAAACAACTTCATTCTTGTACCTGTTGCAGATGTTTATTTTGCAGCAAAACTTACGGCATATCGCATGCTGAAAGATTACGATGGAATGGATGGTGAATTTAAAACATTCTATCTATCAAGATATATTTATGAACGCATTGAACACGAAGAATACTTCATTGAGTTATTCGTTGAGTTTGATCCTGAACTTGAAGCTATAAAATACCAAGCAGACCTTGGTTTTGCTCGAAATTATATTAGAGCAGAATTTAACAGTAAAACTGTAACGTATGAAGATCAAATCGACATAATGAAACTTGATGAAGTCATTGCTATAACATATCGAGAAGGAATGTATCCTTTAGAACTAGCGTGGGGATATGGGCATGAATATGATTTGACTGAAGAGGAAATGAATCTTATTTTAAGAGTATTTGATTACAAATACTATGAAGACCCAATGTACTGGGATTAAGATGATACTATGAAAAAACAACTACTCTTATTGATATCTCTCCTGCTTGTCATCACATTGGTAGGATGTAAAAAGATACAAGAATCAATCAACTATCAAGAAAGTGTTACAGTACCAGCATTAATTGAAGTCGATATTGAAAATGTACCAAGCAGTCTACGTTCTTATGTCGATATCCACAATTATGATGATGTCATAAAAGTCACGTTTGATCTTGATGATGTGATCTGGGAAAAAGAAGGAGACTACAGTATAAAGGTCATCGTTGATTACCGCGATGGTGTTTCTCAATCATTTAATTCTGTTCTTCGATTATCATTACTGGAAAACTTCGGTAAACCACAAATTATTGGTGTAAAAAACCGTATATTTGATGTAGGAACTACAGGCATCAATCTGCTTGATAATATCGCATTTACAGACACAGATGAAGTAGTAAACTACGGTCTTATTGGGACTGTAAACTACAACGAAGAAGGTGTCTATCAAGTTGAATACTTTGTTGAAGATAATGATGGTAACCGCGTATCCAAAGAAGCATTTGTGATCATCGGCGAAATTGCGGATGAATACTACGAGTTTACCAAAATTCTTTATAACCTAACAACAACAGAAAAGGCAATTCTTTATGAGTACTCATTACTATATACCGCAACTGAAGAATCAATTTCTATATCTGATGCATCAATCTTATCTGAAATTGGTTTCTTTGTATCGGTAGAACTATTTGAGTTTTATTTAGAACGAGAACTACGTATAGACGAATATGAAACAATCATGAGAGCTAAAGAAGTATTTAAAAACAATACGATAAGATTATTGCGCGATAAATACAATTGGACTCTTTCTGAACTAGAACGTGATTATCTTGATCGAGCACATGAACTACATACAGACTATCTTCAATATTCTATCGTTAGGGATTATGGATATAATGCCTACAACAGATACACTGGTCCTGACTCATTCAACATTTTGCTTCATTATGATGGGTTAATCAGTGAGTTTGATTTGGCATCATTAGAGTTTTATGACAAGATTAAAAAAATCTATTTTGATGAGGATATGTTACTCGTTGAGGAGTTCACAGATTACACCTTTGATGAATCAATATTTGAAGATAATCACTTCGGTAATAGCGACTATTATTCCGACATTCAAAGAATACTTTTCCTGGATTTACTAAATAAAACCCCCGGATATTATTCATACAAACTCGAATATTATATGCAAGAGTATTTGATTCATAACGGGTATATCAATGTTGATATTAATGAGATTATGGCTGTTCATGAAGTAACAAAAAACTCGTTAGACAGTGAAGATTCTATAATGAGATATAATACCATGTATCAATACTTAACAATATCTGATTATGAGAATTATCTAGAAATCGAACTGAGTGATGAAGAACGAAAGTTGTATGAAATCTATATTGAATTTTTTCACTCTACTTGTAACAATGTATTACATTCCTTTATTGAAACACATAAGGATGAGTTATCAGAAGAGGACATTGAAGGTATTATATATACTTATCAAACAGCGTTTAGTGAAGGACTTTATGAGTCAAGATATATTGAACAACTCTTTGCTTTTGATTATTCGGATTATGAAGAAGATGTCATTAAAAAATACTTGAAGTATGTTTCATACATCATCCAAAGAGATGAGCTTACATTACATAAATCACTTATCAATGATATAGAGGAGTATACTTTAGAGGATTACTTTGCACACATTTCTTCATTCAAGAATGCTGACAAGTACATAACATTTGATGATGATTTTGATGTTGATTTTGCAGCGAACGTATACTTTCAACACATGAGCAACTACTGGACTCTTTCATATGTTTTTGGATATCAACTGTCCGATAGTGATACGTTACTTGTAAATAAAACAATCCATGAAATACTAACAAGTTTTTACTCAAATAATACTAGTAATCAGGATATTGATGTGTACGCATATCTAGCCACACTTAATAGAGAGTATTTATACAAAATACTAAATGAGGAAGATATTGATACGGATATACTAGATTCGTATGAAAAGGTTGCATCTGATTATGTAAAAAAACATTATGATCTTTATATCGAAAGGTACATGCCTCTTTGCATTGATATATGTAATGAACTATATGATCAACTGGCAGAAGAGACAAATTATCCACCTGCACTAATAATGACCTTTTCAAGTAATAATAGGTACATGCCAATGACCAATGGATTGTTATATCAAGCATATATAGATGATGAAGGAATCAAGTTATTAATAGAAGAACTTGACATTTACCTACATGAAACTGTGTCATTCTATGAGAATATAAATTCATATAATGTATTCACGAAATATCATAATACTCCCTATTTCCACGAGGAACATAATCAACATTTAAAGACATACTATAAGTACTATTTATCTGGTGTAAATAGTGAGTCATTTGGAGTTCCAAGCAAACTATTACTGTTACATGAAATGTCAAAAACTGAAAATGAACTAGAGTTCCAACCTTTGCCACCAGATGTAGAAGAGGCTTTACTTTATTTCGAAAACTACAGTAAATTATACGAACTAAAATCAGAAACCGAATACATATCTTATTTATCAGAAGATATGCCTAAACTAATCAAAAAATCTATTATTTTAGATTACATCAACTATAAAAAGGAGATTCCACTCTTTTCAAATGATCAAGAGTATCCTGAACTATATTCAAAATATGAGGAATCAATTAACCATTTTGAAGCATATAAATGGTACTCACAAAACCATCTAAGTAATATGTATAGACTTGCAGAAGAAAAAGGGACTGAAGATCTTCTATTTGAAGCCCACAGTATTCTAATTGAACATGATATGGATCTTTGGACCTTCAAATATCAAGTATCACATCTGTATGAACCACATCAATTAATTACATCTTGGCTAAGCGAATTAACTGAAGATGAGCTAGCAGTTTTATACGATGTTAGTGATACAGTTATGGAAGTAGTTGCAATCGAAGACTTAGATAGTCTGCATAGACTTGAATATATATATGATTCTAACTTCCTTTCTGAAGTCTATGAATTTAATAAACTGCTCATTAAAAGCCAAATACTGATTGACTATGACTTAACTCATATTGAAACTGCATTTGGTAGACCGCTCACTGAAACCGAAATACTACTCGTTGATATCATTCAATCGTGTTCGAAAAAGAGTGATTGTAACTTGCCAAATGACATCCGAATACTAGTTGAATTAGAGTACCTTGACCACGATTTTACGTCGAGTGATTTATTACAGGCAATAAATGCCATATCAACTGTTAGTTTTGACGATGTAAAGGATCAAATAACCTATGACTATCCAATTGAATACATATTTGATTTTCAATCAAAATACTTATTGCAAGAAGAGCACGTAACTCCTAGTTACATATCCGAATATGTTATCACTTCATTGCTTTTGGAAATTGACGAGTATTACCATAGCGAGATGGATTTAGATACGTTTTCGAATTTTGTTAATTACCGAATAGATAAACTATATAACCTAGAAGATTACGGTGATGCTACTTTAATTATGTTGTACTTCCACAACGAGACACTTAAAGACTTACTATATCCATACATTATTGCGTTTAGTCAAAATAGAGAACAAGATTCAATAGATGATTTATATAATGTGTATATAAATATTCTTTGGAGATCGGGAATGACTGATTTTCAAGAAATTCCAAAACTCTTTGATGATCAAACATTAAAATATTTTATGTTTGAACAAGCAAAACTTTCTACTAATAACATATTTAATCATGGAGAAGGTATCTTGATAGATTTTGATGATAGTAAGGCAACTACAATCCATCAAATGAATCCCAATGACATCAATCAATATGATGAGGATGTTCATGAGCTTAACCTGATTATATGTGCATATATTATTAGTGCATACCTAGAAACAGATCACATTGTAACGTACTCAAATGATGGAGCAGTTATATTTGATGATGAGGACTTTGACCGCTTGAACGAAATCTATACGTTATACCAAGAGTATTACCATTATGCAAATCAAGAAGATCCCGTAAAAGAGATCATGGCAGACATCGGAATTAAATTAACAGAAGAGGAGATCATATTCCTTGAATATATCACTGATCTCTATGTTCCTGATCGAGGGCCATTAGAAGAATAACAAAAAGGTAGACTAGCTCCAATGTCGTTAAGTTAAGAAAATTGAGAAAGACCTTTCACGAATTAATGTGAG
>CAZZAP010000004.1:0-88172 GCA_964652375.1 uncultured Candidatus Izemoplasmatales bacterium
GAACTGAGACTTATACAAAAGATAAAACTGTGATTGTCACAGAGAATGTTAATGTAGTAGATTTCAATAGTGATAACTTTGAGTATCTATTTGGGAATGAAGGATTCAAGAATAACAAACATAGGAGGAATGAATAAATATTAAATCAAGTAATTCTTGTAGGAAGAGTTAAGGGTATCAATAAAGAAAATGAACAAACAGTAATCACATTAAATATTTCACGCAACTACAAAGAAGTAGGTGAAGATGAATATGCAACAGATGAAGTTGAATTTTTGTCTAAAGGACATTTTAGTCATTATTTTTAATTATCTAATTATGATATAATAATGCATAGATGGTTGTAGTAATATCACGGAGTCTACAATCTTATTTATTCTGACTTACACAATATCATTATTTGTCATATTTTTTTGGAGGTAATCTATGAGAAGGTTTCTTATATTTAGTATTCTAATTTTTTTCCTTGCTTCTTGCGATGATGCTGAGCAGGATTTTTGTGTTGTTAATCCAAATCATATTGATTGTGTTATCGTGCAAAGTTGTCTTGATAATCAGTATTTAAAGGATAATGAGTGTTTGGATACGCCAATTTGCACTATAAATGAGCAACTTGTTGAGAATGAATGTGTAGAAATTCAATGTGAGTTTGGAGAAATTTTGACAAATGGCATTTGTGAAATGAAGGAGTGCAAGGATAATGAGATAAAGATTGATGGTGAGTGTTTTGATGATTATCCTGTTCCAGAGTGTGGTGATGGTGAATTTCTAGATGAAACTACGAATACCTGTAAGGAACTTGTATGTGGTGATAACCAATATATATTAAACAATGAGTGCGTTGATTTACCAATATGTAATGAGAAGCAAGAACTAGGGGATGACAATCAGTGTAAATATGTTGTTCCATATGTTGTTGAAACAAAACAGACTAGTTATATTGGAAGAAATTACAGTATGACAAATCACAGTCTGGATTTATATAATATCCCTGATGGCGACAAAACAAATTATGTTGAGGTATCTGAATTTCTAGATGTTATTTCAAGGGGAATCTCTTCTGTAAACATTCACACAGAAGAGAAGTATGTTGTAAGTTTTATAGGTAGTATATATACTACTGAGAATCTCTTAGAACCCGAGTATATTGATTACTTATTTGAGATTACCTTTGATGCCGAATTAGATAGTATATCGATTAATCATCATGATTTATTTAACTATTTTAACAAACCAATTGAATGGAACACAGGGTCTCTACTGACTTTGGCCTTTTCAGAGTCCTCTTCTACAATAGGTATATTGTTTAACCTTGATATGTATGAGATAGACATCCATCAATATGAGGATGACTTATTTATTCCATTCTACCTTGCTAATCTTCTGTTAACAGGGCCATTGTTAGAGATGCATACAACAGATGATTTGATTTACATAACAGATCCTAGTAACAGTATTTCTGATGTGTCAGATAGAATGGAAAGTGATTCTTTGGATTTCGATATTGAGATTACACCTAAAAATACAGAAAAATATATGAAGTTTTTCTTTGATTACTTTTATGGGCTCAAGGAATATTATGATGTTGAATCCTTTTCTTCTATAATTGATACTTTCAACATTGATGAGGCAGAGAATCCGAATGAACTGAATGTAAGAATCGATGCATTTATAAAAAGCCTTGATGATCCACATACTTCAATTATTTTTGGTGGAACATATAATATAGATTTTGAAGCATCTGAAGAGTATATTAATGGAGGCAAAACTGAAGTACTGATGAATTCGCTAGATCAACGGAATTGTAAAGAAAGGGACGATAGCTACAGAATATATGAGCAGAACAATATTACACATGTTGAGCTGAATGGATTTTCTTCAAATGTACTGTATATTATCGACTATTTAGATGAACTAAACAAAGGTGAAAATGTTATTCTTGATTTAACTTGTAATACCGGCGGACAATTGAATGCGGTTTTAGAGTTATTAGTATACATGTATCCAGAAAGTATCGCTGTTAATTTCTATTATCCAAAAATTGATGAAACTATTAGCGAGGAGTATTTCAGAAACATACATAGACATCATGAATTGAATTATACTGTTTTAACTTCTGAAGTGACTTACAGTGCTGCTAATTTATTTGTTTCTATTTTTAAAGATTATGATTTAGGAGTAGTTGTTGGCAGTAAAACATCCGGAGGCGGATCTCCCATTGAATATGAGGTCTTGCCAAATGGAGCTACTATTGTTTATTCTTCACCATTGATATTATCAGACAATGAAGGAGTTATAATAGAAGATGGGATAGAACCCCATGTATATTATGAAGTTGATTTTGATCAAAATGATTATAAGGTAAAGATGTTGAAGTTACGTGACTTTTTGGACTACCAGTTCTTGGTCGAAAGAGATGTTACTAAGATGAACTTTAGTATTGAAGATATAGGTGTAAGTGATGTTCTTACTAATATCTCATTTGAAATTATCATAAATGAACTAACTTCAATAAATGATGTAAATTTAAACAACACATACTATTATCACTTCGAAGATACTATTGAGTTTTATTTTGAGATGCTGGAACCGGATGAGAACTACCATTTTGTTGTTAATGCAATTTATGATTTTCAAGGAGTTACATTTATTGAGACCTTATACTCAGAATATTTTGATAGACACGTTAACACTTTTGACGAGAATACTTCTGAACTCATAATTGGAGAATCAATAACATTGATGACAAATTACCCAGATGATTTAGATGCGTTTTACATTGATGTCACTTTACCTGGTTATTATGAGATAAAAGGAGATCTGAACAGCTATCCTAACTTTGATAGGTATGATAATCAAGAAAACTTTAAAGAGACGGGATTAATATTTTATCTTAGTGAAGGAAGACATTATTTCAGACTTTCTGAGCCGTGCAGATATGAAACAGTATTTGAGCTAATCTATATTGGTTCTAGTCTAGAATAACAATAAAGGAAAGAATGTTCCTGAAGAATTTGACATTGATTTAGCATTCTTATTTGGAGGAGGTTTTGATATTGGAATATCATGGGGTAAAGACGCATTAGATGAAAAGTATATAATATCATAACTATATGAAGGATAGAATCCCACTGATTAAAAACCGCTTAGTCCAGGACATATGTTATAATATATTCATATGATGTAGATAGAACATTAATTGGGTTTAGTTATGATGATGGTGATTCACTGAATGGAACAAGTTATACGGATTATCTATATTTAAGAAATCTACAAGGTGACATCACAAAAATTTTAGATATGAACAGAAATGTTGTTGTGGAATACGAGTACGATGCATGGGGGAACTCAATAAGCACACAAGAGTTCGATAGTAATGGAAATTCTATATCATTAGATATTGCAAATGTCAATCCATATCGATATCGAGGATATCGATATGATGAAGAGACTTCTTTGTACTATTTAAACAGTAGATTCTATGATTCGAACATAGGCAGATTCATCAATGCAGATGGGTTATTAGGACCTCAAGGGAATATTCTAGGACACAATATCTATGCATATACACAAAATAATCCTGTTATGATGGTTGATCCAAATGGGCATTTAGCATTTTTTATTGCAACTATGATTATTGGAGCCATCATTGGTGGAATCCTAGGTTATATGTATGGAAGAAATCAGGGACATGATGGTTGGGAGATGGCTAGAGATATTATAGTAGGTACTGTTGCTGGCGGAGTTATGGGCGCAATTGGTGGAGCATTATATAGTGGCGCAATGACCGCATCTTTTAGCACCGGGTTTGGGAATGTAATCGGTGGAACAAAAACGATGTACTATTTAGTGCGGGGGTCAGGGTATGCAGCTGGAATTATCAGTGCGAAAAGTAATTTGGATACAGCATTTAATACACTTTTAAATAGTGCCCCTCCCGTGGCAAATAAAGTTTTATCATATTTGGATGACCATAATGGGACTCCACCTCCTGGATATAGAGGTGGACGAGTATTTGCTAACGATGGTAGAGATTTCACAGCACTATTACCAAAAGGAACCACATATCGTGAATATGATATTTATCCAAAAATACAAGGTATCTCGAGAGGGGTAGAAAGAATTGTGATGGGACTAGATGGAAGTTGTTACTATACTTGGAATCATTATTTTGATTTTATTAAGATAAGGTAGGTTGAAGATATGCCAGAAAGAAAGATTAGTGAATTTGTAGTTCTTATAGACAAGAAAACAGCAAGAGAAAATATTGAAGAAATTATAAGGGTTAAAGATGTTCAAAAAGTAGAAATTGATGGATCGAAATGCAAAACTACAATTGAATTATTCAAGGAATTCTCTAAGAAGTTTTTATTTCCCGTTTATTTTGGGTGGAATTGGCATGCATTTGATGAATGTATCAATGATCTTGATTGGATTAATGCAAATGGATTCTGTGTAATAATTAATAATGCTAACTTAATACTTTCAATCAGATCATTAGATTTTGAGTATTTCATAGAATTAATGATGTGTTCCCAGTACGAGTGGAACACTGGAAGACGTTACGATAGTTTTCCTACCCCTCCAAAACATTTTTATTTATACTTGTTTGTTGATGATGAGGAGACTGTTGTTGATCTGCAAAATTTAATTAACACAATTAGAACCAATGGTAAGCACATGAATAGATTAAAAAATGAGCATAAACCATTTTGAGATTTACTAAAGGCAAGCGAAGCTGAATGACACAAGATTCTATCCTGTCGTTTGCCAACCAATCCTATAACGCATTTGAACACAAAATCATGAAATGAACATCGCTAGATGTGGATACACAACAAGCAAAAGAAAAAACAGAGGGCGCACGAAAGTGCACCCTCTTTATTGTTTGTCCAGGGCTGACGAAGGAAGCCCTGAGCCGACATTTTGTCTCTGGGTCCAAATAACATGGACTTTTTGGATCATCGATAACCATTTCACCCATCATGATAAAGATATCTGCAACCCTCACAGATAGTATTTAACTCTTTTTATTCATAGTTGATAAGTTAAATCTTTATATTATCCATTACCTATACCATTATCTATTAGAAAGTATTTTTTTCAGTTCCATTACCTGTCTTAATATACACAGTCATAATAAAAGAGAATCCTTACAATTTGCGTAAAATCATAGTATAATAATACGCAGATGACTACAGCGGAACCCACTGATTAAAAACCGCTTAGTCCAAATGGATTTCAGAGTTGAAACCATTTACTACAACAGAAGATGGAGCGAAGGTTAATAAAAAAGAACTACAAGCAATGAAGAAACGAATCAAAGAGCTCGAGTTGGAGAACGAGATCTTAAAACTGAGTTTTGAAATATGAAAAAGGGAGAAACTGCATATGGTATTTGATACAAGCGTTAGAGAAATTGAAGTGAGTAAAACAAAAGAAGAAGTTGCCTTATTTTGGAAGAGACTAGGGTATATAATCACTGATTCAAAAGAAGATGTTTTAAAAGCAAAAAGAGGACACATAATTCATAACTTCTATACATTCAATATGAAGAAGTTGGAAACATATCTTGTTGTTCAGTATAATGATGATCTAGTGAATGCTGCGATAAGAGTTAATACAGTAGGACAAGTGATTATTAAACAAGAAGCAAAATTATGGCCACTTGAGCTAACTTTATTCGAATCGTTTCTAAAAGGAGAAACATTGGATAAAAAAGCTATGGCAAAGTACGAAAAGAAAAGAAAGTTAAGTCAATTGATGATTTTAACAATTATTTTTTTAGTTGCTGCATTGTTTTCTGCAATGGTGATTTTCCTCCTAAAATAGAGGGAAATATCACTGTATTATATATATAGAAAATAAAGTTGAAAAAAAGTTGAAAAAAGTTCTTGCATGGGGACTTTTTTTTTGATATTATGTTCAAGACTCACGCCTGAGTCAAGGCTACGAAGTGGGAGGTTGCTGACACACCGAAAGGCGTTGTCTTGGCAAGTGTGCCAGGTAATTCTCACCGAGCAAGTCTATATATCAATATAGGCGAAAGGAGGACAAAGAAATTTATGGCAAATCAAAAAATTAGAATTAGATTGAAATCTTATGATCACAGATTATTAGATCAATCAGCTCAAAGAATTGTAGAAACTGCAAAGAAGACAGGGGCTAAAATAAGTGGTCCTATCCCGTTACCAACGGAGAAAGAAATTTTTACAATTTTAAGAAGTGTGCATGTTAATAAAACATCACGTGAGCAATTCGAGAGACGTACACATAAACGTCTAATCGATATTTCGGATCCAACTCCGGCAACTATCGATAGTTTGATGCACCTAGATTTACCATCTGGTGTAGACATTGTATTAAAATAACAAAAATAAAATTAGGAGGTTACTCATGGCCAAAGGTATCTTAGGAACAAAAGTTGGAATGACACAAATCTTTAACGATGAAGGTAAATTAGTACCAGTAACTGTTGTAGCTTGTGAACCAAATGTTGTTCTACAGAAGAAAACTGTTGAAAATGATGGATATGAAGCAATCCAATTAGGCTTCAAAGACAAACGAGTTAAATTAGCGAACAAACCAGAACTTGGACATTTCGCGAAATCTAATTCAACACCTAAGCGCTACTTAAAAGAGGTTGACGGTAAAGAGTTATACAACTTCGAAGTAGGTCAAGAGATTAGGGTAAATATATTCGAGGAAGGCGAAACAATTGATGTTCAAGGAACTTCTAAAGGTAAAGGATTCCAAGGATCAATTAAACGTCATAATCAATCAAGAGGTCCAATGGGACACGGTTCGCATTATCATAGAGGACCTGGTTCAATGGGATCTATCGATCCAAACCATGTACGTAAAGGTAAGAAATTACCAGGACACATGGGTGTTGACACAGTAACAGTTCAAAACTTAAGTATTGTTAAAGTTGACGTAGAGAGAAACTTATTATTAGTATCAGGATCAATTCCTGGACCAAAGAAAGGTTTAGTATTCGTTAAGAGAGCAGTTAAAGCTCCAGCGATTGAGGCCTTAAACCCTGCAGATTATGCAGTGACAGAAGAAACTGAAGCTCAAGAAGCTCAAGAATAAGAATTATCGAAAGGAGGATTTAAGATGCCAAAAGTTGCATTGTTAAGTCAAACAGGCCAAAGTGTTGGTGAAATCACTTTGAACGATAGTGTGTTCGCTATCGAACCTAACCAACAAGCAGTATATGATGTTGTAAAAGCACAAAGAGCTGCAATGCGTCAAGGAACACATAAAACAAAAACTCGCGGTGAAGTACGCGGTGGTGGACGTAAACCTTGGAGACAAAAAGGTACAGGACGCGCAAGAGCAGGTACAAACAGATCTCCTATCTGGGTTGGTGGAGGAACAATGTTCGGTCCAACTCCGAGAGATTACTCACTAAAAGTAAATAGAAAAGTTCGTCGTTTAGCTTTAAAATCAGTATTATCTCAAAAATTAAACGATGAAAAATTAAAAGTATTAAACACATTAGAATTAGAAAACGTAAAAACTAAAGGAATGGTTGAAGTATTAAACAGCTTAAACCTAAGCGGTAAAGTTGCATTCGTATTACCTGAAGTAAGCGAAAACGTAGCATTAAGCGCTAGAAATATTCCTGGTGTAACAGTAACAACTGTTTCACATGCATCGGTATACGAATTAATGAACTATACAAATGTTGTAGTAACAGAAGACGCTGTTAAATTATATGAGGAGGTACTAGGATAATGTTAGCAAGTGAAATTATCAAGAGACCTATCATCACAGAAAAATCAATGTTATTAGTTGAACAACAAAACAAATACACATTTAGTGTTGATAAACGAGCAAACAAAGTTCAAATCAAAAAAGCAGTTGAAGAATTATTCAACGTAACAGTAGTAAAAGTAAACACAATGAACACTACTCCTAAGAAAAAGAGAGTAGGACTATATTCAGGTTTCAAAGCACAGGTTACTAAAGCAGTCGTTACATTGGCTGAAGGTGACAAAATTGAAATCTTTACTGCATAGTAAAAATATAAGGAGGAACCCGTTATGGCTTTAAAGAAATATAAAGCGATGACTAATGGTTTACGTCACATGACAAGTCTTGATTATTCAGCGGAAATCACAACTGATAAACCTGAAAAATCATTACTAGCAAAACTAAACAAAAAGTCAGGTCGTAACAACCAAGGTAAAATTACAGTTCGTCATCAAGGTGGCGGAGCAAAACGTAAATACCGTATCATCGATTTTAAAAGAAATAAAGATATGATTCCTGGTAAAGTTGCTACTATCGAATATGATCCAAACAGAACAGCAAATATCGCATTAATCCATTACGCAGATGGTGAAAAGAGATATATCTTAGCTCCTAAAGGATTAGAAGTAGGAATGTTTATTGAATCAGGAGAAAAAGCAGACATTAAAGTAGGAAACGCATTACCACTAGTAAAAATTCCAGTTGGTACTGTAATCCACAATATTGAAATGTATCCTGGTAAAGGTGGGCAATTAGCTCGCGCAGCAGGAACAAGCGCCCAAATTCTTGGTCGTGAAGAAAAATATGTATTAATCAGATTAACTTCTGGTGAAGTACGTAAAGTATTAGGTCGTTGTCGCGCTACAATTGGTGTAGTTGGAAACGAAGACCACAGTAATGTTAACTGGGGTAAAGCAGGACGTATCCGTCACAAAGGTGTAAGACCGACAGTACGTGGATCTGTAATGAACCCAGTAGACCATCCACATGGTGGTGGGGAAGGACGTCAACCAATCGGACGTAAAAACCCAGTAACACCTTGGGGTAAACCAGCACTTGGTTTAAAAACTAGAAAAAGAAATAAAGCTAGCAATCGTTTAATTGTTAGACGTAAGAAATAGAGAGGAGGAACTCTAATGGCACGTTCAGTAAAAAAAGGACCTTTCTGTGACGATCACTTAATGAAAAAAGTGGAAGCATTAAACACAGAAGGAAAGAAAAAAGTTATCCAAACTTGGTCACGTAGATCAACAATCTTCCCGAACTTCATAGGGCATACAATCGCAGTTTACAATGGGAAAGAGCATGTACCAGTTTACGTACAAGAAGATATGGTTGGACACAAATTAGGAGAGTTCGCTCCTACTAGAAGTAACCGTGGACACGGTTCAGACAAGAAAGCTAAGAAATAAGGAGAATGAATATGGAAGCTAGAGCGCAAGCAAAAATGGTACGTATTTCTTCTCGTAAAGTTAAATTAGTTATCGACTTAGTTCGAGGAAAAAGCATTGGAGAAGCATTCGCAATTTTAAGACTTACTCCAAAAGCAGCATCTCCAGTAGTTGAAAAATTAATCAAAAGTGCTGCGGCTAACGCAGAGCACAACTACAACTTAGATGTTGAGAAGTTATACGTTAAAGAAATTTTTGTAGGAGAAGGTCCTACATTAAAAAGAATCAGACCAAGAGCTCAAGGTAGAGCTACACAAATCTTAAAAAGAACTAGCCACATTACAGCAGTAGTGGCTGAAAAAGAATAGGAGGGAATCACATGGGTCAAAAAGTAAGTCCAGTTGGTTTAAGAGTTGGAATTATTAGAGATTGGGATTCTCGTTGGTATGCAGATAAGAACGATGTAGCTGATTTATTACATGAAGATATTAAAATAAGACAATTATTAGAAGAGTTTTATGTAAATGCATCAGTTTCAAAAATCTTAATCGAGAGAGGTAAAAACAGAGTAACATTAACGCTTCACACTGCAAAACCTGGTATGGTTATCGGTCGTGAACAAGTATACAAAAAAGAAATCGTAGCAAAATTACAAGCTTTAACAGGTAAAGAAGTATTCTTGAATGTTAAAGAGATCAAAAGACCTGAAACAGATGCGACATTAGTTGCGGCTAACATCGCGCATCAATTAGAAAACAGAGCGTCGTTCCGTCGTGTTCAAAAAATGGCGATTCAACGTGCAATTCGTTCTGGAGCTAAAGGATGTAAAACATTAGTTTCTGGTAGACTTGGTGGAGCTGAAATGGCAAGAAGCGAAGGATACAGCGAAGGAAATGTACCATTACATACCCTGCGTGCTGATATCGATTACGCAACTGCTGAAGCAGATACTACGTACGGTAAACTAGGAATTAAAGTATGGATCTACAAAGGTGAGATCTTACCTGCTAAGAAACAAAGAGGAGGGAAAAGATAATGTTAACTCCTAAAAGAACAAAATACAGACGCCCTCACAGAGTTTCATACGAAGGAAAAGCAAAAGGTGGGACTGAAGTAGTATTTGGTGATTATGGTTTACAAGCACTTGATGGGTGCTGGATCACATCTCGTCAAATCGAAGCTGCCCGTGTTGCGATCACTCGTTACATGAAACGTCAAGGTAAAGTATGGATAAAAGTATTCCCACACATGGCAAAAACTGCTAAACCTCTAGAGGTTCGTATGGGATCTGGTAAAGGGGCTCCTGATGGATTCTACGCCGTAGTAAAACAAGGTGTTATTATGTTTGAAGTTGGTGGCGTAAGTGAAGAAATCGCTAAGGAAGCATTACGTCTTGGTGCACACAAATTACCAGTAAAAACAAAAGTAATTAAGAAAGAAAGTGGTGATTCTAATGAGAGCTAATGAAATTAGAGAATGGGACACTACAAAAATCAACGAAGAAATCGTTGCATTAAAAAAAGAGTTATTCGACCTTCGCTTTCAACAAGCGACAGGACAATTAGAAAACACTGCTCGTATTAGTAAAGTTAAGAAAGCGATCGCTCGTATGAAGACTGTTCTTAACGAGCGCGCTGAATAGGCGAGAGGAGAAATCTATGGAACGAAATAGTAGAAGAGTCCTAAATGGTGTTGTGGTATCAGATGCAAATGATAAAACAATTACTGTATTAGTAGAAAGTTATAGAAAACACCGTTTATATGGTAAACGTGTTAAACAAACGAAAAAGTTTGCTGCACACGACGAAGCAAACACAGCTCAAGTTGGAGATAAAGTAAGAATAATGGAAACTCGTCCATTATCGAAAAACAAACGTTTCCGTTTACTTGAAGTCGTTGAAAAAGCGTCGTAAATCTAGTAGAGCTATAAGGAGGTTCTTATTATGATTCAACAAGAATCGAGATTAAAAATCGCTGACAACTCTGGAGCTCGTGAAGTCCTTACAATCAAAGTATTAGGTGGTACTGGACGCAAATACGCAAGTATCGGAGATGTTATTACAGTTACAGTTAAGAGCGCTACTCCTGGTGGACAAGTGAAAAAGGGAGACGTATTAAAAGCTGTAATCGTTCGTACAAAAAGAGAAGTTCGTCGTAAAGACGGATCATATATTAAATTTGATGACAATGCTGCTGTAATCATTAAAGAAGACAAGAGCCCAACAGGAACTCGTATCTTCGGACCAGTAGCAAGAGAGTTACGTGATGCTGGTTATATGAAAATCGTATCATTAGCTCCAGAAGTACTATAGGAGTAGGAGGAAAACCATGAAGATCAAAAAAGGAGATACTGTTACAGTTATTAGCGGTAAAAACCTTGGTAAAGAAGGTAAAGTTTTAAAAGTTTACCCTAAAACGAACAAAGTGATCGTTGAAGGTGTAAATGTAATAAAAAAACATGCTAAACCTACTCAATCTAATCCTGACGGAGGAATTATGGAATATGAAGCACCTATTCACGCTTCAAACGTAATGATCAGCGAAAAGAAAACTGGTACTACAAGAGTAGGATATAAATTTGTTACTGAAACAGTTAAGAAAGAAGAAGTAACAAAAAAAGTTAGATATTCTAAAAAATCTGGTGAGGTATTAGACTAATCGGAAAGGAGAATTTTAGCATGAATCGTTTACAAGAAAAGTATGATAACGTTGTTCGTCCAGCACTAGTTGAAAAGTTCAACTATACTAGCGTGATGCAAACTCCTAAGGTTACTAAAATTGTAGTAAACATGGGTGTTGGTGATGCAATCACAAACAGTAAAGTGTTAGATGACGCGGTAAGTGAAATGACACAATTAACAGGACAAAAACCTGTTATCACAAAAGCAAAAAAATCAATTGCTGCTTTCAAGTTAAGAGAAGGTATGAGCATTGGTTGTAAAGTAACATTACGAGGAGAAAGAATGTATGAGTTTTTAGATAAACTAGTATCAATCGCTCTTCCACGTGTTAGAGACTTCCAAGGAGTTTCAAATAAATCATTTGACGGTAGAGGTAACTTTACGTTAGGTGTAAAAGAACAATTAATCTTCCCTGAAATCAATTACGATAAAGTAAATAGAGTAAGAGGAATGGACATTGTTATCGTTACGACGGCTAACACAGACCTAGAAGCATTAGAGTTACTAAAGCAAATGGGTATGCCGTTTAAAAAATAAGGAGGCTAAATAATGGCTAAAAAATCTATGAAAGTAAAACAACAACGTGGTTCAAAGTTCAAAGTTAGAGAATATACTCGTTGTGAAAAATGTGGTAGACCACATTCAGTTTACAGAAAATTCAAATTATGCCGTATTTGTTTCCGTGAATTAGCGTATAAAGGACAAATACCTGGCGTTAAAAAAGCTAGTTGGTAAAAATATATTTCCAAATATTTGGAAGGAGGCAAAATTAAATGGTAATGACAGATCCTATTGCAGATATGTTAACGAGAATTCGTAATGCGAATCAAATGAAACATGAGACAGTTGATATGCCTGCATCAAAACTGAAAAAAGAAGTTCTTGAATTACTTAAAAAAGAAGGTTACGTTGGTAACATTCAAGTAATTAAAGGTGACGTACAAGACACATTACGTGTTACATTAAAATATCTACAAAATGATAGAGTAGTAAAAGGTTTAAAAAGAATCTCTAAGCCTGGTCTTAGAGTATACGCAAAAAACACTGAAATCCCTAAAGTATTAAATGGATTAGGAATCGCTGTAATTTCAACTTCGAAAGGTATAATGACAGACCGCGAAGCTCGCAAACAAAAAGTTGGCGGGGAAATTCTAGCGTACGTTTGGTAAGGAGAATACGATGAGTAGAATTGGTAAACAACCAGTCACTATCCCTAGTGGCGTAGAAGTTGCTTTAGACGGTAACTTAATAACTGTTAAAGGTCCTAAAGGATCATTAGAGTTCAACTTCAACAGTGAATTAACAGTAACAGTTGAAGACAATCAAATCACTTTAGTTAGACCAAGCGACCAAAAATTCCACAGATCAATCCATGGTACTACTAGAGCAATCATTAACAATATGATTTTAGGTGTTTCAGAAGGTTTCAAAAAAGAATTAGTTATGAAAGGTGTAGGGTACAGAGCATTATTACAAGGAACTAAACTTGTAATCAGCGCCGGATACTCACATCCTGTAGAAATGATCGTTCCAGAAGGATTAACAGTGGAAGTTCCAAAGAACACACAAATAATCGTTTCAGGAATTGACAAACAATTAGTCGGTGAATTTGCCGCAAATATTAGAGGGGTTCGTCCACCTGAACCATATCTAGGTAAAGGAATTCGCTACGTCGATGAATATGTACGTAGAAAAGAAGGAAAAACTGCCTAGTAGTTAAGGAGTGAATATTATGGCAAACAATAAAACAAGAAATGCGTTACGTAAGAAAAGACATCTAAGAATCAGAAAGAATTTAGTAGGAACAGCGTTAAGACCACGTCTTAGTGTATTCCGCAGTGCTAAAAATATTTCTGCACAACTAATCGATGACGTAAATGGTGTAACTTTAGTAAGTGCATCAACAAACGAAAAAGAAAATAATATTTATGGTGGAAACGTAGAATCAGCAAAATCAGTTGGTACATTAATCGCTGAAAGAGCAGCAGCGAAAAATCTTAAATCAGTAATCTTTGACAGAAGTGGTTACCTTTACCACGGACGTGTAAAAGCATTAGCTGAAGCTGCACGTGCAGCTGGATTAGAATTCTAGGAGGCATTTGATATGGAAAATAAAAACAACAATACTCCGCAAAGAGGGAATAAACCTCAAGGAAATAGAAGCAATGACAAAAGAAACAGACGCCCTCGTAGAAAAAGAGAAGAAAAGTTATTCGACGAGAGAGTAGTTAATATTAACCGCGTTACAAAAGTTGTTAAAGGTGGACGTCGTTTCCGCTTCAGCGCTTTAGTAGTGGTTGGTGACAAAAAAGGTAGAGTTGGATATGGTACAGGTAAAGCTCAAGAAGTACCAGATGCAATCAAAAAAGCAATCGAAGATGCAAAAAGAAATTTAGTTAAAGTTCCTAAATATAGAAGTACAATTCCTCATGAAATCACTGGTAAAGCTGGTGGAGGGAAAGTATTCTTAAAACCTGCTGTTGGTGGTACTGGTATTATCGCTGGTGGACCTGTGCGTGCCGTTGTTGAGTTAGCTGGTGTTGAAGATATCTTAAGTAAATCTTTAGGTAGTGCAACGCCAATCAATATCGTTCGTGCAACATTCAATGCAATTGAAAACTTAAGAACTGCTGAGCAAGTAGCGCGTACACGCGGACTATCTGTAGAGGAGATCTTAAACTAATGGCAAAAGAATTACACATTAAATTAGTAAGAAGTACAATTGCAGGATTACCAAACCAAAAAGCTACAGCAAAAGCATTAGGATTAACTAAATTACAAAAAACTGTTGTTAAACAAGACACACCTACTATAAGAGGAATGATTAAAGTTATTGCTCATTTAGTAGAGGTTTCAGAGAAGTAGGAGGTACCAATATGAACTTACATGACTTAAAACCTACTCCTGGTTCAACTCATTCGAAGAAAAGACTAGGTAGAGGTATAGGAAGCGGTACTGGAAAAACTGCTGGAAAAGGACACAAAGGTCAAAACGCTCGTAGTGGTGGAGGGACTCGTCCTGGTTTCGAAGGTGGACAAACACCATTCTTCAAGAGACTTCCTAAAAGAGGTTTCACAAACAGATTTAGAAAAGAGTATACAACTGTAAACGTAAGCGATTTAAACAGATACGCAGAAGGTACAGAAGTAACTCCTGAATTATTACTAAAAGACAAAGTTATCAGAAAATTAAACGCTGGTTTAAAAGTTCTTGGTAACGGTGAATTAAACGTTAAATTAACAGTCAAAGCACACAAATTTACTGGCAGTGCAGCTGAAAAAGTAGTTGCAGCTGGAGGAAGCGCAGAGGTGATCTAACGTGGATAATATAGTTGCAGTATTTAAAAGTAAAGAAGTACTAAAGAAAATCGGTTTTACTCTATTAGCTTTCCTTATTTATAAAGCAGCGACATATATCACAATACCTCTTGTTGATACATCTAGTATTGTAGCTTTCTTTGAAGGTGTAGACTCAGGGTTTATTGGAATAGCAAATGCGTTCACTGGTAACGCACTGAAAAACTATTCAATCATCGCCCTAGGGATTGGTCCTTACATCACGGCTTCAATCGTTATCCAATTATTACAAATGGATATCGTTCCGATTCTAAAAGAATGGAGTGAAGAAGGAGAAGTAGGGAAACAAAAAATCAATCAACTAACAAGATACGTAGCGATAGCACTTGCCTTTGGGCAAGCACTCGCAATGACATACGGATTTGGATTAAGCGGAGACATCTTTAAACTAGGTGTTGAAGGGACAATCTTCACGTATACTTACTTAGCAGTAATTATGACTGCAGGTACTGCGTTCTTATTATGGCTTTCTGATCAAATCACGTTACGTGGTATTGGGAATGGAACAAGTATGATTATCGTTGCCGGAATCATTTCAAGTATGCCAGGGATGTTTACATCACTGTATCAAGCATACATCGCAGCTGAAGGTAGTGGATTTGATACATACATCATCTTCGCGATAGTTGTGATATTATACATTGCAGTTATCTTCTTTGTAACAGTAATGCAAAGTGCTACTAGAAAAGTACCTATTCAGTACTCTAATAGAGCATCTTCATCAAGATTCCAAGGTAAAAGTGAATCAAATATTCCATTAAAAATTAACTCTGCGGGTGTTATTCCAGTAATCTTCGCAGTAACTATTCTTTCAATCCCTTCAACTATTATGAGTTTTAGTGGATTAGATATGAGTAGTGGGATTGGTTATTGGTTAAATGAATTCTTCACTTACCAAAGACCAATTGGTTACGTTGTATATGTAGGATTAATTTTCGTCTTTGCATTCTTCTATGCATTTGTACAAATTAACCCAGACAAAGTAGCGAAAAACTTACAAAAACAAAATGCGTATATCCCAGGTGTAAGACCAGGGGCAGACACAGAAAATTACTTATCAAAATTATTAATTAGAATTACAATGATTGGTGCAACTTACTTAGTAGTAATCGCATCATTACCAATCTTTGCAACAATGATCTTTAGCTTACCTGCATACGTGCAAGTTGGTGGAACAAGTTTACTAATCGTTGTTGGTGTGGCTATCGAAACTACAAAACAGATTAAAACACAAACACAAGAACAAAAATATAGCGGATTTATCAAATAAGGTGACTCTTGAAGATGCTAGTTATGGGGCCCCCAGGGGCTGGTAAGGGTAGCCAATCTGCGAAAATTAAAGATCACTACAAGATTCCTTCTATCTCAACAGGACAAATGTTTCGAGATGCATTCGAAGCAAATGAATCAATTGGGATAGAAGCGATGAAATACATCAAAGACGGAAACTTAGTACCCGATGATATAACGAACGAAATTGTTTCGTATCGTTTACATAAAACTGATGCAGAAGATAGTTTCATCCTTGATGGATATCCAAGAACGGTAGCGCAAGCTATCGCACTTGATAAGATGTTGGATGAGATGGGCACAAAATTAGATGCCGTTATCAACATCTTATCTAGTAACGATGTTTTATTTGAAAGAATGGAACAACGCAGGGTTTGTAAAACATGTGGTAGAAGTTATCACTTACGTTTCAAAGCACCGAAACAAGACGGTATTTGTGATGTAGATGGTGGTGCACTATACCAACGTTTAGATGACACACGTGAAAGCGTGATGAACAGACTAAACATTTACGAAAATAAAACGAAACCACTTCTTGATTATTATGAGAATAAAGGAATTCTGTACATAGTAAATGGAATGCAACCTTTTGATCTGGTATATAATGATATCGAAATGGTACTTAAGGACCTATAATGATCAGCATAAAATCAAAACGTGAACGTGATTTGATGAGAGAAGCTGGGCGCATTGTTGCCCTCGCTCATCAAGAAGTAAAAAAACATATCAAACCTGGCGTTACAACACTTGAACTCGATCAAGTGGTAGAGAAGGTAATACGCGATAACAACGCAACTCCTTCATTTAAAGGATATGGTGGCTTCCCAGGAAGTGCTTGTACAAGCGTAAACAAACAGGTTGTACACGGTATACCAAGTAAGAATGTGAAACTAGTAGAAGGTGACATTATCAGTATTGATATTGGCGCAAACTACAAAGGATATCACGGAGATTCTGCTTGGACATATGGTGTAGCACAAATTAGTGAAGAGGCTAGTAACTTATTACAAGTTACAGAAGAAGCCTTGTTCAAAGGCTTAGAACAAGCAAAAGCGGGAAATCGATTATCTGACATTTCGCACGCTGTGCAGAAACATGCAGAATCTTTTGGTTATAGTATTGTACGTGAATTTGTTGGTCACGGGATAGGAAAAAACCTACATGAAGATCCACAAATTCCTAATTATGGGTTACCCGGTAAAGGGACTTTACTAAAAGCTGGAATGTGCCTGGCAATAGAGCCAATTGTAAACGAAGGTCGAAAAGAGGTAAAGGTATTACAAGATAATTGGACAGCGGTTACAGTTGATGGGAAATTAAGTGCTCACTTTGAACACACAATTATCCTAACAGAAGACGGATTTGAAATCCTAACTGCACTTTAAAGGAGGAAATTCTAATGGCAAAAGAAGAAAAAATTGAATTAGAAGGTAGAGTTGTCGAAAGCTTACCGAATACACAATTCCTAGTAGAATTGAAAAATGGACATCGTGTCCTTGCACACGTTTCTGGTAAAATCCGTATGTACTACATTCGCATCTTACCAGGGGACAGAGTAACGGTTGAATTATCACCGTACGATTTAACACGTGGGCGAATTACATATCGTCATAAAAAATAATAAGATATAAAAACTCCAGAGGAGGAAAATAAAATGAAAGTAAGACCATCTGTAAAGAAAATGTGTGATAACTGTAAGGTAATCAAACGTAAAGGTAGAGTTATGGTTATCTGCAGCAATCCGAAACACAAACAAAGACAAGGTTAATAGGAGGTGCACTAAATGGCACGTATATCTGGTGTAGATATCCCAAGAGATAAGCGAATCGTTATTTCATTAACGTACGTATTCGGGATAGGAAAAACAACATCACAAAAAGTATTAGCATTAGCTAATGTTGATGAAAATACAAGAGTTAAAGACCTAACTGAAGATGAATTAGGTCGTATTCGTAGCGAAGTTGCGAAAGTAAAAACTGAGGGTGACTTAAGACGTGAAGTTAGCCTTAACATTAAACGTTTACAAGAAATTGGAAGTTATAGAGGAATGCGTCACCGTAGAGGATTACCTGTTCGTGGGCAAAACACAAGAAACAATGCTCGCACAAGAAAAGGTCCTCGTAGAACTGTAGCTAATAAGAAAAAATAGGAGGAAATAGAAATGGCACGTAAAAGAACAACGAAACGTCGCGTGAGAAAAAATATTCCTTCAGGAGTAGCGCACATTCATTCGACTTTCAATAATACTATTATTACAATTACTGATCCTAATGGTAATGCAATTGCATGGAGCAGTGCAGGAGCTTTAGGATTTAAAGGAAGCCGTAAATCAACACCATTTGCAGCACAAATGTCAAGCGAAGCTTGTGCAAAAGCAGCAATGGAACACGGTGTACAACGAGTAGAAGTTTCAGTAAAAGGACCTGGTCCTGGACGTGAAGCAGCTATTAGATCACTTCAAACAGCTGGCTTAGAAATCACAGCTATTAGAGATGTAACACCAATACCTCATAACGGGTGCCGTCCACCAAAACGTCCTCGTGGGTAATTGGAACTTAAAAAAATAAGGGAGGTTTTCAGATGAAAGATTTGAAATTTGAAAAACCAGATACTAGCATTGATTTTACTCAAGATAGTGATACTTATGGTAAGTTCACAGTTTCACCGCTAGAACGTGGTTATGGAGTAACGCTTGGAAACTCGCTAAGAAGAATTTTACTATCAAGTTTACCTGGTGCAGCAATCGTGAATTGTGAGATCGATGGTGTACAACATGAATTCTCAAGCATTGATGGTGTAGTAGAAGACGTTACAAGTATCGTTTTAAACCTGAAAGAAGTTGTTTTGAGCATTGATAATGATGATCCTAATGTAGAAAAACGATTAGAAATTTCAGTAAAAGGACCTCATGTAGTTACTGCAAAAGATATTATCTGTGATAACGAAGTTACAGTTATTAATGAAAATCAACATATCGCAACTGTTAACAAAGGTGATTTCCGTATGGTTATGGTTGCACGTCGTGGGATTGGATACGTAAATGCTGATGCAAACAAGGAATACAACAACATGGTTGGGATTATTCCAATTGACAGTATCTACACACCAGTTCAACGCGTTAAATATGATGTAGGACCTGCATCAAGTGGAGATGCACTTCATGACAAACTTGATTTAGAAGTTTGGACAAATGGAGCAGTAACACCACAAGAGGCAATTGGAATTGCATCAAAAATGTTAATCGAACACTTAAACGTAATGGTTGAGTTAAGTGAAAAAGCAAAAGAAGAAGAGTACATGGTAGAACGCGAAAGCGAACAGAACTCTCAAATACTAGAAATGCAAATTGAAGATTTAGATTTATCAGTAAGAAGTTATAACTGCTTGAAACGCGCAGGGATTAATACCGTTGACGAATTAACACAAAAAACTGAAGAAGACATGATGAAAGTTCGTAACTTAGGTAAAAAATCTCTTAAAGAAGTTAAACAAAAACTTGATGAACTTGGTCTTGGACTTGCTAGACATTAATAGGAGGCTAAGATTATGGCTGGTTATAGTAAATTAAACCGTCGTAGTGATCAAAGAAAAGCAATGTTACGTGACTTAGTTACTGCTTTGATTGTTCATGAAAGAATCACTACTACTGAAACAAAAGCAAAAGAGTTACAACGTTTAGTTGAAAAAATGGTAACTCTTGGTAAAAAAGGTACTTTAGCTGCTAGAAGAAGAGCTGCTCAAACAGTTCGTTTCGTAGACGCTGGAGAAGACCAAAACGCATTACAAAAATTATTCAGTGATATCGCACCTCGTTTTACAGAACGTCAAGGTGGATACACAAGAATCTATAAAATGGGGCCAAGAAGAGGAGATTCTACTCCTATGGCAATCATTGAATTCGTAGAATAATACAATATATAAAGACAGGAATTTCCTGTCTTTTTTTTGTTTAACATCCTTTTTGTATTATTCATCTTTTATTAGTATAATAGTAGTAAGAGAGGTGATGAAATGTCAATAACGCTAAGAGACGTGAAAACAACAGATGCTCCAGTTATAACTGCATGGAAACAAGATCCGTATATTACAAAAATGAAATTTGATCATGGACATGTAACTAACGAAGCGGAGCAAAGACACGATATATCTCGTGCATTAAAAAGTCAGTACAAAGAATACAAGATCATTGAACACGATGGAAAGCCAATTGGCTATATTCGAATTAATTGGCAAGATGTCGAAAAACGTATTGGGTGGATCCGCTTAGCTCTAGGGGAAGAAAGAGGGCATGGATACGGGAAAGAAGCATTATCTATCTACATCAGAGAACTATTTGATAGTGGTGTGTTACGTATTGAAGGGGAAGTATATGAATACAACATTCCAGCTCAAAGATTGATGGAACAATTTGGATTTAAAAAAGAAGGAGTTCGTAGAAAAGCACATTTCACAGGTGACGAATACTGTGATATTTATGTCTATGGATTACTTCATGACGATTAAACTTATAAAGGCAGGCTTACCTGCCTTTTTGTTTTGTGGTATAATGTTTCTTAGAGTAGGAGTGATGACATGAAAAAATTTACACATCATAAAGCAATTAATTATTCAGGATACCGACAACACCAATCTCCAATATACAAAAAGTATCCGTCCAAAGAAGAAATCCTAGAGGATTTACGATTACTAGAAGGAGAGTTTTACTACTTACGATTATTTGATTGTACACTTCATGCATACCGTGTATTAGAATTAATCAAAGAGCATTCTTTAAACTTTAAAGTGTTACTTGGCTTATTTATGTCAGCGGAAGTGAATCATAAAAATCATCCATTTTTCTATGTACATAAGGAAGAAGTATTAAGAGAAAATAAGAAAAAGAACAAAGACAAAGTAACTGAAATCATTGAACTTGCGAATCAATACGAAAAGATTGTTTCGGCTGTTTCAATTGGAAATGAAACGCGATCAATTTGGAACAACAATCGAATTTCTGAAGAACGTTTAGTAGAAGTGGCAAAACGAATTAAAAACGAAACAAACGCACCTGTCACGTTTTGTGAAGAATACCAACACTGGGTGGAAGGATTAGAAGAGCTAGCTTCTGTAGTTGATTTTATCAGTTTACACACCTACCCAGCGTGGCAAGGAAGCAAGGTAGAAAATGCGCGTAGTGTCGCTGTTAAAAACTATCAAGAAGTACAAGAAAAATACCCAGATAAATACTGCATCATCACTGAAACTGGATGGCCTACGAATAGCCATGGAAGTAAGATTTCAAAAGAAGATGCATGCGTTAAAAATCAACATATCTACAATAAAGAAATAAGTGACTGGAGCAAAGAAAATGATGTACTAGTGTATCTATTTGAAGCGTTCGATGAACCTTGGAAGGGTGACAAGCATCCTGATGAACCGGAAAAACACTGGGGGATTTACACGGTAGATCGGTTGAGAAAATAAGTAGGTGATCTGATGATTTATATAATTAGTGGTACAAGTAGAAGTGGAAAATCAACCATGGCAAAACACCTATTTGAAGATCTTAATATCCCAATGCTCAGTACTGATGTACTTATGATGGGCTTCCAGCTTGGAATGCCTGATTTAGGTGTGGATCATTTAAAGTGGGCGCATGAAAATGCGGATATAATGTGGCCAGTATTAAAAGGCATGATACAAACATTAATCACCAACAAAGAAGACTACATTTTTGAAGGTGAATCCTTTAACGCAGTACACCTAAGAGAGCTATTAGATGAATATCCAGGCAAGGTTAAAGCGCTATATCTAGGATATATAGATATTTCAGTAGAAGAGAAATATCAAGAGATTATGACTTATTCTGAACCAGGTGACTGGCTTATTGCATATGATAAGAAGTATATTATGGGACATATTAATAATATGATTAAACTAAGCAAACAAGTTCAAAAAGAATGTGAAGAATATCGCATACCATATTTTGATACATCTAAGGACTTTATTAGCTCAATTGAGAAGGCAATGGAGTATCTAAAAAAATAAGACAGGTTTCTGTCTTTTTTTTGGTATACTATTGATAGGTGATACGATGAAAAAAGTAGAAAAAACAGAAACAACATTTTTACCAACACCACTACATAAGCTAACGAATGTTTCTCTTGATTTACAACACAATATCTATATCAAAAGAGATGATTTAACAAGCATTGGTATGGGTGGAAACAAATTGCGAAAACTAGATTATCTTGTTCATGATGCTCTTAAGAAGGGGTATACTACGCTGTTAACCTACGGTGGTCCTCAAACAAATCACGGTAGACTGACAGCTGCGGTTGCTGCTAAATATGGACTAAAGGCAATCATTATGTGCTTTGGTAAAAGACCAGACCAGTTATCTGGTAATTTGGTATTGGATAAAATTTTAGGTGCAGATGTACGATTTATCGATACAACAGCTATTATGGAAAGATATAGTGGGAAAGCATATGATGTTCGAAACAAACAAATCAAAGAATTAAAAGATAAAGAGACCAACAACGTTATGAAAGAGTATGAAGCACAAGGAGATAAAGTGTATTCAATTTCGGTTGGTGGACACGGTAAATTAGGTGTTTTAGGGTACTTTAGTGCAATGGAAGAAATTATGAATCAAGAAAAAGAACTAGGGATTCAATTTGATCATATTGTACTAGGGAATGGTAGTGGTGGAACACTTGGTGGTGTGTTGTTAGGAAAAAAATACTTTAAGATGAACTGTAACGTTCATTCCATTAACATTAGTGAAAGTCCAAAAAGTAGATTGGATAAACTTATTAACATGTTGAATGATACTAGCAATCACCTTGATATGGGTGTAAAGATTAGTTATGACGATTTTCACTATTACGATGACTATCAAATGAATGGGTACAATATTCCTGATCCTGAAACTAGAAAAGCAATCTATTATTTAGCTAGAAAAGAAGCCATCTTTACCGATCCATGTTACACGGGTAAAGCATTCAATGGATTACTGGGACTAATCAAGCAAGGAGTGTTTAAGAAAGACGATAATATCCTTTTCTTACATACTGGTGGATTACCTGGAATATGGACAAAAGAGCATGTAGAAGCATTTGATAAAGACTTATGGAAGAAGGGGAACTAGATGTTGGAATTTATTGATAAGAAAATAACAATATACTATGCATCGTTTGTAGTATTATCTATCTTTTTGATAGGGTTTATATCAAATAATTTTATTAGTTTTGTATTAGGATTTAATGTCTTTTTAGCATACATACCATTATTTCTAATATGGTATCTTGATTCATTGTTACGTTAAGACAAAGATAAAAAAATCATTGCCTTTAGCATAGTTGTATTTGTCGTATTTGTATTATTTTACCCAAATACATTTTATATAGTGACAGATTTAGTACATGTAAATGGACCAAGTATGTCAACACTCGTTTCAACAGCACACCAGTGGTATGGAGAAGTGATGAGATATCAATTTGTGAATAATGCTAGGGAGTATGTGTTCTTTTTACACCTTGCGTTTTCAATCCTACTTGGTATTTTTGCCGGAGTACATTCATTATTGATCACTGAGAGAATAATTCAAAAAACAGGGTTACGTAAATTATGGACACATACAGTACTAGTCTTGATATTACTCGCTTCTAGTATAGGTATCTATATCGGGCGATTTCTTCGATTCTTCTCATGGGAAATTATTTTCCCACTTCGTTTGATAAAAGAATTACTAGCTGAGATGAATGCTGCATTCTTTGGATTTATCGCTGCATTTACCATCTTTCAGGTAGTGTGTTATTATACGTATCGAGCACTGATAATTCAGAAAAAATAAAAGGCAGATGTTCTGCCTTTTACTTTGTGATATAATGAAAGTAGAAAGAAAGGAGTTGTAACAATGGGAATTAAATTAAGAGATATTACAGTACATGATGCACAATTTGTATATAACTGGAAACAAGATCCATACTTAAAAGTTATGGCTCTTAACTATGACTTTTCAACAACACTTGAAGAACAAGAGAAGGACATTAAACAAGCACTTGATAGTGATTATAGTGAGTATAAGATTATTGAACATGATGAGAAACCAATTGGGTATATTCGCATTGATTTTATTGATCACTCAAAACACTTTGCATGGCTTCGTTTCGCTCTTGGTGAAGAAAGAGGATACGGTTATTCAAAAGAAGCATTACAGCTTTATATTGAGGATTTATTCAGCAGAAGCTGCATGCGTATTGAAGGAGAAGTATACGAGCATAATATTCCATCACAAAAGATTCTTGAGAGTAGTGGGTTCATTCGCGAGGGTATCAAACGGAACGCTCATTACGATGGTGAGAAGTTCATAAATGTATTTGTATACGGATTAGTAAAATAAAAGTAGACTAGTAGTCTACTTTTTCTTTTAACCTCTCAATTGAGATATCATTTATATAAGATAACGGTTCTCCTTTAAAGTCACGTTTCATCGAGGTTAGTACATCCTCCAGCCAAAAATAGTTATGAGATGCGATACCTGCTGAAATAGCTCGAACGCAGTATTCCTGTCGTTTTTCAATGTCGTTTTTATTGTTGTAATAGATGGCTAAGTAATAATAGGAAGAACCGATGGACTTAAAGAGATCTCGTGAAAGACAAAATTTAATTCCAAGTACGGACATTTCATAAAGGATGTCCCATTTCCCATTTAGACCGTTGTATTTTGCGACAATTTGGAATAATGTTGGTAATATATCTACATTATCGGAAGAAAGGTAGATAAATTTCTCATCTTTTTTAAGAATTTTATATAAGAAATCTAATGCAGTTGATTTCTTTAAGTCGTGTTCTAAAATCGCAATTTGATGGATTGTAAAGATTTCTACATAATCAAAGTACATTTTATCAAGTACCTCAGGATATCGAATTAGCTTGCAATATTGATCATATGCATCCATTTTTGTAATAAGGTTATTACGATAATTGTACTTTATTACGCAAAATTGAAAGAACTCACCAGTGTTTTTACTTACAAACTCAGCATTATGTAGTTCTCGCAGTAATTCTCTTGCTGTATCATACTCTCTATTGTTGATTGCTGTATTAAACTCATCTACTTTGGAATAGTCATTATCTTCATAGCTATAATAGGCTTTAAAAAATTCAGCACTTTCAAATCCGAGTTTTTCACAGAACATGTTTAACTTCACCTGGGACATAATTTGATCTCCGCTTAAGTATCTACGATAGGTTCTTTCATTACATACTCCATCACAAAAATCTCTTACTTTTATCTTTGCATCTAGTCGTAACCTATCTAAAAAATATGCGTATTTAGTGAATAAACTATCCATGGACATCTCTCCTTCATAAAAACGGGCACAAAAGCCCTTTTTTTTCATATGTCTTTTTTGTATTATATAGACATAAGGGGGATAAGTATATGAGAAAACTTTTTAAAGTTGTTCTCGTGTTAATTGTGTTTGCAATGCTTTTTATTTCGGGCAATGCAATACGTTCAGAGGCTGATGATTGTTTTGATCACGATGGTGATCCAACAACACCTGCGCTTTGTATACCATAATTATAACATACACGATGAGTAACTATTAAAAAAGTAGATGAAAGTCTACTTTTCTCATAACTTAAATCTGAAAAGGTAGGGGTACTATGAACTTGTATGAGCTATTTGAAGTAGAAATTGAAGGTATTACAGATACAATAAACGAGTACGCAGTTGAGAAATATATTCGCAGTTATACAAAACAATTAAAGTGTCTAAATCCATCGCATGATGGTAGTAAGATTAGATACATGATTGCTAAATTATTGGAATGGTATGAAAGCCACATTGAAGATATTAATCGTAGCTTGTTTGTACCCAATAAAGATGAACACAAAAGGTCATTTAGATTATTATCTGAGCTTAAGGAAGGGCTCAGTTAATATAGCGGTTTAGGGAAGGGAATGATAAAAAGCACGCAACTATGGATAGTTGGGTGTTTTTAGTTTCTTTTTAGTACGTTGTTTGTTATAATTAAAGGCGTTAACGGAGTTGATGTTATGAGCATAATTAAGATAAAAGATCTAAACTTCTCATATATAAAAGATATACCTGTTTTACAAGATGTAAATCTTGAGATAAACAAAGGTGAATGGGTTAGTATTTTAGGTCATAATGGAAGTGGGAAATCCACTTTAAGTAGACTGATTATCGGTTTGTTAGAAGCAGATAGTGGAGATATTTATGTCGATGGTGATCTGCTGACGATTGATACAGTCTATGACATTCGAAGAAAAATCGGTATCGTATTCCAAAATCCTGATAACCAATTTGTAGGGGTTACCGTGGAGGACGATATTGCTTTTGGTATGGAAAATTTATGTTTCAAGCGAGAAGAAATGCTTTCAAGAATTCAAGAATACGCAAAAAAAGTATCAATGGATGAATACTTGAAAAAAGAACCACACAATCTTTCAGGGGGGCAAAAACAACGTGTTGCAATTGCGGGGATACTAGCAATGAATACTGATATCATCATTTTTGATGAAGCGACAAGTATGCTTGATCCAAAAGGTAGAGATTCAATGATGGAGTATATCAAATCTCTTCAAGATGAAGGTGTGACAATTATCACGATAACCCATGATATGAAAGAGGCAGTACTAAGCGATAAAATTATTGTTTTAAAAGAGGGTCGCGTAATTGCAAGTGGCCCAACGGAAGAGATTATGAGTAATAAAGAAATATTGAACGCTTCGAACTTAGAATTACTATTACCTTTACAACTATTACACAAATTAGAATCAAATGATATTCAAGATCAGAAAGTGAGAGATGTCCTATGGCAATTAAGTTTGAACAAGTAGGATATGTCTATCCTGGATTAGCAGGTGATAGTTTTGAAGCGCTTAAAAATATAAACCTAGAAATCAGTGATAAAGGTGAGTTCATTACACTGATTGGTGAAACCGGTAGTGGGAAAAGTACACTAGTTCAACATATGAATGCCCTAGTTAAACCGACAACTGGGAATGTAACAGTGTATGGGATAAAGATTCATAAAGATGTGAAAAAGAAAAATAGAAAGGTGAAATTAAATCCACTTCGTCAAAAAGTAGGATTAGTATTTCAGTTTCCGGAATATCAATTATTTGAAGAAACAGTAGAGAAAGACATTATATTTGGGCCTAAAAACTTTGGTGTATCTGATGAAGAAGCAAAAGAAAGAGCAAAGGAAGTAATAAAATTAGTAGGTCTAACAGAAAATTACTTAATAAGAAGTCCATTTAATTTATCAGGTGGAGAAAAGAAGCGTGTAAGCATAGCGGGAATTTTAGCTATGGAACCTGATATTTTAGTATTGGATGAACCAACAAGTGGATTAGATCCAAAAGGAAGAGATAGTTTATTAGAACTATTTATGGATATCCACAATAAATTAGATAACACCGTTGTGATTATCACTCATGATATGAATACAGTATACAAGTATGCTTCTAGAGTATTAGTGATGAGTGATGGTGAACTTGTTTATGATGGGTTACCAGTTGAGTTGTTTACGAAAGCAAACTTAGAAGAGTGGAACCTTGATAAACCTGAAATCTTAGAAATCAAAGAACAACTAGAAGAAAAACTAGGTGTTTCATTTGATCAAGTACCTCGAAATATCGATGATTTATACAAATCACTGAAGGAGGTAATCAAATGAAAAGTTTTGTAATTGGTCAATACATACCAGGAGATTCGTTTTTATACAAAATGGATCCGCGAAGTAAACTCTATGCATTGTTCTTATTAATGATTACTTCATTCTTTTTACCAAGCATCTATTTCATGTTTGGAATGTTTGTATTTGTTATTTTGTTCTTGAAGATTGGTGGTATAAATTTAGGGAGAGTTATTAAAGGATTAAAACCAATTTTAATACTTTTACTCTTTACATTTGGATTCCAAATTGCATTTATCAAAACTGGAACTCCACTCATAAAAGAAACCATGAGTTTTAACGTTTTGAGCATTGCAGCAGCAACCCTAATTTTCTTTTTCTGGATATATACTAAACGATATGTTCGTTATAAATTCATATACTTAATCGTAACAATTTTTGCGATTATCTCAACGTTCATATATGTCTCTGGAGGGTATCAACTTGGTACAACTGGTTTCATAGTATATTCAGATGGTTTATTAAACGCAGCATATATTATGCTTCGATTAATTATTATTATTACTTTATCAACTATGCTGACTTTAACTACCAAACCTACCGATTTGAACCTTGGACTGGAAAGTATGCTCCGTCCCCTTAAGGTTATCAAAGTCAATTCTGAAGAAATGGCAATGATTATTTCTATTGCCCTTCGATATATCCCTACGTTGCTAGATGAAGCCAATAAAATCATGTTAGCACAAGCATCAAGAGGAGTTGACTTCACGGAAGGTAAGATGAAAGATAAAGTCATGCAGATCATTAGTTTACTAGTACCGATGTTTATCATCAGTTTTAAACGAAGTGATGATTTAGCAGATGCGATGGAAGCGAGAAATTTTGTCCCAGGAAATCCTCGTACTAGATTACATGTCCTATCGTGGCATACAATCGATTCATTTACCATTGCACTAAGTATTTCTATTTTAATTGCTAGTATTGCTGTAAGGTATTTTATATGATTGAGCATGTAAAACAATACTTTTCAGCCTGGGAATCAAAAAACATTGATTTACTGAAACAAGTTCTTACTCCAGGTGACTTTGGGATAAGAACTTTTCATAAGGAAGTTGTCTTTGATATCGAACATTTATCAAATGTACTTCTTGATAGCAATGTAATCCATGTAGACATTCTAAATATTACAGAATTAACAAATCAAATCATTGTAGAAGCAATCTATACAATGGTGGATCATAAAGAACATATAAGTATCAAATTCACGTTTATATCTGGCAAGATATTTAAAGTATATGAAGTAGTAAAAGACACAAGTGTTCGACGAATCAAGTGCGTTGTATCATATGATGGGTCAATGTGTTTTGGGTTTCAGAGACAACCGAATTTTACGACTGTACAAGGAACTCTTGAGCAAGCGTTAAAAGAAATCACAAATGAAGACATAACCATCCATGCATCTGGTAGAACTGACAGGGGTGTTCATTCGTTAAATCAAGTATTCCATTTTGATACGCAAAGTAAGATTAATCCTAGTACGTTTTATCAGGTACTAAATAAACACTTGCCTGAATGGATTAAAGTAAAAACAAGCACGCAGGCTCACGCAACATTTCACAGTAGGTATGATGTGAAAACAAAAGAGTATATGTACTTATTAAATCTAAACAGTTTCGATGTTATTAAACGAAACTACGAATGGTATCCAGGAACATTTAATAAAGAGGTGTTCTGCGAAGAACTACATCAGTTACTTGGTACACATGATTTCGCTTCGTTTACAACTACAAACGCAGGATTCTCTACAAAAAGAACCATCTTTTCAGTGCGCTGTGATGAAGTGGATGGTGAGTTACGTATATATATTAAGGGGAATGGTTTCCTAAGATACATGGTCCGCAATATAGTTGTAGCATGTATGTTGATTGCAAAAGGGAAAGTTTCTTATAATATAAAAGATTTATTAGAGGCAAAAGACAACACTATTTTAAAAGACATTGCTCCAAGTAGTGGGTTATATTTATACGAAGTTAACTACTTTGGTGAGTAATATAGATAGACCTGTTTAATAAAGAATGATAAAATCTAATTAGAGGTGAAAGTATGAATAATTTTTTGTTTCATAATCCAACGAAGATTTACTTTGGTAAAGGGGAAGTTTCCAAATTAGGGAAGCTTGTCAAAGAACGAGCAAAAACAGTTCTTTTAGTATACGGAAAAAGTAGTATAAAACGTATGGGTTTATACGATCAAGTCCTAACCTTATTACATGAAGAGGGTATCAAGGTCGTAGAATTAAGTGGTATTGATCCTAACCCTCGTATATCATCTGTTCGAGCAGGTAAAGAGTTGTGTAGAAAGCATAATGTTGAATTAATACTTGGTGTTGGTGGAGGGAGTGTTATCAATTGCTCGAAAGCAATTGGAGTAGCAGCGATGTATGACGGAGATCCATGGGATATTTATACGTACAAACACAACCCAACAGCTGGTATACCAGTTGCATCTATCCTTACGCTAAGCGCTACAGGAAGCGAAATGAATGCTGGAAGTGTTATTTCAAATCCTGAAACAGAAGATAAAAACGGATTTGGTAGTTTATTTAGTTATCCAGTATTTTCGATACTAGATCCGGAAAACACTTATTCCGTTTCCAAGTATCAAACTGGTTGTGGAATCGTTGATACATTGACACATGTGTATGAGTTTTACTTCTCAAAAGATAAAAATCATTTAAATGACCGTGTCTGTGAAGCAATAATGAAAACCGTGATTCATTACGGACCAATAGCATTAGAAGATCCTCACAATTTTGAAGCAAGAGCGAACTTGATGTTTGCAAGTACCATTGCACTAAACGGAATCACAGGATTTGGTAAAGGATGGGAAGGATTCAACCATACAACAGAGCATGTTTTATCTGCTTTTTGGGATATTGCTCATGGAGCTGGATTAGCAGTTACAGGTGCGAACTGGATGAAGTATGTGTTGAATGAGGAAAACGTAGATAAGTTTTATGAGTTTGCAGTTAACGTTTGGAACGTAGCGCCAAGTAATGATAAAATGCAGGTGGCAAAAGCAGGAATTGATAAAGTGTGGGAATTCTATCAATCAATTGGAATGCCAGTGACGTTATCAGAGGTTGGAATTACTAATCCTGATTTAGAAAAAGTTGCAAAACAGGCAACTAGAAATGGAACCATTGGAAGTTTTAAAACATTAACAAAAGATGATGTAAAACAAATACTAACAAATGCGTTATAGGAGAGTATTATGAGAGTAAAAAAATTACAAAAAATTATAAAAGAAAATGAATACGATGCAATATTATTGTGTGGATTGGAAAATCCAAAAGCCGCAAAAAATTTATATTATATGACTGGATACACAGGGTCATTTGGTTTTGCGATTATTGGGGAAAATTTCCAATATTTCGTAACGGATTTTCGTTATAGAGATCAAGTGAAAATTGAAGCTCCTGATTTTGAGTTTATTGAGATTGAGACGGGCTTACTTGATGCACTTAATGTTGTGATTCAAAAAGAGAATATATCACTACTTGGTTTTGACAAAAATATACGCTATAGTGAGTACGAGTTATATCAAAAATTAGAGACTGAACTAGTACCAACTAATAATATCGTTGAATCACTACGCATTTCAAAAGACGAAATAGAAATTGATCTACTAAAAAAAGCATGTGAAATAACGGATAAAGCACTTCAATATGTGGTAGATCAAGTTAAAATCGGAATGAAAGAACGAGAAGTAGAAATCATGCTTAAAAAGAAAATGATCGATTTAGGTGCTGATACAACTTGGGAACGTTTTATTGTTGCGAGTGGTGCTAGAGGGGCAATGCCTCATGGATCGGCTAGTGACAAACGTATAGAAGAAGGCGATATGGTTACGTTTGATATCGGATGTTTCTATAAAGGATACAGCAGTGACTTAACAAGAACACTCGCCTTTGGAGAACCAAGTGAGAAAATGAAAGAAATCTATCAGGTTGTATATGATGCTCAAAAGAAAGCAGTACAAGCTGCTAAGGCAGGTATGACTGGTAAAGAATTAGATAGCATCACAAGAGACTATATTACTGAAAAAGGATACGGAGAATACTTCAAACATGGAACTGGACACGGATTAGGTCTAGACGTTCATGAAGCTCCAAGAGTATCTCAAGCAAACGATACACCTCTTGAACTTGGTGCTTGTGTTACACTTGAACCAGGTGTCTACATTAGTGGACTCGGTGGAGTACGCATTGAAGATGATGTGATATTAACAGAAGAGGGATGTATCGTACTAAACGAGTTTCCAAAAGAACTGATTATAAAATAAATTCCGATGATATCGGAGTTTTTTTTATGGTATAATGAATTTATATAAAAAATAAGGAGGGGACTTTTTTGGAGAGGATAAGAGTATATTTAATAGCAGTATTCACAGTTGTTTTTGTTGTATTTTTGGTTGGGGTTGTGTCTTCGCATGTTAATGCAGAAGATACAGAAATATCAAATTACTACCGTAAAACAAGTGCCGTAAGAGATGAACAGTACGGGTTTACATTTAAGGATGGTTTTTATTATAATAAATCAGATATTGATAGGGATTTTCGTGCCAATGTTCCGTACCGAGATAACGTATATTTATTTGTTACGGTTACATTTGTGTTTTTGTTAATTATTAACTTCTTTAAGACAAATTCACTAATCTTATCAGATAAAGTTATTTTGTTATTGAAAGTATTGAGTGGAGTATTTGTTCCACTGATTATATTGTTTTCATTTTTTGGTGACATTGAATTTGGGAATCTATCCTACTTTGGACAAGATGTAGCTAGTTCATATTACGTTATTGGATCTGATTCGTATATTGCATTTCTTGTGGTTTTTTTCTTAATTGTTGGGTTATTAGGAACAACGGGTTACTTGAGTGAAACAAGTGATATATACGATGGAGTTATGGCGGTTGTACTAATTATCATGTTTGTAATCACAACCGTGATTCACATCACATCATTTGGAAGTAGTATGTTACTTATTATGGGGATCTTATTTGTTGTAACGCACTTAATGAGAATGTTGGAATTACGAGCGCTATAATCAATTTATCGTACTGGAATCATATTTTGAAGTAGTTAGGAGACACACAATGGAACTTCTACTTATCGCATTGGTTGGTTTATTTGCAGGACTGGTAAAAGGTGTCAGCGGGTTTGGTTCAAGCCTTGTTGCTTTTCCTTTGCTTTTGTTCTTTTTTCCTCCCGAAGAAGTAGTAGTGATGTTGTTGACATTTAATGTCGTGTTAAACCTACTATTATTATTTGAGAATAAAGCCTTTCAATTTCGAAGTCTAAAGAGTATCGCTGTGTTGACAATATCAGGTGTTACTGTATCATTGATTACACTTTATTTCATTGGTGATATATCATCACCAGTCATTAAGCTTTTTGCGGCAATTTTGATTGTATTTGCCATCATTAATAAACTACATGTTGTGAACATTCATTTTGAAGATAAACCACTGCCACAAGCACTCGCTGGTATCGCTAGTGGGTTTGGGAATGGATTAGCATCTATCGATGGACCACCAGTTGTCTTTTACTTAACGGGAATTGATGCTAAAAAGGCAAAGTTTAAAAACACACTAGCAACCTACTTTCTTACAATGGGGTTAATTAGTGTTTCGTTTCTAATAACACTTGGGCGTTACAATATTGAAATCCTGCAAAATACTGCTTATGTAGCGCTATTTGCTGGAATTGGTGTTATCGTTGGAATGATCATTAGTTCCAAATTAAGTGAAAAGCTATTTAGTAATGTAGTGGTATTAATTCTAATTGGACTAGGATGTAAAATGTTTTATGATTTTATAATTAGTATAATATAAATAAAAAAGCCATCGATGATGGCTTTTATTTTGCTTGTATTGTTTCTTTTGTATTGCGTAATCGCTGATTTAGGTAGAAGCGTTTTAAGAATCCAACTAAACTTAGAATGAAGATGTTAACTAATACGATTGTTGCACCTGATGCAATATCTAATTCATACGATAACCATAATCCTCCAATGATAGAAAGCTCTGAGAAGATGATGGCTACTGCAAGGGTGTTCTTAAATGATTTCCCTACTTTCATTGCTGCAGCTACTGGGATAATCATTAAACTAGATACCAGTAATACACCAACCGTTGCAATGCTTAATACAACCACAACTGCTAAGATGACGGTTGAGGCAATTTGGAATCGACTTGTTTTGATTCCAAGTAGTTTCGCGTATGTTTCATCAAAACTAAGAATTACCATCTCTTTGAAATAAACGACGATTAAGATTAATACGAGTATAGTTACAATACTGATTAATACTAAATAACGATCTCCAACTGTTAAGATGCTTCCAAATAAATAATTATAGATACTACTGTTAAATCCACCACTTAAAGAGATGAATAGTGCACTCAGCGCTGTACCAAGTGACATAACAATTGGCATTGATATCTCTTTGTAGTTTTGATAGTATCCACGGAGCACTTCGATAATAAGTGCACCAATGACAGAGAAGACTAGTGCTAGGTATAATGGGTCTGAAATAAACGTTAACCCAATGATGTTAATTAAGAACAAACCGATGGATAATCCTGCTAAGCTAAAGTGGGAAAGTGTATCGGCGATAAATGATAAACGACGAATTACAACAAATGAACCAATGAGTGGAGCAGTAAATCCGATTAGTACCCCTGTAATAAGGGCGTAGCGCATGAACGGATATTCAAACAGTGCAACTACGAAGGGAACATCAGCTACTAAAAGCATTATTTTTCTTCCTCTTCTGTTGTTTTTGGTATTTCTGTCATCACACCAACACCATTATGAATATGCAGTACATGAGAGTACTCAGCGATGCTTTCTCTAATGTTGTGTGTGATTAAGATAATTGTAATTCCACTCTTGTTTAATTCGTTCACGGTTTTATAGAAACTATCAACATTTTCTTGATCGACACCAACGGTTGGCTCATCAAGAATTAATAGTTTTGGATTGTTCATTAAACTTCGGACGATAAAGACACGTTGAAGCTGTCCACCAGATAAATTATTTATGTTCTCATTTTGTATTTCTAGTATTCCAATCTTATCTAATAATTCCAGTTTTTCATCTTCTGAAACTTTCGAGTATTTTGATACTTGTAAAATCTCATTTACAGTAATCGGGAATTCGTAATTGAATTCATCAAATTTCTGAGGAACATACCCTATATTGATGAAGTTTTTATATAACGTAATATCAATATCATCTAAGAATATTTTCCCAGGAGGTACTTTATTTATTCCAAGCATGCATTTAACAAGGGTTGATTTACCACTTCCGTTGTTTCCAACGATAGCTAAATAATCGCCTGTATTTAGCTTAAATGAAATGTCATTTAATACAGTACGATAATCATATCCAAATGTTAAATTGTTTACAGTAATCCGCATAATGTAATCTCCTTATAAAAGTCTCTATAATCATTATATCATAATACCATTTCAAAATTGAGCGACAAACGTGAAAAATTCATCATTTGATTTTATACACAAGATAAACCAATCCAATTCCAATCAACGTATAAATAGATGCCAGTAACAATATAGGTAAACTAAAGGTGTATGCAGTGTAATGACCAAGCACTAAACCAAATAGAGTTATCGCTATCGCTAGTAGTGTTTTTCTTCTTAGTGAATATCCTTCTAAGTAATGAGTAAACGACGTAACGACTACTGGATAGTATAACGTGATTAGTACTTTCATCATGATGTGCGAACTCATAAAGTATATGTCCATCACAATTAGTGCGATTGGGTATATGAATAATAGCATCAGTAAACTTACTAGGATTCCACTATCAATTTCAGTTTTTAATTTGGTAAATAAATATAGTAAAAAATATGGTACGATAATTGAGATGCCTAGAATAACTAGGAAAGAATAACTCATAAATGGATACTCAAATATCGCATGAAAATAAGATGTGTGTATTAGCATGTGGATCTCCTCCTATGTTACTATATACATTATATCATAATAATACTTCTATAAATTAAATACATATTTAAAAAAAATTGATTTTATACTATAATGAATTGTAACGAGAAGGAGTGTTTATCTTGAAAGGAATATTTATTACATTTGAAGGACCGGAAGGTTCGGGAAAAACATCAGTGATTACCGCAGTAAAAGACTATCTCGAAAAAGAAGGATTCGATATCTTAACAACACGTGAACCTGGAGGGATTAAGATTGCTGAGGATATTAGAGATATCATCTTAAATAAAGAAAATACGATGATGGATGCACATGCTGAAGCATTGCTTTTTGCAGCGTCTAGAAGTCAGCATTTTAATGAAAAAGTCATTCCTGCATTGCAACAAGGGAAAGTGATTCTGTGCGATCGATTCATCGATTCATCACTTGCCTACCAAGGACATGCCAGAGGTCTTGGTATTGATGAAGTATACAACATTAATAAATTCGCAATTGGAAACCAATTACCGGACTTAACTATTTTTATTGATGTACCACCAAAAGTAGGATTAGACCGTGTATTTAGTAATACAAGAAAAATAGATCGATTGGATCTAGAAAGTATTGAGTTTCATGAAAAAGTATACGAAGGGTATATGATTGTTTGTGAAAAGTTTAGTGACCGCGTTGTAAAAATCGACGGGACAAATAACGTAGAGCAAGTAATTGAAGATACACTCCAGGCAATTAAAAAACGACTATAGGAGTACACTATGGCATTTGACAAAATAAAACAGGCTCAACCAAGGGTTGTTCAATTATTAGAAAACAGTATTAAAACAAACCGTTTAAGCCACGCTTACCTATTTGAAGGTGAGAAGGGAACTCGTAAGTTTGATACTGCTCTTTATTTTGCTCAATTATTATTGTGTAAAAACGACGAAAAACCTTGTGGAGAATGTCATAATTGTCGAAGAATAAATCACCGTACACATCCAAATGTGTATGTGATTGAACCAGAAAACAATCAAATTCGTAAGCGACAAATTGTTGAGTTACAAGCAGAATTTAATAAAACAAGTATCGAGCCTGGACCAAAGGTCTACATCATCAAAGATATTGATACTATCAATGTCCAAGCTGCGAACTCCTTATTAAAGTTTTATGAGGAGCCACACCCAAATATCCATGCCATACTAACAACGTCAAACATCAATAGAATCCTTCCTACCATCATTTCACGATCACAAGTAGTTCAGTTTAACTCTGTGAGTAATCAAGTGATAGAGGAAGAATTAAATGAGATGGGCTATGCAGATCAAACCTCACGCATTGTATCACGATTAACAAACAGCGCAAATGACGCTGTTGAAATCGCAAGCGGTGATTTTTTCCTTGATATCGTTGAGCTAGTAATTGATATTTATAAGCTGTTAGATTCAAAAGAAGAACCATTATTAATTTACTTTAACGATAATTCTAGTATAATATACCAGGACAATCTATATAGTCAGTTATTTTTATCGATCATGATATTATTTCAAAAAGATTTGATTAATCATAAAATTGAACACTATTCAAAAATCGTGTTTAAAGACGAATTAGGAACAATTAATGCTATTACAAAGGGAAAATCTAAAAACAGACTGATAGACGAACTAGAAAAGATGCTTAGTTTAAAATCAAGATTACGATCGTACATCAATCAACGCCTAGCGTACGACAATCTTTTACTAAGCTTAGAAAGAAGGTAACACCATGGCAAATAAAGTTGTAGGAATCAGGTTTAAAGCTGTAGGTAAGAAATACTATTTCGATCCTGCAGGATATACCTTAAAAGTACATGATAAAGTAATTGTTGAAACAGTGCGTGGAGTGGAACTAGGTGAAGTGATTGAAATCGAAAAAGAAATTGAAGATTCTGAAATCATTTCAACCCTTAAAAAAGTCATTCGTAAAGCAACTGATAAAGACATTCAAAACCATTCAAGAAATGTAACAGACGCAGCCAATGCTGTAGAAAAAGTAGCAGTACACGTAGACAAGCACAAACTAGAAATGAAATTACTAGGATGTGAGTATACCCTTGATAGAACAAAACTAATTATCTATTTCAACAGTGAAGGTAGAGTTGACTTTAGAGAACTAGTAAAAGATCTTGCAAACGAATTTAGAGTTCGTATAGAGTTACGTCAAGTAGGTGCGAGAGACGGTGCTAAGTTTTTAGGAGGAATTGGTCCTTGTGGCTATGTACTTTGCTGCAATAAATTCCTTGGTGATTTTGAAACGGTATCAATTCGCATGGCAAAAAATCAAAACCTTTCATTAAACCCAACCAACATTAGTGGGTTATGTGGAAAATTACTTTGCTGCATTAAATACGAAAATGAAACTTACACAGAACACAGGCTAGAACTACCAAAAGTGAATAGTTATGTAAAAACACCTGATGGACGTGCAAAAGTAATCGCAGTAAACATCATCAATAAATCAGTACGCGTACAAACAATGGAAGAAGGTATCAAAACCTTCAATGTAGAAGACTTACTACACATTGAACAATACGATAAAAAAGTAAAGAAACCAAACGGAGAATAAACAACAAGACTTACATACAAGGAGGCATCATGGATTTTGACATACTAAAAGAACAGTACATAAACGTCAATTGTGATACAAGCAATTACACAAAAACACACGGATTAGATTCGTATGAATACTTAAAGGAAGTTCCGAAAGAAATCAGATACCAATGGACAACAGAAACCGTTCACCGTAAAATAACCGAATTAAAAACAAGTAGTGACATCACTAATGCTGCGATTGAACTCACTATACTACTAGAAAAAGTAAAAGGACAATCTCGCTATGAGTATGCTCAAAACGCAGTAGATACTGTGCTTGATAAAGAGAACTTTTACTTTATCGACCGCAGACGAATCAACCAAACACTAGATAATCTAATCGATCAAAAACTACGAACGATTTTAGATGATATTCTTTTATAATATTTAGAAACTGGTGATACTATGACAGAAGTCATAAATGATTTACTAGGATATGATGGACTAAAAATCATTCAACGTCCAGACATGTTTAATTTTTCACTTGATTCAACATTGCTTGCGGATTTCGCAAAACCGCTAGCTAAAACAAAAAAAATATTGGACTTAGGTACCGGGAACGCACCAATTCCATTATTTTTATCGTTAAAAACAACTGCGAGGATTATAGGTGTCGAAATACAAGAAGAGGTGTTTGATATCGCAAAACGCAATATCAAACTGAACAACCTTACAAACCAAATCAACATCATCAATGACAATATCAAAGGACTAAGTAAGAAATTTGAGAATAGTGAGTTTGATTTGGTAACTTGTAACCCACCTTTTTTTAAATACAAAGAAACTTCAAATACAAACAAAAATGACTACAAAACAATCGCAAGACATGAAGTGCTGATTACGTTAGAAGAAATCATTATCGAAGTGAAACGATTACTAAAAACCAAAGGTTCCTTCTGCATGGTACACCGCACAGAACGTTTAATCGAAATAATCGAGTTACTGACAAAACATAACTTCAGTATTAAACGAATGCGTCTTGTCTATCCAAAACAAGGAGAGGCCTCGAATATGGTCTTGATTGATGCATCGAATAACGGAGCTCCAGGAATTAAAATTCTTGAACCGTTATACGTACATGAAGGCAGTGAGTATACCGAGGAAATCAAACGCATTTTCAGGTATGGAAAGGGTGAAGATGATGAGACAAAAAAGCTTTATAAATAATGCTCCAACACTTTACCTAGTCGCGACTCCAATCGGCAATCTTGAGGATATGACCTTTCGCGCAATTAACATCTTAAAAGAAGTAGATATTATCTTTTGTGAAGATACACGCGTTTCAGGAAAACTTCTGAAACACTTTGATATAAAAAAACCATTAAAGCAATACCATGATTTCAACAAAGAAATGAAGTCGGAAGAAATCATCAAGTTACTGCAAGATTCAAACAATATCGCGTTAATTTCAGATGCAGGATATCCACTTATCAGTGATCCTGGATACTATGTAATTCGAGAAGCGATCAACCATGGATTTAACGTCGTTTCAATACCAGGGGCAAACGCTTTATTAAGCGCACTAGTTGTATCGGGGATTGCGCCACACCCCTTTAGCTTTTATGGATTCCTATCAAACAAAGAAGGAAAACGTAGTAAGGAACTAGAAGCGCTAAAAGATCATAAAGAAACAATGATCTTCTACGAATCACCAAACCGCGTTCAAAAAACGATTAAGACAATGCTTCATGTGCTTGGAGAGCGAAAGGTAGTAATCGCAAGAGAGCTTACCAAAAAGTACGAAGAGATCATTCGCGGCAGTACAAGTACATTAGTAGACATTGAAGATATCAAAGGTGAGTGTGTACTCGTAGTAGAAGGAAAAACAAAAGAAGAAATCAGTGATTTATCGATTTTAGAAGAAGTAGAACTGTTAATATCACAAGGTAAATCAAGTAAAGAAGCAATAAAAGATGTTGCGAAGCGAAGAAATCTACCAAAAAATGATGTTTATATTGCATATCATCAAAAATAGGTATATATTAGATATAACTTATACGCAAAGGAGTGATTAAAATGAACAAAAAAACATTTTATATTACGACTCCTATCTATTACCCAAGTGGTAATTTACACATAGGAAACTCGTACACTACAGTATTATGTGATACTGTAAATCGTTATAAGAAACTTAGAGGGTATGATACATACTATCTAACAGGTATGGATGAACACGGGCAAAAGATTGAAACCGTAGCGAAAGAATTAGGAATTACACCACAAAAGCAAGTAGACAATATCGCAGAAGAAACCAAAAAATTATGGGACGTTCTTGATATCAAATACGATGATTTCATCAGAACAACAGAAGAACGACATGAAGTTGTTGTTGCAAAAATCTTTGAACAACTATTAAAACAAGACGATATCTACTTAGGTGAATACGAAGGATATTACTGCATGCCAGATGAAAGTTTTTTCACAGAAACTCAGCTTGGTGAAAACAAAACATGTCCTGATTGTGGAAGACCAACTACTCTTGTCAAAGAGGAGTCTTATTTCTTGCGCCTTACAAAATACCAAGATCGCCTCCTAACGTTCATTGAAGATAACCCTGATTTTATTACTCCTACAGCACGTAAAAATGAAGTAGTTGCCTTTATCAAACAAGGTCTAATCGACTTATCAGTTTCAAGAACCTCATTTGACTGGGGTGTAAATGTAACATCCAATCCAAAACACGTTATTTATGTTTGGGTAGATGCACTTAGCAATTATATTACAGCCTTAGGGTATAAATCAGATGATACAGCGTTATTTGATAAGTACTGGGAAGGTGACGAAGTAGTACATGTAGTAGGAAAAGACATTTTACGTTTTCACGCAATCTACTGGCCAATTATGTTGTTTGCGCTTGGGATTGATGTAAACTTTAAACTATATGCTCATGGGTGGTACCTCATGAAAGAAGGGAAAATGTCAAAATCAAAAGGGACCGTTGTATACCCTGAACCAATCATTGAAAAATACGGATTAGATACCCTTCGTTATTATCTACTTCGTGAATTACCATATAGTGGTGATGGCCTATTTACTCCAGAAGACTTTGTCGGTAGAGTAAACTATGACCTTGCGAATGATTTTGGAAACTTACTAAACAGAACCATCAATATGGCAAATAAATACTTTGATTCAACACTAACAAAACCAACGACATCATACTTTGAGTTTGATGCACTATTAAAAGACAAAGTAGCTGAAACAATCGAGCTATACAGCACAAACTTTGATGGGTTAAAAGTATCAAAGGCAATTGAATCACTCTGGAGTTTAATCTCAAGAACAAACAAATACATCGATGAAACGTGTCCATGGGTTTTAGCGAAAGATCCTGAAAAACAAGCGGAGTTAAACAGTGTCTTATATAACCTAACAGAAAGTTTACGACATATAGGTATCTTATTAAAACCAATACTTCTTAACGCCTCAGAAGAGCTATTCAAACAATTAAATATCAAAGCAGAACTACAAACATGGGATAGTTTAGGATTTGGAAAACTTGGAGATGTTACGGTTACTTCAAAACCAGTGCCAATCTTCCCAAGACTTGATAAGAAAAAAGAAGAACAATACTTGATTGATTTACTTCCGAAAAAAGAAGAGAAGAAACAAGAAGTAGTAGAAGAAAACTTCATTAGTTTTGATGATTTCACAAAAATCGAACTTGTAGTTGGTGAAGTAGTAGAATGTGAAAAACATCCTGATGCAGACAAGTTACTTGTATCGAAAGTAAACACCAAAGACAAAGTTAGACAAATCGTATCTGGCATTAGTGCTTACTACACACCAGAAGATATGGTTGGTAAAAAAGTTGCAATAGTGAAAAACTTAAAACCAATCAAAATTAGAGGTGTCCTCAGTGAAGGAATGCTTCTTGCTGGTTCCAACAAGAAACAATTAGAAGTACTTGAAATCCAAAACCTAAATCCAGGTGACAAAATATCCTAATAAATCCCCTTTTAAAGGGGATTTTTTTATTGCATGTTTGTCATTGTTTTGATACAATTAAACAGGATATAATGGATAAAGTTGTAGACTGCTTTTTTTATGGAAGTAGATCACAGAAGGAGGAAGTTGTGAAAAAAGTAATAGCAGTATTAAGTGTAGTAATGGTATTTTTATTAAGTGCATGTGGTGGGGTAGAACTTACCGTAGAAAACGATTGGTATGAACTGAAGCGAGGTAGTGAATTTGAAATGCCAGCAGTTCTAGCAAATGGTGAAGAAATAGAGGATTATAATGTTAAAACCTCGTTGGACAAAGACGTTTTAGGAGAATACCCAATGACATTTGTTTACGAAGATGAGGAAGTAACAATAACAGTTAAAGTTGTTAAAAACGATCAGGACTTATTTGATGAAGCAATCATCGCTACTGAAGATGCAGATAGTGGAGAAATCAATTTGTTGAATAACATCGTTATGACTGCAGAAGCAGTAGAGTACATTACAACATTTGACACATATATGAAATCAACTGATCAAGTTGCTTACATGGAGATAACTCAAACATCATCTACTGGTGTTGAAAACATGTATATGTATATGGAAAAAACTGAAAATGATACAATCACTTCATACATCAGTTTTGATAATGTAAATTATGAGAACATGGGTGCTGAACCAGATGAAGATGATAATGAAGATTCATTCCTAGGTTTTGGATTCAACTTAATGTATGGTACTGTCGTTTCAGCTACTACTGAAGGTGAAGTAACAACCTATACAGTTGAGTTAGACACTGTAGAATTTACAGACTTAATTGAAATGGATGTAGACTCATACAATCTAGTTGATCCACAAGTGGATACTGTAACTGTAGAAGTACAAGTTGAAAATGGCTTTGTTTCAAACGTGAGTTTCGATTTAACTGATGTAGTATATGATTACTTCGACGAAACATTTGATGGATACATCACATTAGATGAGTTATCATATGACTATGAAGTATTTAATGTAGACGCTGTTGAAGATTTTGAAATCCCAACAAGTGTTAAGTCATCAGGATTTATTAATTAAATCAAAAACACTCCTAAATGGAGTGTTTTTTTGTTACCCATGTTATGGTAAAATATACCTATACTACATGAAAAGGGGATTTTATGATGAAAAGGAAAAAACTACTACTAATAGTATTTATGGCAGCCCTAATACTAGGGCTTTCTTCATGTAAAAAAGAAAAACTATACACCGTTGAGTTTTACAATGGTGATGAAGTATTTAAGACGATGGAGAATTTAAAAGAAAACAGCATCTTGCCACTTCCTGTATTAGAAGAAGAGGGGTACGTATTTGCTGGGTGGGAGAGCAGTGATCTTCTCTATTCAGAGGATCTTATTGTAACTGAATCATTGACACTCACTGCTGTTTTTGAAGAAATTGAAGATGTTTTCACCTGTGTAAAACAAGAAGATGTTGAGTTCGAACTCGAAGGTTGTTATATCACAAATTATTCTGGAAGAGCTGTGCATTTGATAATTCCTCAGTATGTCGGTGGAGAAGTTGTATTAGCGATTACCACAGAATCATTTTCAGATTCAGAAGTTATTTCTATTACTCTACCACTTGATGTAGCAATTGGAATAGATGCATTTAATGGGAATGATACACTCAAAGAGGTTTATTTCTATGGCGAGCATCTCGTGCCAGTGGAGAAACATATGAGTGGGAGTGAGTATCTTAGTATTATTGAAGGATACCAAGATGTTTGTGAGGTAATTGAAAGTACTGTTTTTGGTGATAACTGGGAGCTTACTGAAGGGTGTCCTATCATCAAAGTTAAGGGTAAATCAAATAGTGTGTTTATAGATGGAGTCGAGTACTACTCGTACCTTGTAGAAATAGATAAGAATCTTCTGCCACAAACATTCCAATCAAATATGTACCTAGGTTCTTTTCGAGGTGCAGAAGCAATAGACACAGTTGAGATTCCAACATCAACAACATGGCTTCAAAGTGATGTTTTCATGGAGTGTCCAACTATTAAAAACATCATCGTTGATGAAAACCATTCAACATTTACCGTGGAGGATGGAGTACTGTTTGATAAAGACAAAAAAACTCTTGTGTTCTATCCGAACGGGTTAGAAAATACAACATATACTGTCCCTGGATTTGTTGAGACTGTAATGTCTGATGCATTTCTTGGGAATAGTTATTTGGAAGAAATAATTATAAGCGAGGAATTTATTGGACAGTTTGAAGTGAATGGGTTACATTCATTGAAGAGATTCATTGTCGAAGTAGGAAATGATATGTATTATGTTGTTGACGATGTTTTATACAGTAGATATGAATTTGGGGATTACGATGATGGCAACATACTAGTTAGATATCCATCTTCAAAAGAAGGTTCTAGTTTTGTAGTTCCAAACGATATAAGTATTATAGGTTCATTTGCATTTAGTTATAATAAGAACCTAAATGAAATTGATCTGGGAACTACTCTATTGATAGATTCATATGCATTTTCTTATACAGAGAAGATTAACGAAATTACAATTCCAAGCACTGTAGAGTTTATGACGTTTGCAGTGACAGCAAGAAGCAGCATTGATACGGTTATTCTGGAAAGAAGCTTTGTTGTTGATGGAAGTATTACTTACACTCAAGGATCACTGTATTTTGACAGTGAAGATTATAAGATTTATGTACCTGATGATTCAGTAGGAGAATACATAAGTGATGTCTCATGGAGTCATCACAGCGATAACATCAAACCTATAAGTGAATATGAATAATAAAAAAACACTCCAATTGGAGTGTTTTCTTATATCTTACATAGGTAAGCGTGAACCCCTTCAATAATCCACTTGCAACTATTATAAACTTATATTATAATCTTGAATAGGACCAAATCGGTCCTTTCGGAGGAAATTATGAGTGTTTTGTCTAAAAAGTATGCGTTGTTTATTGATGAGTTACGAATTAAACGAAAAATGAAAGTAAAAGAACTGTGTGAAGGTATTTGTAATGAACGTTCCTACAGAAGGTATGTAAGTGGTGAGCGTACACTACCAAGTGAGAAAATCATTCAGTTTTGTGATAATCTTCGTTTAAGTTCAAATGACTTCTATTACATGTTTTTTAATCAGGATCATACACATCATATGCATTTTAGTGATATGCTTCAAAGCATTGGCTTTCGTCAGTTTGATAAGTATCTTGAGCTTGAAAAGAAGATCAAGAAAGTTGAATTTGAAGACCAATTTTATGATCGTTTTTATAAGCATCTCCAAGTGAAGTTTAAACTTGAGACGAGAAAGATAGATGACTACGAGGCAATACATCAATACTCACAACTAATTGATTTTCCAAAATGCTGTAACTCAGATGTGTTTGATTATGTCGACTTAATTACTTTACTATCACTAATGCAACTTCAGACTAGAATAAAAACACCTTCCTATGTTGCCTTAGATGCATTGGAGAGAATCTTAACAGACGATAGTATTATTTATATGTCATTTAATAATCGATATACACTATTAACTGTCTATAGCGCAGTTGCGGTTGGATATTTCCGTAAGAAGGATTATGAAAAAGCAATGAGACTTTGTAATGAAGGAATAGACAAATGTAAGAAACATGGAATGATCTACCCTTTAGCAAACATGTACTTTGTAAGAAGTGCAATACACTACTCAAATGATGAGAAGGAAATGGCCTTCATTGAAGCCCAAAAATGCCTCTCGTCGGTTATAACTTTAGAAAACTACAAACTATACTCTCACTATATAAACTTGATGAGAACAAGATTTGGTGAGGAGTTTGAAACATATTTCAATGTATTCCATCAAAAACATTACAGTCAGCAAGTATAAAAAAAGGCAAGATTACTTGCCTTTTTCATTTATATCAGGAGTAAGAATTGATTCTTCAAAATTTTGTAGTAACTCCTTTTTTTGTACTTTCTAAATCAATAATAATACTGAAGTAAGAAGCTGATATGATTATAAGCGCTACTCCAACAACGTACATTTCTGTATCTTTCCAAACGTTTAAAAGGAAAAACAAAATACCTGCAAACATCATGATAGATGCTGCAAAAGCATTAAATGTGAAATACAGATCTTTCATAGTAGTAGGATAGTTTTCTTTGATTACATGTACAATGACTGTAATGATAACATATACTACGTAAAACCCTCCAATAGCTACAATAGCTGTAATGATAACATCCAGAAAGTTATAATCATTGACGATGATCGCAACTAACCTTGTTCCAAACATGATAACTAAAAAGAATAAACCAGAGTAAAATGATTTTTTCATTGCATCACCACCTACCTTTAGTGTAATATTACTATGCTGACACTTCAAGCAATCCGCAAGCATTAATAACAAGGCTATTTCTGAGACATCTGAAAAAACATGAAAAAACGAGTTCAGTAATCGTCAATGAGGAGTACGGCTTACGGATTTTAGTTGTATTTACGAACTTTATGAAAAAAAGTGTTGAAATTCATTGACAAACGAATTCTTATACTATATTATATAGTCCGGTACAGAGAAATTCCAATGCCCGAAATTATTTGATAATGGAGGAAAGTTAATTATGAAAACATACATGGCTAATAACCAAACAGTGGAAAGAGCTTGGTTCGTTGTTGATGCTAAAGGTAAAACGTTAGGACGTTTAGCGACAGAAGTTGCTTCTGTCATTAGAGGAAAACATAAACCAACATTCACACCACATGTTGACTGTGGAGATTACGTAATCGTAATCAACGCAAAAGAAGTTGTTTTAACTGGTAACAAATGGGACGACAAAAAATACTATAGACATTCACAATATCCAGGTGGATTAAGAACTACGACTGCAAAAGTAATGAACCAAACATTCCCTGAAAGAATCGTTGAGTTCGCTGTAAAAGGAATGCTTCCAAAAGGAAGATTAGGACGTCAAATGTACAAAAAACTATTTGTGTATGCTGGAAATGAGCATCCACACACAGCTCAAACACCACAAGTGTTAGAGCTTAAAGGTTAAGGAGGAATTTATACATGGCAAATACAGTAATGTACAGAGGTACAGGACGAAGAAAACGCTCAGTAGCAAGAGTAATTTTAACTCCAGGTACTGGTAAATTCGAAATTAACGGTAGAAAATTTAATGACTACATCCCTTCAGCAGCAGTTCGTTTAGACGTAGAACAACCACTTGAAAAAACTGAAAACATGAAAACTTTTGACATCAGCGTAAATGTATACGGTGGTGGATTAAGTGGACAAGCCGGAGCAATCCGTCATGGTATTACAAGAGCATTATTAGAAGTTAACCCAGAATACAGAAAAACACTTAAAGCCGCTGGATTAATTACACGTGATCCTCGTGTTAAAGAACGTAAGAAATACGGTCTTAAAAAAGCACGTAGAGCACCTCAATTCAGTAAACGTTAAGAATTCTATAAGAAAAGTACAACCTACACAGTTGTACTTTTTTATTTGCTTAATGTTTGGTATAATACATCTAGTGGGGATACTATATTAGCCCTATGGGCTTTTTTTATTTGAGGTGAAAACATGAAGAGATTATTGATTGTTTTAGGATTGTTTTTCCTTATTACCATACAAAATACATATGCGTGTGATCCTGCTTTCAAACATTATATTGAAATCTATGTGGAAGATTGCACGGATGATAATTATCACACAGTAGAAGGTACTCATAATATCGATGTGATGGTAAAGGCAGATGAAATACAGTTTGGATATGATCCTTTAAGTGCGCCAAACAGATCATACACTGATGAGTATACAAACTATGAAACGTTTGACTATTTACACGAAGAAGGGTATGTATCGTTTCGATTATACTTAGAAGAAGTGGAGTACACGTTTACCGATTGCATGTTAAATTTTAAGATGTCAGAAAGTAGTTATATAGATGAGTTTCAATTTACTACATTTTACATTGTGGCATTTGATGATGATGGGAATGAACTGTTTCGAAGCGAGGAACATAATGCTGAGTTATATAATGGAGTTGTTCTTAGGTATTTTGAAATAGATTATGAGAAAGAGAAGATATATGCAGATGAAATACCACCTGATGTTTGTTTAGATTTATATAAGTTTGTTATATATGGAGCGTTAACTGGGTTTATTGCGATTGTAATCGTCTTTGTTAATGTAATTGGATTCATCTTTATGTTGCTTTTCATCATTGCTAGAGCTACAAGGAAACGTAGAACATAAAAAACTAAAAAATGGGAGAATTATATGCTAGTATTAAAACAAAAAAGAGTGTTAACGATGGTATTACTTTTAGGAGGGTTTTTTCTTTATAAACTGATTGGACAAATGCCAATTATTCTTCATTATTGGTATTTTGATATATCAGCGCTTAGTTATCTAGATGTAAACTATCAAATTGGAATGTTGCTAAACACATTCCCATATGTAATTATTCTAGGTGTTGCACTAAACCTTACATTGGATATGAGTTATGATGCTAATGGAAAAGCTCGTTGGATTTTTTTCCTTATCGCGGTAACATTTTTGTGGGGATATGGATTGCTTGTTCACTTTGTTTTTCCAATCGAAGATTATGGTGGATTTAAAGAGCTCTCAGTTGTCTATGTGCGATTAGGTCAAGTTCCTTTGTTGCTTTATTTTATAGGACTGATGATTTACTTGCTTCGAGATCTTATGGTTTCGAACAAGATAAAAATAATTGGATTATTAATAGTAGTCATATTTCTATTGAATATGTTTGTTTTCTTACTACATTTTGGAGAGTTAACAATGATACAAAGACTCTATAATCATTCCTCTCCTTTTAGAGCAAGTGCGATAAATATGATCATAGACATATTTGTGAGTAGTGGTCTTGCTGTGGTATTCATATTGTTTGGATTGATACTATTTCAGGAAAAAAATAAATTACCAGAAGGAGAGATTACATGAGATTATCAAAAGAGAGAAAAATACTAGTTGGAAGTGTACTCATTTTGGGTGCAACAATATTCTTGCTTATTGTAGAACTTCCATGGATTGTCGATATGTGGACGCTTGATGTTGCACCAGGAAGTAGTGGAAATTCTATTTACAATTTCTTTATGTTACGAACTGCACTTCCTCTTGCGATTGTTTTTGGGGTAGCGATAAATCTGATATTAAAAGGTGAATATGGTGTAAATACTGATCTAAGTTGGTTATTCTTTATACTTTCAATCGCTTTTCTTTGGGTATTTGGACTGCTTCAGCATTTTGCATATCCAGTGGACATAGTTCGTGATACAAAAGAGTTGCCAATCCAGTTTATAAGATGGGGACAACTACCACTGGTTCTTTATTTTATTGGGTTGATGGTTTATATTTTAACCCATTATGGAACCTCGTTTTCTACGAAAATAATCGTGTATGTAGTAACACTTGTTCTTGTAATACAGTATAGTGTTTATTTGGTTGAGTACGGTGAGTTATCTTATTTTGAGGAACTGCTGTCAGAAAGCAGGTCGTACAAGATATATGCGGTAAGTGCTATATATCGTTTATTTGCTGTTGCATTACAATTTATCGTATTCATGGCGTTTGGATCTGTGTTGTGTTCAAAAACGCAGAAGAAGTAGAAAAGATTATTTCCATTTAAGGTAGCAACTTGCTACCTTTTTTATTTCTTCAATTGTAATTTTATAGTAGGTATACTATAATACAATACGATAAGGAGTGATAGTATGAGTGTACGAACAAGGTTTGCACCAAGTCCAACAGGATTTATACATGTGGGGAATTTACGTAGCGCAGTGTTTACGTATTTAATCGCAAAGAAAGATCAAGGAACGTTTGTTTTACGTGTTGAAGACACAGATCAAAAACGTTTTGTTGAAGGTGCAATTGAAACAATATATTATACATTAGAAACATGTGGTTTACTTTGGGATGAAGGTCCTGATAAAGGTGGGGACTTTGGTCCATATATTCAAAGTGAGCGTATGAAAGACTATAAGCAATATGCCTTAGAGCTAGTAGAAAAAGGGGAAGCATACAAGTGTTTCTGCACGGAAGAAAGACTTGCATCAATGAGAGAAAAAGGGTATTCAAAATACGATGGACATTGTAGTCATTTAACTGAAAACGAAATTAAAGAAAAAGAAGCATCAGGTGCTCCTTATGTAATTAGACAACGTGTTCCTAAAGAAGGATCAACATCATTTACATGCCAAGTATTTGGGGAAATTACAATCGAAAACAAAGAGATTGAGGACCAAGTACTATTAAAATCTGATGGGTATCCAACCTACAACTTTGCGAATGTAATTGATGATCACGCGATGAATATTACGCATGTAGTAAGAGGGAATGAGTATTTAACATCAACACCTAAATACACATTGTTATATAACGCATTTGGTTGGGATGAACCAACGTATGTGCATCTACCACTAGTAGTGAAAGAAGGTGGTAAGAAGTTATCAAAACGTGAAGGTGACGCTTACTTCATGGACTTCGTGAAAAAAGGATATTTACCAGAAGCAATTATTAACTATATTGCATTACTTGGATGGTCTCCTGAAGACAATGAAGAGATCTTTACATTAGAGGAACTAACTGAGAAATTTACGATTAATCGGATTAATAAATCACCAGCTACTTTTGATGAGAAGAAACTAGCTTGGGTAAATCAACATTACATTAAGAAGATGGATCCAGCGGAGTTAAAAGAAATCTGTATGCCCCATTTAATAGATGCTGGGATTACAGAAGGTAAAACAGATGCTTGGGTAGATTCATTGATTGCTGTATTCAAAGATCGCATGAGTTATGGTGCTGAGATAGTTGATTTATACGAAGAATTTTTTGCTGAAGAATTTAAAATTACGGAGGACGTAATCACATTCTTACTACAAGAAGGTGTTGATATTACTCTTACGGTATTTAAAGACTTGCTTTCAGAACTAGATGAGTTCACAGCGCAAAATATAAAACCATTAATCAAACAAACTGGAAAAGAAGCTGGTAGTAAAGGAAAGATGTTATTTATGCCTCTTCGCCTTGCTACAACTGCTCAAAACCATGGTCCAGACTTACCACAAGTGCTCGCATTACTGGAGAAGGAAAAAGTACTACATAGATTGAATTTAATTCTAGGAATGATCCAAGAATTAAAAGATCGTTTTCAAAAGAAACCAGAAGCTAGTTAGTCTAGCTTCTTTTTTTGATTCACTAAATCGATGTTGTTGATTAATCCATACTTATGGGTCAATAATGAATTGAGTAAGAAAAGGATGTTTTTGATACTTTACATATAAGAATGTGACACTTTTTTTATATGGATATAATCGATGAAATTATTGTATGTGATGAAGGTATTTAATATAGTTGAAACGGCTTTGTAAAAGAAATAGATTAGTACTCTAACTAATATCGATTTGTGTAAAAACTAATGGCTTTTAAGGGCTGTGTATAAGTGTAAAACTAAAATTTAATTTGCAATTCAAAACAATATATTATATAATTCAATTATTAGTACAAGAAAGAAAAGGAGATTTACATGACTGGTAAAGTTAAATGGTTTAATTCAGAAAAAGGTTACGGGTTTATTACGACTGAAGAAGGATATGAAGTATTTGTTCATTACAGTGCAATCACTGGTGGCGGATTCAAATCTTTAGAAGAAGGTCAAGAAGTTGAATTTGAAGTTACTGAAGGCGACAGAGGTCCTCAAGCTTCAAACGTTGTAAAACTTTAATGAATTAAAAGACTCAGGAGCTACGGCTCCTGTTTTATTTTCTCTTTGTTTTGTATATAATGAAAGTGTTACTAATTGACAATCAGAATAAATAGATTTATGATATAATGTGACGAAAGAAAGGATGTGAAGTGATGAAGATATTTAACTCATACACAAACAAATTAGAAGAATTTGTCCCAAGACATAAAGGTAAGGTTAACATGTATGTCTGTGGTCCTACCGTGTACAACCATATTCATATTGGAAATGCAAGACCTGTCATCTTCTTTGATACTGTTCGTAGATATTTTGAGCACCGTGGATACGAAGTGACGTATGCATCAAACTTCACAGATGTTGATGATCGTATTATTAATACTGCTTTGCAACTTGGTAAAAGTGAAAAGGAAATTACAGAGTACTACATAGATGAATTTTTAAAGGCTGTTAAAAAAGTAAACTCAAGCACAGATTATATTCAACCAAAAGTAACAAATTACATGGATCATATTATTGAATATATTGGTCTATTAATTGATAAAGGATATGCATACCAAATAGATGGAGATGTATATTTTAGAGTAGACTCAGTAAAAGAATACGGGATGTTATCAAATCGCAAGTTAGACGATATGATAAGTGGTGCTCGTATTGAAATAAATGAAAAGAAAGAAAATCCATTAGATTTTACATTGTGGAAAAAAACGGATGTAGGAATTCAGTTTGATAGTCCATTTGGGGAAGGTAGACCAGGATGGCACACAGAATGTGTTGCCATGATTGATGATATCTTTGGCGAAGAGATTGATATTCACGGTGGAGGAAGTGGACTGAAATTCCCTCATCATGAAAATGAAATCGCTCATAGCTTAGCACTAAACAATCATACAATTGCGCGTTACTGGATGCATAACGGATTGCTAAATATCGGTGGTAGTAAAATGAGCAAAAGCGAAGGGAAAACAGTGCTTGTTAAAGATTTGGATATTGATCCTAATGTCTTTCGATTATTTACACTTTCTACACACTATAGAAGTCCAATCGAGTATACAGATGAAGTACTCATGAACTATGAAAAAGAATGGGATAAATACCTTCGTATCTACAAAGCAATTCACTTAAAACTCGATCTTGAAGATGGGTTATATAACAACGCAAAAATAGATCCAGACTTACTAGAAATATACAAACGTTTCTTAGATGCGATGGATCAAGACTTTAATACTGCAAATGCAATCACTGCCATGCAGGACTTGGTAAAGAAGGCAAATCAACTATACCGCAATAAGACAGAAAATGAAGTACTACTTTCTGTATTGAAAATATTTGATGATTTCTTTGATATTTTAGGACTCTATCCGCATGTAAAACCACTAGAAAAAGATGACAAAGAAGTTTATTTAAAATGGGTGAACGCCCGTAAAGAAAAAGACTTTGATGCAGCTGACAAATATCGAGCTATCCTACAGGAAAAAGGAATCATTTAATGACGCAATTAAATGGAACTACACTAGCCTACATAGGCGATGCTGTATATGAACTCTATATTCGAGAAGCGTTAATAAACAAAGGCTATACAAAAGTAGATAACTTACACAAAGAAGCCATTAAATACGTAAGTGCAAAAGGACAAGTAGAAGCATTAGACTTGATTCACAGTGAACTATCTGATGAAGAGATTACCTACTTCAAACGAGGTAGAAACGCTACATCAGATCGCAAACCTAAAAACACAGACATCGCAACATACAAACAAGCTACTGGCTTTGAAGCACTTGTTGGATACTTACATATTACAAAGCAATTTGAACGATTAGAAGAACTAATAAATATAATAATAAAGTGAGACAAATTGTCTCACTTTTTTTTTATCTTTTCAATTGAGATACAGTGGATAGTAATAATTATGAACATAAAATATTGATGTATGATATAATAAGACCATAAAATTGTTAGTTAAGGGGGGATAAATATGAGTATATTAAGAAAACATTGGTTTGGTTTATCTTTTATCCTTATATTTGCATCCTCATTTATAAAACAATTTTTTGTTTTGCTTGAAATTGAGTTGGTTGCTTACTCATTTAACTCAACAATGATAGTATATTACCTACTTATAATAATTTTTATACCATGTTATGTGTATATTCTTTACACATTACCAGTAAAGTTTACACATTTGATTTTCAATATACCTTGGATTACATTTCCTATTATCACTTTTAAAGAATCTACGATAGAAATCACGTACAGTGTGAATTATACTAGAGATATTCTTCTCGATATACAGGTGTCTAGGTGTTGAAATCATAATAATATTTACATTATAAAAAATATTATTATGAAAGGATGATTATTATATTTTTTTACAAGAAGCGTAAATTAAATTTGCTTGTTATTTTCTTTTTGCTTGCTATTGTCGTAATTACAATAAATATGCATCGATACGATAGGATTGTTTTTATTACTCGAAACTTATCAATCTTTGGTTTGTTTGCATTTATTGTTTACAGATATATTATGTATAGATACAAATCTATATCACAAGGAAAAGAGAAAAAAACATATTATAAAATTGGTGCACTAAGTGTGTTCGCAATAATTATTGTATTATTTTCAAGAGTTCAAATTAGTATTATAGATAGCTATAAACCAAGATTGGCTTCGTGTTCTTATTTCGATAATAAAAATCTCTTATTATATGAGACCATGTTTATCTTCAATGATTGCCCTGAATTAGAGTTCGAGATACTTGATAATGGAATGTCTCACTATAAAGGGATAGAGGTTTATGAAGGGGGAATATGGACTTTTGGAGGAGATTTAGTTATTGATGAGTACACAAGTGCTGAAATACTATTTGATGTATATGTACAGTATGATGGTGAAGAACTTGTGTCGCATAGTGTTCAGATTACATTGTTAGCTAAATTAAGTGGCAATGGAAAAACGTACATCTATTATGAGAGTCTTCATTCAGAAACAACAATTTTTAATGATGAGGGTATTATGGAGATAACAAGAAAATCATCATTTAAGGATCCTGTGTTATCAGAAGAAACGTATAATATTTATGACTTAACTCATTATAGTTTTATTGAAGATGATTATCGATACCAGAAACATATTGCGAGCTTATCAGTTAATGGTGAGTGGAGTATAAGTAGGCAAACGGTTGATGATAACAATGAATTAGATGAGGTTGATTTAGGAGTAATTACGTATACTGAGGAAGAGTGGAGTGGTTATTCTAATTTAGAGTATGAATCTTCACTAGATACAAGACCATTTCATTTTAAATTCACTAAATATCTCAATGATGAAAGTGAGAAGCTTACACTATATTCAATCAGAAACCACGGTGAGTTTTATGCTGTGGACAAGCAGTATGAGTATATAAATGGAGTTCCTGTCCTTACCTCAGAGAAATTTGGGCATCGTCTTGATGTTACCGAGGTAGCATCAACAATATATAGTCCAAGTTATACAGATGATATCTACATAGAAGATGTTGGACAAATCAACAATGAATTTGTCATAATTAGACCAACTGTATATGGAAGGACAATGTTTGAGTACAGTTCGGGAGTAGGGAATCAACCGATAAACCAACGTTTAAAACATCTAATTAATGCGCGTTTTATGGAATATGAGACGATTTTGTATCAAAATGAAACACATAAATATATTTTTCCATATAATCCATTTCTCAGTATTGAATAATAAAAAGAGTAGCCAAACTATGGCTACTCTTCTTTATTTGACTCAAAACTGAGGATTTTGAAATTCTAGATTAACTCGATGATTCCTTTATTCGCAGAATTCAGGATATCGTTATTTAGCTTACCAAGGTTCTTTATAGTTGTATCTACATCATCTTTATTTAATCCAGTACCCTCACAATACGATTGATCTTCTGTGACCATTTTACCTGCAATCATTCCATTCATTGCCGCAAATGATACTTTGTATGTACAAGACATCTTTGCACCATCACAAACAAATCCCATGCTTGTAGATAAATATAGATTAATCGAACGTTTAATATCTTCTCTTGTGCCATTTTTTACATATGTTGTAACCGCGGCGCTACTACTACCAGTTGCATGCCCTGTACCACAAAGGACAGTTACAACACTCATTTCTTGTTTTACATAGACACTTGTTAAGAATGATAATACAACAATTTTCTTTCTTGTTTCTTCATCTAGTTTCATTGCATCAGCAAGAAACATCGGTGTTACAAGTGTTCCAATACCAAGATTACCACTTCCTGCTACTCCATACACCGTATAAATATCACCAAGCATACGTTTTGCACTAGGCACTGTAATATGTTGCCTGAGGAAGTTTGATAGGTCATACAAACATTCAATTTGAGCATCCCTCAAATCTTCAGCTAAGTATTTACCACCTTCGTTTTTGATTTCTCGTCTAGCATTATTGTACTGAAACTTAGCAACTTCAAATAGTGATTCTAATCCTTCAAAGTTACCAGCATCTACAAAATCAAGAATCTCATCGTACGTGTTTATTTTTGTTCCACCAACACGACCAAGGATTTTCTTTTTAGTCATATCTTCAAGGTAAACGCCGTTTCGTTTTACACTAACAACATTATCATACATATCTTTAATAATGATTTCTACTTGTTCATTATCACAACTTGTAATCGTTAGTTTTTCATATAACACTGTGTCATCAAATTTTTGATGATGGATTATTACATCTACTTCGCTAAGTAGCGAATCAATCTTATTAATGTCATCGTTTGTGACTGACTCAAAGACACTAAGTTGTTTGTTTGGATTCTTTAGTAAAATACCAAGAGCTAGTGCTTTATCTAGACCACTTTTTCGTAGACCTGGCACACCTACATTTACACTGTTTTTATAGAGTTCTTCACTCATCAGGAGGTCCACCGATTTTATTTTCTTATCTTTTAGGATATAAGCGCCAATTGAAGCGATGTATCCAACAACACCAATGTCAGTACAACCCATTGTTTTTGTAATGTTTTTATCAAGTATTTCCTTTGCGATTTTATGATTCATAAGACCACCTCACAACGCCATTATATCGCGATTGAATGAGAAGTCAATACAATTCATTTTTTTCTCAATAGGAAATCCAAAAAAACTGTGTTACAATAGTTTTTGAAAAAGGATGTGATGATATGTCAATCATAATAACTGGTAAAAATACTGTATTAGAAGCAATCAAAATGAATCGTAAAATCTACGAACTTTTTGTACTGTTTAATACGAATAAAGACGTTGTAGATGCGGCAAGAAAAAAAGGTATAAAGATAACTGAATTAGACAAGAATAAACTAAATAATAAACTTCCAAGCAAAAACCAAGGAGTTGGTGCTGTGGTGGAAGAATATACGTATACAAACTTGGATGTTGTTCTTAATAAGAATAAGGAAAACAAAGTTCTTATTATACTAGATGGGCTAGAAGACCCCCACAACCTTGGTGCAATTTTACGTAGCGCTGATGCGTTTAGTATTGATGGCATTATCATCCCTAAAAATCGTAGTGTTAAATTAAATGCAACAGTTGCGAAAGTATCAACAGGTGCAATTGAACATGTTGATGTAATTGAAGTAACAAATTTAAATAAAACAATCAAAAAATTAAAAGATAGTGGTTTTTGGGTTGTAGGAACCGATGCGGATACCAATCAAACCGTGCAAGATATCGATGTCGATACAAACCTTTGTGTTGTCATTGGTAGTGAAGGGAGAGGTATGAGCAGATTGGTAAAAGAGAATTGTGATTATATCGTAAAAATACCGATGACAGGGCACGTGAATAGTTTAAATGCAAGTGTGTCTACCGGTATTGTTATTTACGAGATATTTCGACAAAAGGGGTGAGGTAATGTTCCAACATAATGATTATGAGATTCTATATTTAATTAAAGAAGGAAACGATGAAGCTCTTGGTCTTATGTTCGAAAAATACTCCCCATTAATTTATAAAAAAGTGTATAAGTTTAACTTACAATATGACATTGATGATATGATACAAGAAGGCTTAATGGTTCTTGATAAATCCATTCGTTTGTACGATGAGAAGTATGCAAAAACCTTCACAAGGTATTTTGAAACAAACCTTGAACGGAAGTTTATTTCAATTGTTTCTCAGCGTGTTAGAAGGAATGAAATCTTCAAGAAAAATGAGCTTTTTATTTATGAATCAAATCATGCAGTGCATCACAATAGCGTGTACTATGAACTTTATTTGAAAGAAATAAAGAAAATTCTTACAAAATGCGAATTTTTAGTATATACTTTAAGAGAACTAAAAAATTACAGTATTTCATACATCAGTGAGAATTATGATCTGCATGAAAAAAAGATCTATAATTCATTGCATCGTGCGAAAACTAAAATCATTAGTCATTTCAAGAACTAACTTGACAAACAAGTTAATTTTTGTTAAATTATATATTTGCAAGAGAGTGATAGTATGAGAAAGAAAATTATTTTGATATGCGAGGTATGTTTATCACGCAATTATAGTACATATAAAAATAAGGATAAAAAAGAACGTTTAGAGATGAAAAAGTTCTGTAAACGATGTGGAGAGCATACTCTTCATAAGGAAAGTAAATAGGAGAGATAATCATGGCAAAAAAAGTAGATGAAAAACAAAAAAGCAAAGTACTCGAAGTATTAACAAAAGAATATCCAACGGAGCAGATCTTATTAGCGATTTTAGCGATTATGGTAATTGTTCTTGGTGTGTATATTTTAGACACAGATGATATCGTAAACTTCAACGGACTTTGGTTTATTGATACAGCAACGGAAATCAAATGGTTTGCATGGATCGTAATCATTTTAGGAGCAGCTGCATTTGTAGTAGCAATTTGGGCATACTTCGTTCCAAGTTTTGGAGAAATGAAAAAAGTATCTTGGCCAACTAAAGAAGTTATTGTTAACAATACTGTAAGAGTATTTGGATTCATTTTATTCATCGCATTATTCTTCGTAGTTCTAGAATTAGGATTTATTCCATTATTCAATTGGTTGAATAGTTAATGAACGAAGAAAGAAGATGGTATTGCGTTCAAACCTATAGTGGGTTTGAAAGTAGTGTAAAGATGAATCTAGAACGTCGTATTGAATCTATGCAAATGGAAGATAAAATCTTTCAAGTAATGATTCCAGAAGAATTAAAAATCGAGAAAAAAGCTGATGGAACAACAAAAGAGAAAATGGTAAAGATGTATCCTGGATATGTATTTCTAGAGATGTGTGTTACAGATGATTCTTGGTTTGTTGTACGTAATACACCAGGTGTTACTGGATTCTTAGGATCAAGTGGTGGTGGTACAAAACCTGTACCAGTACCGGATGAAGAAATCCTACCAATCCTGAAGAAATGCGGACTTATGGAAGTACCTAAATTCGATATCGAAATTGGTGAAAAAGTGCGTGTTGCTACCGGTCCATTTAGTGGACAAATTGGTGCTGTAGATAGCATCGATGAAGAGAAACAAGTTGTTACAGTACTAGTAGATATGTTTGGTCGTCAAACACCTGTAGAACTTGATTTTGGAGATGTTGACAAGGTATAGTATTTTTCCTTGACACACATATAATAATGTTATATAATAGCGTGGCAGGTAGTATGCCGTGCTATTTTTTGAGTGGGAGGATTCATAAGAATCTGATTACCACATCACGAAAAAAGAGGAGGTGTCTTTCGTGGCTAAAGAAATTAAGACTCAAGTGAAACTGCAGATTCAAGCAGGTAGAGCGAATCCAGCTCCACCAGTAGGTCCAGCATTAGGACAAGCGGGTGTAAATATCCAAGAATTTTGTACTAAATTCAACGATCAAACTAAAGATAAAATGGGTTCAATCATTCCTGTAGTAATTACAGTTTATGCCGACAGAAGTTTTACATTCGTTACTAAAACTCCGCCAGCAAGCGACTTATTGAAAAAAGCAGCTGGTTTACAAAAAGGATCTAGTATGGGTGCAAACGAAGTAGTTGGATCAATCACTAAAGCTCAGTTAAAAGAAATTGCTGAGACTAAAATGCCGGATTTGAATGCTAATACAATTGAAGCGGCAATGAACATTATCGCAGGATCTGCGAAGAATATGGGAATCACAATAGAAGACTAATACACTTAGTTGTATATATACAGCTAATTGTGGGAGGAGATTCCGTTAGACCACATTTAGGAGGAAAAAATAATGGCTAAAAAAGGTAAAAAATTCTTAGCTGCTGCTGAACAAGTTGAATCAACAAAAAACTATTCAGTAGATGAAGCAATTGAATTACTGAAAAAAGTATCATTTGAAAAATTCGATGCATCAGTAGAATTTGCACTTCGCCTAAACTTAGACCCACGTAAAGCAGAACAAAACTTACGTGGTGCCGTAGTATTACCACATGGTACAGGTAAAACTAAGAAAGTATTAGTTTTTGCAAAAGGTGACAAAGCGAAAGAAGCGGAAGCTGCAGGAGCAGATTACGTTGGTGATGAAGACTTAGTAAATAAAATTTTACAAGGTTGGATGGATTTTGATACAGTAGTTGCTACTCCAGATATGATGAGTAAGGTTGGTAAACTTGGACGTACATTAGGACCAAGAGGACTTATGCCTAACCCTAAAACTGGAACAGTTACTATGGATGTAACAAAAGCAGTAAATGAAATCAAGGCTGGTAAAGTTGAATACCGCGTTGACAAAGTAGGAAACATTCATGTTACAATTGGTAAAGTATCATTCGATGCTGATAAACTAAAAGAAAACTTAGTGTTATTCTATGATACAATCGCGAAACTTAGACCATCAACTGTTAAAGGTGTGTTTGTGAAAAATGTTTCAATCGCATCGACAATGGGGCCTGGAATTAGAGTTGACAGTGAGTCGATTTTAGGTTAAAATTATTACGCAATAAAAAACAATTAAATAAGAACTTTATGTCACAGACTCTGGTGCTAGATGCTTAATACCCAGACGAGATTAAAAGAACGCTGAATTTAATGCCTCTTTTGTCCACGACATAAGAGGTTTTTATTTGATAAAAGACTACTAACACATATGGAGGTGGAAAAGTGTCTGAAAAAGCAATCGCTAAAAAACAAGCTAAGGTTGAAGCTCTAGTTGAAAAAATGAAGAGCGCAAACAGTTTTGTTGTAGCTGATTACAGTGGTTTAACTGTAGAACAAGTTACAAAATTAAGAAACGAATTACGCGAAAATGGTTGTGAGATGAAAGTTATCAAAAACAACATTACTCGTAGAGCAGCTGAAGCAGCAGGTTACGGTGAATTAGCAGAAGGTCTTACTGGACCAAACGCAGTAGCATTTTCTCATGAAGATAGTGTTGCAGCAGCTAAAGTAATCTTTGAATTCGCTAAAGAAAATAGCGCATTAGAATTAAAAGTTGGTGTTGTTGATGGAGAATTCATGGACAACGACAAAATTCAGCAAATCGCGACAATCCCATCAAGAGAAGTATTACTTACAATGTTCGCAGCTGGTTTATTACAACCAATCAAAGAATTTGCTATCGCAGTTGATTTACACGTGCAGAACTTAGAAAATCCTGAAGAAGCAGGAAATAACGAAGAAGCACCTAGTGCTGAATAATAGGAGGAAATATCATGGCTTTAACAAACCAAGAGATTATTGAAAGTTTAAAAGAGAAAACTTTATTAGAATTAAAAGAATTAGTTGACTTAATGAAAGAAGAATTTGGAGTAGATCCAAGCGCAGTAGCAGTAGCAGCACCAGGTGCAGCAGCAGAAGCAGCAGGACCAAGCGAAGTTACAGTTACATTAGAAAGCCCAGGAGCGAAAAAAATCGCTGTAATTAAAGTAGTAAGAGAATTAACTGGATTAGGATTAAAAGAAGCGAAAGCAGTAGTAGATGCAGCACCTTCACCAGTTAAAGAAAACATCAGCCCAGAAGACGCTGAAGAAATCAAAGCTAAATTAGAAGAAGCTGGAGCAGTTGTTTCAGTAGGATAACACTCACAATTGAATAACCTGAGTTTAGGCTCAGGTTTTTGCCTATCTAAGGACGATTGGAGATGATGCCTATGTCGCACTATTTTTCTGAACATAACGATAATACAAAAAGCAATCCAAAAGTGATTGCTTTTCGTGTTAATGAGACACCACTAAAATTCCATACGGATCGTGGTGTTTTTTCGAAAGATAACCTCGATAGAGGAACCGAAGTATTGCTGAAATACATGACTGTACATGAATCATGTAAAACAGCATTAGACCTTGGGTGTGGCTACGGAGTCATTGGCGTGTATTTAAATAAAGCTCATAATCTTGATGTTGAGTTAGTTGATATCAATGAACGAGCAGTAGCACTAGCTACAAAAAATGTTGCCTTTAACAATGCAAAAGGGAACGTCTATAAAAGCAATGGATTTGAGAATGTTGAATCAACCTATGATTTAATTGTATTGAATCCACCAATTAGAACAGGGAAAGAAGTTATTTATTCACTGTTTGAGAATTCAGTCAAGTATCTAACAGATCAAGGTGAATTCTATATCGTTATTAACAAGAAACATGGTGCAAAAAGTGCGATAAAAAAACTAGAATCGATCTACAATGAAGTAGAAGTTGTAGAAAAAGAAAAAGGTTTTTTTGTTATTAAAAGCAAAAAGTAATTGACTATTTGACAGTATTGTGTTAATATATTAAATTGCCAAAACGCGCGCTTTTTTGCGTTTAAGTCACTTTTTTAGCAGAAAAAATGGGGTGAATTTAGTGGGTTACAAATTAGTAAAATATGGAAGAAAAAGAGATCGTAGGAACTACTCTAGAGTAAAGACTAACGTTGATTTACCAAACCTAATAAAGGTCCAAACTAAGTCGTTTGAGTGGTTTGCACAAAAGGGATTAGGTGAATTGTTTAGAGATATCTCGCCAATTCAAAACTTTACAGAGAATTTAGAGTTGTATTTTGAAGGATACGAATTAGGAGATCCAAAGTACTCAACTGTTGAGTCGAAAGAAAAAGATATGACTTATTCTAGACCATTACGAGTGAATGTTCGTTTACTCAACAAGGATACTGGTGAAGTGAAACAACAAAAGATCTTCATGGGAGACTTCCCAATGATGACTCCAACAGGTCCATTCATCATTAACGGTAGTGAACGTGTTATCGTATCACAAATCGTTAGAAGTGCGGGTGTGTTCTTCAGTGAAAACATTGATAAGAAAACACTTCGTAGTAAGTATTTAGGACAAGTAATACCAACGCGTGGTGCTTGGCTTGAATATGAAATCGGATCTAAAGATGCATTATTTGTTAAATTAGACCGTAGTAAAAAAATTGCCCTGACAACTCTATTAAGAGCGTTAGGTTTTTCTGGTAGAGATCAGATTTTAGAAACATTTGGAGAATCTGAATTCCTAGGTATTACATTCAACAAAGATACTGCGGAAGACTCGAAAGAAGCTATTAAAGAAGTATACTCAAAACTTCGTCAAGGTGAAACAGCAACAGTTGACGGTGCGAAAAGTTTCTTAGCATCACGTTTATTTGATGCGAAACGTTATGACTTAGCTGAAGTAGGACGTTACAAAATCAACAAGAAGTTAGATGTGCTTGATCGTGTATTTAACAAAAAACTTGCATATGATTTAGTAGATCCTGAAACAGGAGAAGTGATCGTAGAAGCGAATACTATTATTAACAATGATGTTGTTTCAGTATTAAAAGATTATCGTCACCTATTCACATATAAAGTACCAGGTGTTGGAGCATACGAACTTGAGTATGACTTTGAACAACAATTGGGTGCCTTTAGAGGTGTTGTAGTAAACGATGAGCAAATCTTTGATTTTATGACTGATGAAGATTTACTAGCTCAAATCAAACATCAAGAATTCAAAACCGGTAAAGAATATTACAAAGCATACTTAAAGTCTTTAGGTAAAACAGATAAACTGATGACTGAAGAATTTGGTAGAAACCATGTGAAAGAATTAAAAGCTGCATTTGAAGCAGTTCTTGAAAATGAAAATATCTACTTCGAATTAGCGGAAGTAGAAGTACTTGAAATATTAGTAAAAGATGATGACGATAACGAATTTAGTGTAAAAATCATCGGTAACAATAGTTTCGAAGATCGTGTACATATCGTTCCATCTGATATCATCGCAAGTATTTCATACTACTTAAATCTATTTGATCGTGTTGGATCGTTAGATGACATCGATCACTTAGGAAACAGACGATTACGTTTAATTGGAGAATTACTGAAAAATCAATTTAGAATTGGTTTAACAAAAATGGAGAAAAACGTTAAAGACAGAATGTCTACAAAGGATCCAGAAGAAATTACTCCTCAAAACTTAATCAACATTAGACCATTAACATCATCGTTAAAAGAGTTCTTTGGTAGTAGCCAGTTATCACAATTCATGGCGCAAACGAATCCTCTTGATGAGTTAACACATAAACGTAGAATATCTGCGCTTGGACCTGGTGGTTTAACAAGAGACCGCGCTGGATTTGAAGTTCGTGACGTTCACTATTCACATTATGGTAGAATCTGTCCGATTGAAACGCCAGAGGGGCAAAACATCGGGTTAATCAACTCACTTGCATCATATGTGCGAGTAAATAAATATGGATTTATGGAAACACCATACTTAAAAGTAGCAGACGTGAATGGTAAAGTTACGGTAACAGCTGAAATCGTATACTTATCAGCAGACGAAGAAGAAAAATACATTATTGGGCAAGGTAATATCGTTGTGGATGATGAAAAAGGTATTGTTCATGAAAACGTAGTTGCTCGTTTCCAAGGTGAAACAAAAATGTTCCCAAGAACGCGCGTTGAATTAATGGACGTATCACCAAAACAGATCGTTTCTATTTCAACTGCATGTATTCCATTCTTAGAGCACGATGATGCAAATAGAGCATTAATGGGTGCAAACATGCAACGTCAGGCAATTCCGTTACTAATTCCAGAAGCAGCGTATGTTGGAACTGGTATTGAGTATAAAGCAGCTCATGATAGTGGTATTTGCTTGGTAGCTGAAAATGGTGGAGTTGTAGAGTTTGTAGATGCAAATGTAATTAAGATTAGACAAGAAAGTGGCGTTGTAGATACGTACAACCTAACAAAATATCAACGTAGTAACCAAGGTACTTGTATCAACCAAAAACCAATTGTTGCAATTGGGGAAACAGTTGAAGCAGGTGAAACAATCACTGATGGTCCATCAATGGATGAAGGTGAAATGGCTCTTGGTAGAAACGTTACTGTAGCATTCATGACATGGAACGGATACAACTATGAGGATGCAATTATTATGAGTGAAAGACTTGTAAAAGAAGATGTATACACATCTGTACACATTGAAAAGTATGAGATTGAAGCTCGTGACACAAAATTAGGTAAAGAAGAAATCACACGTGAAATTCCAAACGTAGGTGATGAAGGACGTAAATTCTTAGATGAAAACGGAATTATCATCCCTGGGGCAGAAGTTCATGAAGGTGACATCTTAGTTGGTAAAGTTACACCAAAAGGTCATACGGATCCAACACCTGAAGACAAATTATTACTAGCGATCTTCGGTGAGAAATCACGTGAAGTTAGAGATACAAGTTTACGCGTACCACATGGTGGTGGAGGAATCGTTCACTCTGTACGTCATTTCAAACGTGCCGATGGAGATGAGTTAAGTCCTGGTGTAAACGAAGTAGTTCGTATTTATATCGTTCAGAAACGTAAAATATCTGAAGGAGATAAAATGGCTGGTAGACATGGTAACAAAGGTGTAATTAGTAAAATTCTTCCAGAATATGATATGCCATATATGGAAGATGGAACACCAATTGACATCATGTTAAATCCACTAGGGGTACCATCACGTATGAACATTGGGCAAGTACTTGAGATACACTTAGGTATGGCTGCAAAACGTTTAGGTACTCATATCGCAACACCAGTATTTGATGGTGTTAAGAATGAAGACTTATACGAAATTATGGAAGAAGCTGGAATGAGACCTGATGGGAAACAAGTTCTATATTCAGGAATTACTGGTGATGCATACGATAACCCAATTAGTGTTGGTGTAATGTACATGATCAAACTAGACCACATGGTAGATGATAAATTACATGCAAGAAGTGTTGGTCCGTACACATTAGTAACGCAACAACCAATGGGTGGTAAAGCACAAAACGGTGGACAACGTTTTGGAGAGATGGAAGTGTGGGCACTTGAAGCATACGGTGCAGCATACGCTCTTCAAGAAATGTTAACAGTTAAATCAGATGATATTGTCGGAAGAAACAAAGTATTCAAAGCAATCGTGGAAGGAAAATCAATTCCTAATCCAAGTTTACCTGAATCATTCCGCGTATTAACTAGAGAATTACAATCACTAGGTATCTATGTTGAGTTAATCAACAATGAAACTGGTGTAAATGAAGCAAATAAAAGTTTAGTATCTGAAGATGCGACAGACCATATCGCAAAATTCGGTTTCGATTCGTAAGAAAGTAGGGTGATTATATGAGTCAAAGATTTTCACATTATAAGATTAGATTAGCATCTCCTGAGGAGATTAGAGGTTGGTCTTTTGGTGAAGTTAAGAAGCATGAAACAATTAATTACCGTACACTAAAACCAGAAAAAGATGGTTTATTCTGTGAGGTAATCTTCGGACCAACAAAAGACAATCAATGTGCTTGTAATAACAAGACAAAACGTAACTCAAACACTGGTAAAAAATGCCAAGTGTGTGGTGTAGAAATCACAGAGAGTAAAGTACGTAGAGAACGTATGGCTCACATTGAGCTAGCTGCTCCTGTTGTTCATACATGGTATTTACGTAATACACCATCACGTTTAGCAACATTACTAGCAATTAAACCTAAGGATTTAGAAGAAGTAGTATATCTTGCATCATATATCGTAACTGATCCAGGTGATACAGATCTTACATACAAACAAATTCTTAGTGAAGCAGAGCATTCAAGAAAACGCATTGAATATGGAACAAGATTCAAAGCAGCTTCTGGTGCAGAAGCAGTTAAAGTATTACTGAAAAAATTAGATTTAGAACGTGAATCTATGTTACTTCGTAATCAACTAAGTAAAGCATCAAAACAAAAACGTGATAAAATCATTAAACGTTTAGCTGTTGTAGAAGCTTTCCTTGGTAGTGATAACCGTCCTGAATGGATGGTACTAGATGTACTACCTGTAATTCCACCTGAATTACGTCCAATGGTACAACTAGATGGTGGACGTTTTGCGACAACAGATTTAAACGATTTATATCGTCGTATCTTAAACCGTAATAACCGTCTAAAAAGACAGATTGAACAACGTGCACCACACTTAATTATCCGTAATGAAAAACGTATGCTTCAAGAAGCAGTAGATGCATTAATTGATAATGCAAAACGTGGACGTAAAGCGGTAGTTGAGAAAAATAGACCATTAAAATCATTAAGTGATTTATTGCGTGGGAAACAAGGTCGTTTCAGACAAAACTTACTTGGTAAACGTGTTGATTACTCAGGACGTAGTGTTATCGTAGTAGGGCCAGACTTAGAAATGTACCAATGTGGATTACCAAAAGAAATGGCAATTACACTATTCAAACCATTCGTAATTCGTCAATTAATTGAAAGAGAAATCGCATCAAACATCAAAGCTGCAAAACGTATGATTGAGCAGCTCAGAGATGAGCGTATTTGGGAAGTACTTGAAGATGTTATTAGTGAACATCCAGTACTACTTAACCGTGCACCTACTCTTCATAGATTAGGGATTCAAGCATTTGAACCAAAGCTAGTTGAAGGAAAAGCAATTCGTCTTCATCCACTAGTAACAACTGCGTTTAATGCCGACTTTGACGGTGACCAAATGGCTGTGCATGTTCCACTTAGTGAAGAGGCACAAGCTGAAGCAAGAGTATTAATGCTTGCATCAAACAACATTCTAAATCCAAAAGATGGGAAACCAATCGTTACACCATCTCAGGATATGGTATTAGGAAACTACTACTTAACAATGGAAACAGAAGGTGGAAAAGGTGAAGGTATGATCTTTGCTGATAGTGACGAAGCTACGATCGCTTATGAAAATAAGTTGATTACACTTCATTCACGTATTGCTTTAAAAGGATCTGCACTAGGGAATGCACCTCTTACTGAAGAACAGAAAAATGGATACTTAGTTACAACATATGGTAAATTATTATTCAATGAAATTCTTCCAAGAAGTTTCGCATACTTAAATGAACCAACACTAATCAACCTTCAAAAACAAAAGGATCCAGTAACGGGAGAAGAAGCATATAAAACTCCTGATACGTATTTCGTGAAACGTGGAGAAAACATCAGAGAATACATCAAGAATCAACCACTAGTATCACCGTTTAAAAAAGGATTCTTATCAAACATTATTTCTGAGGTATTCATTCAATTTAAAATTAATGAAACATCAAAAATGTTAGATAAACTGAAAAACCTTGGGTTCAAATACTCAACGCAAGCTGGTATCACTGTATCGGCAAATGACGTTAAAGTATACTCAGGTAAAAAAGACGAAGTTGAAAAAACACAAGCAATTGTAGATGAACTTTACATGCAATATGAAATGGGATTACTTACTGATTACGAACGTTATAAACTAGTAATCAAAGAGTGGGCAGAAGTTAAAAACAGAATCCAAAAAGGATTAATGAAAGAACTTACGTCTGATAACCATATCTTCATGATGAGTGATTCTGGTGCCCGTGGTAATGCATCGAACTTCACGCAGCTTGCTGGGATCCGTGGATCAATGGCAAACACTAAGCGTGAGGGTCTAAATACTGCTTACAACATCAAAGCCGGAATTAAATCTACAATCGAGTTACCTGTAAAATCTTCATTCATTGAAGGTCTTACAATGAGTGAGTTCTTCATCAGTACGCATGGTGCCCGAAAAGGTTCTACCGATACAGCACTTAAAACAGCCGATTCAGGTTACTTAACAAGACGTCTTGTAGATGTATCTCAAGACTTAGTAATCACAGAAGAAGACTGTTATACACAACGAGGAACTACTGTAAAATCAATCGTACATAGTGACGGTAAAGAAATCGTACCATTCATCGACAGATTAATCGGACGTTATACTGCAGAAGCAGCAATTCATCCAGAAACTGGTGAAGTACTTGTTGAAGCAGACGGATACATCACAGATGAAATCGCGAAATTTATCGTAGATGCTGGGATCACTGCATTAAAAATACGTTCAGTATTAACATGTGATAGTGAATCAGGTCTATGTAAAAAATGTTACGGACAAAACTTATCAACAGGTGAAAAAGTTGAAGTTGGAGAATCTGTTGGGATTATCGCAGCGCAATCAATTGGTGAACCAGGAACGCAGCTTACAATGCGTACCTTCCATACTGGTGGGGTAGCTGGTGCCGATATTACGCAAGGTCTTCCTCGTATTCAAGAATTATTTGAAGCTAGAACACCAAAAGGTAAAGCCGTAATTAGTGAAGTAACTGGTACAGTAGAAAATATTGAAGTTGTTGAAGAGAGATACAAAGTAACAGTTGAATCTCCATTCAATGATCCAAAAACATACGAAACAAATAGTGGTGTATCACTACTAGTTGAACAAGGTGAAGATGTTGTTGCTGGACAAAAAATTACAGATGGTTCAATCGATCCAAAACAATTACTAAAAGCAACAGACTCTGAAACAGTTCAACAATATATCTTAAAAGAAGTTCAAAAAGTATACCGTGCACAAGGTATCGAAATCAGTGATAAACACATTGAAATCATCATTCACCAAATGATGAGAAAAATCAATGTATTACTTGAGGGAGATACAAAATTATTACCAGGTGAACAAGTATCACTTAGAGAATTTAAAGAAGCGAATAACACTGCATTAGTTGAACGTAAAAAACCTGCGGTAGGACGCCCTGTATTACTTGGTATTACAAGAGCAAGTTTACGTAGTGAATCGTTCTTAAGTGCTGCATCATTCCAGGAAACTACAAGAGTCCTTACAGATGCTGCAATTGGTGCAAAAGTGGATGACTTGGTAGGTCTAAAAGAAAACGTAATTATCGGTGGATTAATCCCTGCTGGTACAGGTATCTTAGCTCATGAAAACTTAACATACGGAAAACCTGAAATCGAAGAAGTAGACTTAGAAGAAAATCCATTTGAAGATGTAGACTTCACATTTTAAGTAAATACTAAAAAGACAATCACTGATTGTCTTTTTTTTATTCTCGATTTTATGGTATAATATAAGAGAGGGAAGCCGATAACTAGATACCCTCTTGGAGGAGGATCAATATGAAATATTTTGCAATTGTACTTAATATCCTAGGAGTTACCATGATTGCTACAAGAGTTTGGGTTGAAAATCCATTTAGAACTCCTGCGTTAATCTTCATCATAATTGCTGGTATCATATTCGCTGCAGGAGGAATGAAAGAACAACATAAGAAAGTATCGTACGTTATTAGTTCTCTATGTCTTTTGCTTGGTATCTTTAACATCCTGTACTTCTTCATCCGAGATTTAGCAGAACTAACACTACTCGAATTCATTGCATCCTTATTCGAGGTGACTATCGAGTTGTTCGTAGAGTTTTATTACTTAGTTATCTTTGGTGTCATTACCGCATTTATTGTACACTACGTATTACGCATGAATAGACAGAACAATTAAGAGAGCTAACAAGGCTCTCTTTTACATACATATTTTCCATCAATGAAATCCCCTCTTTATGATATAATAATATATGAGGGACAAAGAGACCTCTATGGTCTTTTTTTATTTGAAGCATATAAACTACATACGGAGGGACATATCATGAACAATGAAGTCAAAGGGAATGGAGTCAATTTTTTATTGCTATTATTAAATATATTCATATTTGTGACACGTGTTATGGATTATTATGATGCTTTGAATCAGTTCTCTGAAGGAAGTATATCTCGTGTGAAGGTATATGAAGAGATGCTCATGGTAATCATTTGGTGGACACTAGTGATGTTGGGGATATCATTCTTAATTGAATCTAGATATGCTAAACACAAATCATCAACAACATCACGAAAAATAACGATATTAGGAATCTTTTCTGCAATATGTTTACTACCCCCAGTTTTTTATATCATGTATGTTAACTATGGATTAAATAAACCTCTATCAATAGAAGAAAGAACTGAATTTAACTCATCTTACAATGCTCTTACTTGGATGTTAGGCGCGTTTGCATTATTCCTTATTTTAGATTTGATTTTGACTGAGATAGAGAAAAGATACAAAAAGGAATATGCTGGTGAAATTAATATTCACTATAGTTTGAAGGCAATTGGGGCAAAGTACGCTTTTGTATTAGCATTTATACTGCTTGGAATAATCCCAGATATTGGTGGCTATTGGATACACGTTTGGTTCGTTTTAGCTGCGTTAATTTTACTAGATGAAGTATTTAGATTACTATATAAAGGGGATTTATTTGTTTACGGTGGGTATTACAAAAGAAGGTACCTTTGTTTCACCTTTAGACGTTACCTGTTTGACTATGACGCGCTCTTGTATAATTCAAAATACAAGACATTAAATGCCAAGCATTATAAAGGGTTTGAAGTGACATTATTAAAAGATTATTATCAATTTAGCTTAGTAGAAATTGCAAAATCACTAGATAAAGAAGTTTTATCTACTTAATTAATGATACATACACTAGAAGAAAGAAAGGATTGAGCGAGTTATGAATACAAATGAAACGTATTTAATTTTCAAGAAGAGTAGAATGATTGTACCAATGTTATTTGTTTTATTAGGTGTGCTTCAAGCTACGTTAGCATATGCAAATTATGAAGCTGGACGAGGATATATCTATCACACAATGGCGTACATCATAAATATTACATTTCTTATAAGTATAATTATTAGTTATTTTTTACTTTCTTATTTTTTAAACAAAAAACAAGTTCCTTTATCGGAGAAAAGAAGAGTTGCGAAATACAATTTTTATCTATTCTTCACAACAATATTAGGGGGTTATCTTGTATCACTAGCGGTGTTCTTGTATTTCAGAAATACATATAAAAATATATTTGAATCCAACGAGTTAAGAGAATTTAATACTGTTGGTTTATTTATGAGCCAAATGGTTGTTGTTCTAATGGGTATTCTTCTTCTGGTATATCTTTATCAGTACATTGCAGGAAAACCAAAGAAAGAGTATGATGGCGCTACAACAATAAAGCGTGGTTATCAAAATAGAGTAGTAGTTGCAGCAATAGTAATCATCATTCTTGTTTTAAGTATAATTCTCAATAATTCAAATGTAATACTTTGGGTGTGGGGAATTTTAATAGTACTTATGATTTTAGAAGAATATTCTAAATATTACTACAACGGTGATTTGTTTTTACATGAAGATGTGATTTTCAAGAGAGTCCTATTTTTTAGATATCCTGTTTATCTATTTAAGTATCAAAATATTACATTATCTGGCGATAGAAAGATTATTGGTGATAATCATAAATTAGGATTTCCAATTACAATGATATCTGATCAATATGAATATAGTGTTCGTGATATATACAATAAGATAGTAGAAATGTCAGATAAAAAATATTTTCAAGAAAGCAAAGAAAAAGAGAGCGAGTAGCTCTCTTTATTATTTATTCTGGATACATTTCTTCTGTAAGAATTGGATTGCTGAATAGGAAACTATCGTACGCTGTTGATTGTAAAATCATCTCATCAATCGCAAGGTCCCTCAGTAAGATTCCTGTGTTGATTGGATCAGCACCATAAATAAATGGATTTGTTGGTTTATCAAATACATAATCATTGGTTGCTACAAGGTAGAGCGTATCGCTTTCAAATGTATCAACTGCTGATGAGTAACCATTGCTTCCACCTGATAATAGTGCGTTGATTTCATCTCCTGTTAAGTACACTGTTTTAATCACATTATCAAATGGCCATACTTCGTACAATATACCTATTGTAATTTCCGTATTATTATCGATGCTTCGTCTTGTACCTCCATAGTTATGGAAGGCAATATCTGCACCTGTTCTAACGCGTATTAATTCTGCTATCCACTCTGTTAGTTGGTTTGAGTACAGTTCTTGTCCAGCGGTAATTAATGGAGTATTAAACAATGCTTCCGTATCCGCAAGATAGAAATCGATTAGTGCTTGTACTTCAGCATCTGGTGTATGGAACAGACTATCGTCGTAGATGTCAAGATTCGTGACATTTGTTTCTACTAAGAGATCATCTTCAAATACAAACTCAACATGACCTAGGTTTTCTCCGTTTCCACCTGATTGTAGTATAGGTATTTCGTTGATATATGCGTATGTAGAATGTGAATGTCCATTAAATACTGCGTCAACTTCCGCATCACCGCTAAGGGCGATGACTGCATCATTTATGTTTCCGCTGTCGTGTGCTACAACAAAGACAAAGTCTACCATTTCTACAGTACGTAAGTAGATTGCATACTCTTCTATATAAGGAAGAGGATCGACAAACTCATAATCTTCAACTCTTTTTGTAGCAATACTTGATTCTAAGTTTGCACCAATTGCACCAATGACACCAACTTTAAAATCTGGTGTTTCAATGATGGTATATGGGTCGATGTAATCTGGCCTAGTTTCAGTACCTTTAAAGAATACATTCACCGCTAATAACGGATAATCTGCTTCACCATTCTCTTCAACTTCATCAAAGTATTTTGTGACTTCTTCCAAGCCCCAATCAAACTCATGGTTACCAAGGGCAAATACATCAAGTCCCATTAAATCTAATATTTCAATAGTTGATTCTCCAAGGAAGTAGTTACTTAAGGCAGAACCTTGTAAGATATCTCCACCAGCAAAGAATAATGTATTAGGGTTTTCTGCGCGTTTTGCATTAATGAAGTTTGCCATTCGTGCTAATCCCATTTCTTCAAAATCATATGTAATTGCGCCATGGAAATCATTAATATAATAAATGTCTAATTCAGTTGTCTCTATGATAGAAACACACATTCCATCTTGAAATACAAAATTCTCATCACAGATTAGATCAACATCAGTACATTCTCCACCGTAGTAAATTTCATTTTCTAAACACGTTTCACTTATGAGAACACATTCGTTATCAACGATTGTTTCATGAGCTTCGCAAACAAGTGGTATAAACTTGCATTCACCTAATATTAGCTGTTCATTCTCACCACAAACAATTTCAACACAAGTACCAGTCTCATCTAGTTCTTTATCAATTGGACATGTTTTTGGAACACATTCATCGCCAACAAGAAGCTCACTATCGGAGCACGTTTGTATTTCTTCAACACAAGCTCCATCAATCAGAGTATAACCAGAATCGCATGTCGGATCGATTTGCTCTTCACATTGATTGGTATTTTCATTATATACCTCATCATCTTCACAAGTAACTTGCAAAGGTACACAATCATTTTCAATTAGCTCGTAGCCTTCGTCACATACTTTAGGTGAAATATTGATGTCTTCACACCCAGATAATGTGATGGCTAATATAAATAAGATTGTTATAGTTAGTAGTTTTTTCATTTGTATCACCATACTTTCAATTAACAGTACATTATATCATTATTATAATATATTTGGTAATGAATTTCATATTTATTAAAATGAATAGAAATGTGGCGAATGTTAATATAAAAATACACATAAAATAATACTTGATTTACAAGCCTATTTAGCGTATTATTCTTTGTGGAAAAAAACTCTTAAAAAAAGTTTAAATAAATTATTGACACACCTGCATGTGTGATATATAATATATGTGCTATTAATGAGGAAAAGCATCAGGGTTTATTGGCTTAAGCCCTAGTTTTTATGAAAAAAGTGAACCACCTGGTAGTGTGGAATAAAAATTGAGAGGAGGAAACGCTTAAATGCCGACAATTAATCAATTAGTAAGAAAAGGTAGAACGCCGAAAACTACAAAATCAAAATCGCCACATTTGAATATTGGATTTAACTCGCTTAAAAAACAATATACAAATTTATCAAGTCCTCAAAAACGTGGTGTATGTACACGTGTTGCGACAATGACTCCACGTAAACCTAACTCAGCACTTCGAAAGTATGCTCGTGTTAGATTATCAAATGGAATCGAAGTAACAGCGTACATTCCAGGTATTGGACATAAATTACAAGAACATAGTGTAGTTTTAATTCGCGGTGGACGCGTAAAAGACTTAGCTGGTGTTAGATATCACATCGTTCGTGGAACATTAGATACAACTGGTGTTGAAGGACGTAAACAAGCTCGTAGTAAATACGGTGCAAAGAAAGCATAATTTAATCAAAAGTTTGAAAGGAGGAATTAGTTATGCCTCGTAAAGGTCACATAGCAAAAAGAGATGTATTACCAGATCCAATTTATAACTCAAAGTTAGTTACTAAATTAATCAATAGCATTATGCTAGATGGTAAGAGAGGAACTGCGCAGAAAATTCTGTATTCAGCATTCCAAAGAGTTGAAGAATTAACAAATCAACCACCGATAGAAATCTTCGAAGAAGCTTTAGATAATATTATGCCTACATTTGAAGTTAAATCTAGAAGAATTGGTGGACAAAACTATCAAGTTCCTACAGAAGTAAGAAACGAAAGAAGATTTACTCTAGGGTTAAGATGGTTAACGTTATACGCAAGACTTAGAAATGAAAGAACAATGGAAGAAAGATTAGCGAAAGAAATCGTTGATGCAAGCCAAGGTAATGGTGCGTCTGTTAAGAAAAAAGAAGACGTTCATAGAATGGCTGAAGCGAATAAAGCATTCGCTCACTACCGTTGGTAGAAGTGGGTATTAAGTAATGGCACGGGAATATTCGCTTAAGAAAACAAGAAACATCGGTATCATGGCACATATCGATGCAGGAAAAACAACAGCAACTGAACGTATTTTGTATCATACTGGACGTATTCACAAGATGGGTGAGACACATGATGGTGCTTCACAAATGGACTGGATGGAACAAGAACAAGAACGTGGAATTACAATTACGTCAGCAGCAACAACAGCACACTGGAATGACCATAGAGTAAATATTATTGATACTCCAGGACACGTAGACTTTACAGTAGAAGTTTCAAGATCATTACGTGTATTAGATGGTAGTGTTGCACTGCTTGATGCTCAAGCAGGTGTTGAACCTCAAACTGAAACAGTTTGGAGACAAGCAAACGACTACAGAGTACCAAGAATCGTTTTTGTAAATAAAATGGATAAAATTGGTGCAGATTTCGAATTCAGTGTACAAACATTATCAGATCGTTTAGGTGCGCATGCAGCCGCAATTCAGTGGCCAATTGGTGCAGAAAATGAATTTAGTGGAATTATCGATTTAATTGAAATGAAAGCATACGAATTTGATGGTGACATTTCAGAAGTAGCAAAAGAAATTGATATTCCTGAATACTTACAAGAAACATCTGAATTAAAAAGAATGGAATTGATTGAAGCTATCGCGGATTTCGATGACGAATTAATGATGTTATACCTAGAAGGTGAAGACGTAGATGCAGAAACATTAAGAAGAGTCGTTCAAAAAGCGACATTAGACGTTAAGTTCTTCCCTGTATTATGTGGTACAGCATTTAAAAACAAAGGTGTGAAGTTATTATTAAATGCAGTTATTGATTACTTACCATCACCACTTGATGTTGCTGCCGTAAAAGGTACTAGCAAAAAGGGTGAAGAAATCATTTTACCTGCTTCAGATAGCGAACGTTTCGCAGCGCTTGCTTTCAAAGTAATGACAGATCCATTTGTAGGTAAGTTAACATTCTTTAGAGTGTACTCAGGTACCTTGAAGAAAGGTTCTTACATTAGAAATGCAACAAAAGATAAGAAAGAACGTGTAGGTAGAATCCTGCAAATGCATGCAAACTCTCGTGAAGAGGTTGAACATGTATACGCTGGAGATATCGCTGCTGCAGTTGGACTTAAGAATACAACTACTGGTGACACGTTATGTGATGAAAAATATCACATTATCTTAGAAAAAATGGTATTCCCTGAGCCAGTAATCAGTGTTGCGATTGAGCCAAACAGTAAGGGCGATCAAGACAAGATGGGTGTTGCACTTGGTAAATTAGCTGAGGAAGATCCAACATTCAGAACATATACTGATCAAGAAACAGGGCAAACTATTATCGCTGGTATGGGTGAACTTCACTTAGATATCATCGTTGATAGAATGAAACGCGAGTTCAAAGTAGAAGCGCAAGTTGGTGCACCTCAAGTATCTTACAGAGAAACGATCACTACTGCGGCTGAAGTGGAAGGTAAGTTCGTTAGACAATCTGGTGGACGTGGACAATATGGACATGTTTGGATTAAATTCGAACCAAACCCAAACAAAGGATACGAATTCGTTGATAAGATCGTTGGTGGGGTAGTACCTCGTGAATATATACCTGCAGTTGGTAAAGGTTTAGAAGAATCACTAGATACAGGTATGATCGCTGGTTATCCAATCATCGACTTAAAAGCTACATTATTTGATGGATCTTATCATGATGTAGATTCAAATGAAATGGCATTCAAGGTTGCTGCTGGTATGGCACTTAAAAAAGCAAAAGATCAATGTAATGCAATTTTATTAGAACCACAAATGACAGTTGATGTTATCGTACCGGATGATTACTTAGGAAATGTTATAGGAGACTTAACTAGTCGTCGTGGTCGTATTGAAGGACAAACACAGCGTGGTAACGCGCAGCAAATCACTGCAAAAGTACCATTAGCTGAAATGTTTGGATACGCAACAAGCTTACGTAGTAACACACAAGGTAGAGGGAACTATACAATGCAATTCTCTCACTATGAAGCTTGTCCTAAGTCAATTGCCGAAGAAGTTATTAAAAGACGTAACGGTTAATTGACAAAAAAGTTGCATTATATATTATAATGCGATAAAATAATCTTGGAAATTTAATTAAAAAATATTCGAAACTTATAAGGAGGAAATTAGTAATGGCTAAAGAAAAATTTATCCGTAATAAACCGCATATGAATATCGGTACAGTCGGACACGTAGACCATGGTAAAACTACATTAACAGCTGCTATCGCAACTGTATTATCAAAAAGAGGAGTTGGGGCTACTCAAGCTGCTGATTATGCTTCAATCGACAACGCTCCAGAAGAAAGAGAAAGAGGAATCACAATCAACACTGCACATATCGAGTACGAAACTGAAAATCGTCACTATGCGCACGTTGACTGCCCAGGACATGCCGATTATGTAAAGAACATGATCACTGGTGCTGCTCAAATGGATGGTGGGATCTTAGTAGTATCTGCTGCTGATGGGCCTATGCCACAAACAAGAGAGCACATCTTATTATCACGCCAAGTTGGTGTACCTAAATTAATCGTATTCATGAACAAGACAGACCAAGTTGATGATGACGAATTACTAGAATTAGTAGAAATGGAAATCCGTGAATTATTAGACGAGTATGACTTCCCAGGTGATGACATTCCTGTAATCATGGGTTCTGCATTAAAAGCATTAGAAGGTGACGCAGCTCACGAAGATAAAATTATGGAATTAATGAATGCTGTAGATGAGTACTTCGAAACTCCACCTAGAGAAACTGACAAACCATTCTTAATGCCAGTTGAAGATGTATTCAGTATCACAGGTCGTGGTACAGTTGCTACTGGTAGAGTAGAACGTGGACAAGTTAAAGTTGGAGATCCAATTGAAATCGTTGGTATCAAAGAAACTGCTAAATCTGTATGTACAGGTGTAGAAATGTTCCGTAAATTATTAGATTACGCAGAAGCTGGAGACAACATTGGTGCATTATTACGTGGTGTTTCAAGAGAAGACATCCAACGTGGACAAGTATTATCTAAACCAGGTAGTGTAACTCCACATACAAGATTTGAAGGTCAAGTATACGTTCTTTCTAAAGATGAAGGTGGACGTCATACACCATTCTTCAGTAACTATAGACCTCAATTCTACTTCAGAACTACAGACGTTACAGGTATCATTGAATTACCTGCAGGTGTTGAAATGGTAATGCCTGGTGACGACGTAACTATGGTAGTAGAATTAATTCATCCAATCGCGTTAGAGCAAGGTACTAAATTCTCTATCCGTGAAGGTGGACGTACTGTAGGTGCTGGTAACGTATCAAAAATTCTTAAGTAATTTTTGCTGATACACTTATTAAGGAGACTTCGGTCTCCTTTTTTATTATCTATTTCACATTATTTTCATATATTTATTGTATAATTTTGGTATACTTAAGTAGGTGATATTATGCTGATCGATACACATGTACATTTAAACGCAGACAAGTTTAATGACAACCTCCATGAAGTAATCAAACGTGCAAAAGATAATGACGTACAAATCATGATTGTCGTGGGGTTTGATAAAAAGACAAATAAGAAGGCAATCAAAATAGCTGAGAGCCATCCTTTTATTTATGCCACAGTTGGATACCATCCAACAGATGCCAAAAATATTAAAGATGCTGACTTTGAATATCTAGAAGAATTACTCAAACATGAAAAGGTCGTAGGTGTTGGAGAATGTGGACTTGATTTTTACTGGGATAAAGAACATAAAGAAGCACAAATCGATGTGTTCAAAAAACACATAGAACTATCTAAAAAAGTACATAAACCATTAATCATTCACATGCGAGACGCATCTGAAGCAACGTATAATGTACTATCAGAATATAAAGAAGTAAATGGTATTATGCATTGCTATTCAGGTAGTCCAGAAATGGCAATTGAGTATATGAAGCTTGGGCTCCATATTTCTCTAGGAGGACCAGTGACATTTAAAAATGGGCATAAACCAAAAGAGGTTGCACGCATCGTGCCACTTGATAAACTATTGGTAGAAACGGATTCACCGTATCTATCACCGCATCCATTTCGCGGTAAAACCAATGAACCAATGCGCGTAAAACTCATTGCTGAAGAAATCGCAAGAGTTAAAGATATACCCTATGTTGATGTCGCAAAAAGTACAACTAGGAATGCTTTAAAATTATTTAACATCAAGGAGGTTTTATAAATGAAAAAAGGACTATTAGTTCTAACATTGTTGTTTACTCTAATATTATCAGGATGTTTACCTGAGTATTCAGAACCAATAGCGCAAGAAGAACCATTATCTGAAGAAGAAATCGCAGATTTAATTCTTGAACTAATGCCAGAACAAAATGTAAATACAACCTATGATCTTGCGACCTTCCAAGAAGCAGTTGTGGATATGGTGGCGATTGCTCGTGGTGGTGTAGTAGGAATTATATCGATAAGTGATGATGGATTTTATGGTAGTGGTAGTGGTGTAGTATATAAGAAAGATGGGAACCAACATTACATTATTACGAATCATCATGTCGTTGAAAATACAATTGATTTAACAGTTGTGTATGAAAAAAATGGATTATTATTCACAATTGAAGACGGATATATTGAATTAGTAGGAACAGACCCAACAACCGATTTAGCTGTTTTAAAGGTAAATACAACAGAGAATTTCCAAGTAATCCCATTTGCCGATTCGTACGATGTTGAATTAGGAGAGTTTGTAGTTGCTATTGGTAATCCCCTTGGGTTTGAGTACTATGGTACCGTAACGATGGGGATTGTTAGTGGATTATCTCGTTATGTTGAAGACGGTGAGTTTAATGCAACACTCCTGCAACATGATGCCGCAATCAGCCCTGGAAACAGTGGGGGAGCATTGCTAAATATAAATGGTGAACTTGTCGGAATAAATAATATGAAAATTGTTGATGAGAACGTAAGCAATATTGGCTTTGCAATACCTTCAAATACCGTCAAACGTATCGCTGAAGATTTAGAAGAAGATGGTATTGTAACAAGGCCTTATCTTGGTATTAGAACCTACGCTCAAACAAATGTTTGTGGTGAGACCTACGGTGTGTGTATCTCGGTAGAAGAGGGAGGAGCAGCTTATGAAGCAGGACTCCAAGATGGGGATACAATCATTGGGTATAAATTAATTGATATGGAAGAATTTATTGTCATTAATAATTTTAACGATTTAAAAGAGGCAATACTAAATTCAAAAGTAGGCGATGAAATCATCATAAAATACATCAGAAATGGTGAAGAATTAATATCTCATAGTACAATGTTAGATGTACATCCAGATGACAAGTAGGTGAAACAATGTTTAATGCAGCGTTACAAAGAATAAGTACAAGGACATTCAGAAAAGAAGCTCTATCACATGAACAAATTGACTTAATTGCACGCTTAATTAAAGATCAAAGTGAACAAAAAGGACCGTTTGACCACTCTGTTGATTTTACGTACTATTTAAACAAAGAACGATATCGCCAGGGTAAAAAAATAGGAACCTATGGATTAATTAAAAATCCACCACTTTTTATTGGTGGATCGTGTCAAAACGAGTTTGAAACGCTGGTTGATTATGGATACCTAATGGAATACTTAATTCTAAATCTAACAAAAGAGGGATTCGATACTTGTTGGCTTGGTGGTACATTTAGAAGAAAACAATTCAAACGTAAACTAGCAGACAATGAAGTTGTACCTGCGATTACCCCTGTAGGACATAGAGCCCCTAATCGCTCGTTGATTGATCGCTCAATGAGAACCACAGCGCAATCATCAAGAAGACTAGATATGGATCAACTTTTTAAACGTTATGATGGCTCTAGCTTATCTTTTACAGAAGATAATATTATTCTTCAGTGTTTAAGTCTTGTAAGAAGAGCTCCAAGCGCTTCAAATAAACAACCTTGGCGTGTCTATATTGATGAGACTTGTGTACATTTATATTTAAAAAGAACACCAAAATATCCAGCGATTAAACTTGGGTATGATATACAAGCTCTGGATATTGGTATTGCGATCTGTCATTTTATTGTAGGGCTAAATCACAATGAGATTGATTATCAGGTAGCTAAGGCAGAAAATCCAAAAGAATTTCCACTTGAGGAGTATGTAATTAGTATACGATTAAGCAAATAATATATTTGCTTTTTTTCTTGTATTACAATCAAAAATACAGTACAATAGTTTCGGCTTAATAAGGAGTGATATTATGGGTTTAACAGCAGGAATAGTAGGATTACCAAACGTTGGTAAGTCAACACTGTTTAACGCAATAACAAAAGCAGGAGCTTTAGCCGCAAATTACCCATTTGCGACAATCGATCCAAATGTAGGTGTCGTAGAAGTTCCCGATGAGAGATTATGGAAATTATCAGATTTAGTACAACCAACAAAAACAATCCCAACCATTTTTGAGTTTACTGATATCGCAGGTATCGTAAAGGGAGCTTCAAAAGGAGAAGGATTAGGAAATAAGTTTCTAAGTCATATTCGAGAAGTAGACGCAATTGTTCAAGTGGTACGTGCTTTTGATGATGATAATGTAACGCACGTGGATGGAAATATTGATCCAGTTAGAGATATTGAAACAATCAATTTAGAACTTATCTTCGCGGACTTAGAAGTGGTTGAAAAACGAATTCCTAGAATCGAGAAAAAAGCAATTCTAAAGGTTGACCAGGATGCGGTTGCTGAATATAAATTACTAAAATTAATCCAAGAGACATTAATGGATAATAAACCAATAAGAACAGTGCAGTTTAATGAATTTGAACTCGCAACCATTAAGAATTTTAACTTTCTAACATTAAAACCGATGTTATACGTTGCGAACATCTCAGAAGATGAAGTAACGGATTATGATGACAATAAATACGTTCAGAAAATCAAAGAGTTCGCAGCTACTGAGCAAAGTGAAGTAGTAGTTATAAGTGCTAAAATTGAAGCGGAACTTGGTGAACTTGATGATGAAGAGAGAATGATGTTCTTAGAGGATTTAGGGATAGTAGAATCAGGACTAGATAAACTAATTAAGCGTAGTTATAAATTACTTGGGTTAGAAACATTCTTTACAGCAGGACCGAAAGAAGTACGTGCATGGACATTTAGAAAAGGAATGAAAGCACCTAAGTGCGCTGGTGTTATCCATAGTGATTTTGAAAAAGGCTTTATTCGAGCTGAAACCATTAAATATCATGACTATATTACATTTAATGGAGAACAAGGCGCAAAAGATAACGGAAAGCATCGAAGTGAAGGAAAAGAATATACGGTTCAAGATGGAGATGTATTACTGTTTAGATTTAATGTATAAAAAAAAGAAACTTTCCGATTGGATAGTTTCTTTTAATTTGTGTTTACTTCTTCAAGTATTTGGATTAGTTCAATCTGATCCTCATTTAAGAGAACACCAAGTGTCATTTGTAAATTGATATCATTGGCATAGTCGTAGATTGATACACCTTGTGATTGAATTAATATGTATAAATCACGTAGTTCATATAACGTTTCTATCTCAGAGAGCGTAAGTGGTTGATATGCATCTTTATTGTAGTTTTCAATACTGGTTTGTATGAAGTTGTTAGCTACAAAAATACTGTGCGAATGAATGATGTACTGTTCAAACTCAGTTAATTCTCTACCGAACACATACTCAAAGTATTCAAAAGGTTTTATTGTTTCAAAGTCTTGAATACTGAAGGAAAGTATTTCACCTGGTTTATCTAGTACGTAATACACGGAATTAATAATTAACTCTTTTGGTGTTGTGTATTCATTGTAAGGATAATTTTGCGCTAGTTCCATATAAATGATCGATGCTTTAACTGCATTAATAAAATCAGTATTATCTCGTAGTAAGTTATATTCAAAACCAAATGAGTATTGCCCTAGTCCAGCGTTTAAGAAGTATGAACCATTTATGTTGGTAACAGGTAATAAGTTGTTTACTCTTGTGACAAGCTGAACAATTTCCTCGTTGGTGTATTGGTTTAAGTCTTCAGTAGATTGAATTGAACTGATGAATGAACCAATTTCAAGCGCATCAGCATTTAATAACTCACCAATGGCATCGATATCTTCATTGGTGAAATTACGATTGATAAACTGTCTTAGTACATATACTTTTGGTGAAAAGTCAGAGATATTACTATATAGGTACGCGATATCTTGATTACTTAACTCATCAAACACGCCCTTTAGATCGAGCAAAGGTATTTTCGTATCTGACAGTAAACCAAGATTTCGTGCTTCCTTTATTTTTAGTTCAGTAGCTTCCGTAAAATCAACAAACTCAAACAGAAACTCCTCAGCATCTGTGAGCTCTCTTCCAAGGTTTAGTTCTAAGTTATATGTATCCCAGAAGTAACTAGTATTGGTTATCGTAAGTTCATAAAACAGGTTGGTCATAATATCATCTACATCACTTGTTTGATAGAATAACTCAGGATGAACAAGCTCTAATTCCTCTTTAAATTGCTCACGAATAACTACTTTGATAATTTCTGTAACGTAGCGCCTATTATTGATGCTTAGGCTGTTTATGAAGGAAGTAAAATCACTATCAAGGTATAACTCAGTATATTCATCGTATGGAAGATTTACATCATCAATACCAAATCCATTTAACACTTCAAGTCCTTTGCTTATTTCTCTAAGTGTTAGGATATTGTATTCACTACTAGAAATGATTAAATTATCAGACGTATTTGAAATTAGATCAAACTGATCCTCTACATACGCAAAATCTACTTCATCTTCAAAGGACATTGTTACATCGTTAGGAATCTCTATCACCGCAATGAACGTACTCATTCGTAGTGATGATTGTTGGTAGATGGTATAGACATTCACATACTTTACGATATCTATATTCATATTGAGTGTAATACCATGATCATAATACTCTGAGAATACACTATGATTGATCGTTGAAGATATTTCATTTTCAATATACTCAGCGGCTGCCTGTTCCTCGGTTGTTAATGAGCGATGTCTCGATAAAATCTGAACAATATCTGGATTAGTAAAATCGTAAATAGTAAGGTTATCTTCCACCATAAAATCATAAACGATTTTATAGTGATGGAAGTTATCAATATTGACAGATTCAGGACGTATATGTAAATAACTTAATACACGATAGAAATCCTTCACATCGCCAATATGCTCTTTTATAGTAATGAATGCATCATAGACAAGAGGAGTAAAGTCTCCAAATCGTTCTTCAATTTGATAGATTTCTAACTGATTGATGTTTGAATGGAACTCATCATACCCTATTTGCATATAATCATGCGCTATTTCAAAACTATCGATACAAGCTAAGTCACATTCATAATACAAGTAGTTTTGACTAACGTATTCACGAGCATCAAAATCATCATCGAGTAATCGTTTTTTTGCTTCGATAAATTCGGCAAGAACCTCTTTATCACTTTCTGTAAATTGGAATGTAAATTCCTCTTCAATAAAACGATCATTGTTTGTCGTTAGAAATTCTGTAAACATCTCTCGAGTAATGTCTCTTGTAAGGAACGTATTCACAAGGGTATAGATTTTTTGTTTCTCGATTTCATCGTTAATGTGTGGATAATACGTATTAATGTCTGATAAATAATCTACTTTACGTAGTGCATTAAACATATCAAGTAGTTCCACTTTATTATCAAAGTTATTTAAATACGATACTGCATTTTCATAGGTAGATAATTTGATGATATTATTGAGTGTTTTTAGTTCATTAGATAAGCTATACTTCGCAAGTAAATCTAATTGTCGAGACGTAAAATCATATTGATATATCACATCAAGATTTAATGAGTCTAATTGTTGATATTGGTTACTAAATTCAATCGCAGATATCTCATAAATCGTTAACTCTCTTTGTAAGATGTGCTCCATTTCATGAACATCTAGTTGATTAAATGTGAATGGTTGATATTCAGAGCTGTATGATTCAAGCTCTATTTCAAGCGCTAATGAGGTTCGATATTTATCTAGCTCAAGAGAAGTGAAATACTCCCCCATAATCATATAGGCTGTTAAAGTAGTAGGTCGAAACTTGGTTAAATATAAGTCAAAAAATAGAAGCATTCCATTTTCTTCAGAAGTAGTTATTGATCGAAGTAACATCGCTTCAATCTCTTCAATATGAATGAAATCTACACTCAGTAATGAATTTTGATAACCTGAATGCAGTCCAATAGTAGAGAGGACATCTAATGCTTGTAAGAATTCTTCTGTGGCTTGTGCACTGGATGTATCTAAATCAAATAAATAAAGCAGTTTATATTTAGTATACTGAGATAAAATTTCAAGATAAAGTAACTCATTAGATGTTAATGAGTCTCTTTCTGTTTCTATGTAGGAATTGATTTTCCACGGTGTAACGTTATCTTGGCTAAAAGCAAGAACTACATCACTGATTTGTTCATAATCAAGATCATGAACACGATCATCTAGTTCGTAATCTGTGTTCTTTATAACGTGTAATAGATGAGGATTAAATCTCATCATTCTGTAGTTGCGATAAAAGTCTAATGACTCAACAATCTCACTCGCAAGTTCATCAGTCGTATTGACGATAATATCAAAATCATTCACATCTTGTAAAATGTCTTTTTGAACGAAGTCTTGATTCATCTCTTCAATGCTACCAAAAAGATCTAAATAGTCTTTTCTTGTAATCGTGGCTGTGTATCTAGATAATGACAAATACGTGTTTTCAAAATGATCATCTTCTTGATTTGTCATGGTTTTATTATAGTAGGCTTGATACAACATTTTATCTTCTTTTTTGACAATATCACGGTACTTGTTAATTGCTGTAATTTCATCATCTCGTAGTTTTCGACCGATTAACTCTGCATAATTGTTTGCGCTAAAGAAGTTATCTAAATAATCAAAGAATCGAGAATCAAAACTATCTTGATTCGCTTTTCTAAAAACTGCAGAATAAAGAAGAGAATACTCTCTTATGTATCGTTTTTCTTCAGAAGTAGCTTCGTACATAGTAGGAAGCAAATCATCATAATAATCATACACCTCTCCTACTAAAACAAAAGCAGAAGAAGTAACATAATTTCCAGCCGTATCCTCCACATAATACGTTACATTATACAATCCTTCTACGGTGTAATCTACTTCACCATGAATTCCACTATCAACAATTCCTTGGTCATCACTAAAAGCTACTCCATCCATTAAATCAAGCTGATCACTTCCTACATCAACTAAGTGATTACGAACACCGATGATGCGAGGAACACCAATATCTTCATTTAGAGCGAGTCGTAAAATAGAGTTGTATACTCGCGTAGTACCGTCACTGTAATCAACGATAATTAAAATGCTGTAATCTCCAGGAGCTGTGAAATTCACTTCATCAGTATCCACAGTCACTTTAATCACTTTAGATTCATCATGTACAACGATTAAACGCTCTAATCGATCAGGCATATCTTCTATGTCCACTTCAATAATTGAAGGGATGTCTACTACTGCATCATAGTTGATTGGCTCTTCTTTTTTACGACATCCAGCCATACTGAAAACAGCTAAAAACACCATACATAAAACAAGTAGTTTTTTCATAGGATCACCTCTTTTTCGATTAGAATTGCATATCTAATGTTCTTATATTATAACACAAATATGTGTTATAAACCAAAAGCAAGCAGTGCACACAAATACAAAATAAAAAAGGTAGAGCTAGTCCAATGTCGTTAAGTTAAGATTAATAACTAAAGAAGGAAAACTATTTTATTAG
>CAZZAP010000005.1:0-81521 GCA_964652375.1 uncultured Candidatus Izemoplasmatales bacterium
TTGCGAATTATCTCTTTATCTTTGTTACAATGTTTATATAAAAAAACGACAATTTTGTCGTTTTTATTTTTAGTGTACTTCAGCTTGAACTGTAAGCTCAAATTCAGCACTTTCACCAGCAAGTATAACCGTGTAAGCTCCTGATAATGTACTTGGGATATCAATTGAATTAACCTCATTCATCGTTACTTCAGCAACGATGTTATTATCGGGATCGATGATAATCACTTCCATGTTCCCAGAAACGAGTGTAACGTCAATTACATAGGTGATTCCTTGATTAAAATTAACGTTTGTCTCTTGCAAAATTATGATACCTGTTAGTAACTCAGCTTCATACTCGATTAAATCATCATCAATATCCACTGGATTGAATCCAGAATTTACTGTGTGAGTGTAACACTCAGTGCTTGTATTAGTGCGTTTACAGAAGTTTCTAGCCCCATAACTATATTGATTGGTTATTAAATCTTCTGTATCGTAGAATACTAAGCTTGTTTCGGTTCCATTGGTATCTTCTATATGTTCATAATTAAACATGTTAATAGTAAGCCATGCTACTCCCGCAGCTAGCACTGCTGCTACTGCAACTATGATAATAATTAGATATTTTAGTTTCATTGTTTCCCTTCCTGCTTTTTTATTTATCAATATTATACCATATCTCAGCTAGGATAAATAAAAAACCATGATTTTCATCATGGTTTTAATGTAATAATAGCTAGTAGAGGAGTTGTTTGTTACATAATACAAATTCAATAATCAATACTGTTAATAAAATTCTTATTTCAAAATTACAAACTTTTACTCGTTCTACAATTTAAATAAAGATAATATTGCCTTACTTCAATCTTCATAATACATAATACAATTTCTACTGCACAACCCCTACTACTAGTGAAACACTAATCATAGAATATGTGTTGCATGATATTACATATATATTATACAACGTAATTAAGATAATTACAATGATATCGACTTAAACTATTAAATTACCATAAATATAGCTGTAGCAAATACATTAATAGTGGTAATACTGCAATGATACATGAAAATACGATTAAGAGTATCTTAGAAATAGTTGTTTCTGTTTTGATAACGTAGTACTTGAGTGCTTGTAATGCTAATGCAAAACTTGCTCCAAACACTGTTTGAAGTATCATAAATGTCTGCATAAACATTATTGACATGAATATAAAGATATCAAGTGAAATGATGAATACTGCTAGTTTTAGGTTCAAATCAATTTTGATATAAGTAATTAATTCAATAAGTAAAACCAATATAATCAGTCCGATCATTCCAAAACCCAGAAATGCCCATAACCCTGGATTAGAGTAAAATAAGCCACAGTCTTCAATCGTTGGAAAGGACATTTCTCTTTCTTCTAATTCAAATTCATTCGTAACTGGGTTATAAATAAACCTAGTGTAGTTTTCACCTTCACCTGGTAAAATATTTTTCTTAAATACTTGTGATCTATGTATTTCATTAAAGTCTTCGTCTAAGACAATTAACTTAAAGTCATCATATTCGTAAGGATTAGGATCGTTTTTTTCAAAAATCTGATCTATTAATATACCTTGAAAACAACCATTGTGATATGCACTTTTAACGTTAGATGAATAACCTAAATAACTAATGAAGTCATTATCAATACTCATATAATCTAATGGTTCTTCTAGCGTGGTTGGTTCAACATCTCCAAAACTTTGGTTTACTTGATTTAATTTTAGAAATGTGTTGTAATCCTGTCCTTCTTTTTCAAATAGTACATCGAAATAATATTCTGCGTCATCCCCATATTCACAGTTTTTGATCTCTATTTCAAATCCACTTGGTGGATTTGCTAGTGTACATGCTTTTAATACCATTGGAGTCATGAAAAAAAGCATTAGTACAATAATCATTAATTTTTTCATCCACATCATCTCCTTTAACTAATTATATCATATCTGAAATTGTATGTTATAATGTTTTTGGTGATAAAGATGGCATATAAAGTAATTAAATTAGATGGGTTAATTGGGTATCAAGAAGCACTTGATATTCAGATGGAGATGTTTTCATTGGTTGAAAATCGTGTCTATGAAGGGGTTTTGTTAATTTTGGAACATACACCTGTTTTAACGATGGGAATACGTACGGATGCGAATAACTTACTTGTGAGTGAATCGTACTTGAATCAACATGGGGTAGAGCTATATAAAACAGACCGTGGTGGCGATATAACGTTTCATGGGCCTGGGCAAATTGTAGCGTATCCAATTGTTCGGTTTCGGGATTTTCAGTTTAAGCTTAGTGAATATATGCATGCGTTAGAAGACGTTATTATTGATACGTTAAACGCGTATGATATAACGGCATATAACAAAGAAGAGTTTCCTGGTGTATGGGTAGATGATACAAAGATATGCGCAATAGGGGTGCGAGCTCGTAAGTTTATTGCGTATCATGGACTGGCATTTAATGTTTTGACAAATAAAGATTATTTTACACTAATTAATCCTTGTGGGATTACGGAGTATCAAGTAAGTAGAATGAGTGATTTCATGGATAATCCAGATATTGAAGGAATAAAGAATCAAGTAATTAAGAGCTTTGATAAGATTTTTGGTGTTACCTTTGAAGAAACAACACTAAAGCAAATAAAAAAGAAGTAGAGTTATTCTACTTCTTTTAATTTGAATACACGTTTTGCGTTGTTGTAAAAGACATCTGCATGATGTTCTTTTGGAACAAGCTTTTTAATGAATTCTACATACGGTTTTACTTTAACAAGGGGCCAGTCTGTTCCAAAGAGGAGTTTTTTGTAGTTGTCTAGGTAGATCATACCTCGTTTGATATGCGTGATATATTCAGGTACTAAAAAGTGATTTATTTCTTGTTGATCACCGATGATAAGTCCTGATAAATCGATGTAGACGTTTTTATTTTTGGCTGCTACTTCAGCGGCATCCATGATCCATGGATCGCCAAAGTGAGCAATAATGAAGCGTACGTTTGGAAAACTGACCGCTAGTTCGTCTATTTCAAGTGGATGTGCATATTTTAGTAGTCCCTTTTCACTAAAGGTATCACCGGTATGTATTACGACAGGTAAATCATATTCTTCAGCTAGTTTGTAGATAGGGTGATAAATGGCATCCCATACGTAATAGTGATAGTAGCCTGCGTAGATTTTAAACCCGGCGGTTTTAGGTGTGATGTGTTTTTTTATAGTGTCTATGTTGATTTCTTGATGCGGGTTAAAACCAAGGCAATGATAGAGGTTGCCTGGGTTTTGATCAAGGTCTAATGTCATTGGGTTTTGCGCTTTAGAATCAGGAAATGATTCATGTAGTTCTGTTACGCCCATGCCAATGGCGATTATTCCTTCAAACTCTTGTTTAAATCCATCTAAACTGTAATCAACGTGAGATACTTTGCTTATGTCTTTAAATGAATTGATATTCGAGAAATGGATGTGTGCATCAATTAGTTTCATAGTTACACCTCAAATGTAATATTTTCTAAATCAATAAATGCTTTTTTATCAATTGATTCTTTTGTAAAGAAGATAAAATCACCGCTAAACAGTTTGCTTTCTTGATCTGGAATTTCATGCCAATGTACTGAGAAACAGATTGTATAGCCTGTTTGTGAATCCATGAGTAATTCATTTTTCTTGTTGTAGATGTTTAATTTATGGTTTCGTGTACTACATAGGGCAATATGTTTTTTAAAGCGATCTTCTACGGCGATATCACCACATTTGTATGTGGTGTTGTCTTTTGTAAATGACACCTTTGTTTTGTCATCATCAGCCTGTAAGGTAATGAACCGTTCATACCCTTTATTTTGATGTTTCCCGGTATTGTTTTTAATATGGGTAAATGTGTATAAGAGTTCCACACCTGGTAAGGTTAGGGTGTATGTATCAAAGGTGAAGCCTTTTAAGTTGATTTCTTTTTCAAAGACAACGCTTGTTTTAATTCCGCTCCACTGATTGTTGAAGTTATCGGTAAGTGTTACAAATGACGACTTGCGTTTTTCTTGTAATACGGCGTTGTCTTGAACGCCAAAGACGCGGAAGTTTAATCCACCAATAAACGTGCCCCACCACACGCGCTCTTTTGGCGTTGGGTAGTTTGAATCAAGCCACTCATGCGAATCAAACTGAAGTGAATAAATGGCGTCTGAGTAGGTATCTGAAACGCTAAACGACAATACACCGTTATCAATTGTCAAAGAGTCATCAGATTTAATCTGCGTTACGTCTCCACTTAGCTTGAAGAGCATTTTTTGATAGGTTACTTGTTTGTCTTTTAAATCAATTACTGCTTCTTTTAACCCTGGCGAAACACGTAATGACTCAGTAATGTCTTTTGTTTGTCCATCTACGGTTATCGTTCCTTCTAACTGACACTTACGCTTGTTCGATAATGAGATATTAACTGCTTCTTTTGTGAATGGATTTCCATCGTTTGCGTTGATATCCATGAATGATGTTTCATCTTTTTCATTGTAATAGCCAATAAACTCACGGAAGTTTTTAAGGTTTGGATGTACATAACTAAGCGTAAAATTTTCCGTTTTATAGCATTCCCCTTTACCAAGTACAATTCCTTCTTTTACAGCTTGTAAAGACCAACCAGCTATTTCGACTACACTGTTTTTATGCCAGATTAATCCGTAGTTATGTTTATGGTTATAAATCCAGTTTTCATCTAGCTTATCATTATAAATACTAGAGAGATCAGCTCCATCATAATCAAGTTTTAACAGTTGTCCATCAAATGGGACGTAGGTATCTCTCATGCGGTTCCATATTGGAATTTTTAAGGCGAGTGTTTTTTGCTTACCTTCATTCACTAGTTTGTAATTAATTGTGACAATTCCGTAGTCGTTTTTAACATATAGAATCACTTTTACAGCTTCAAATGCTTGTGATTCGTAGGTAATTGTCATTTCATTTAGTGATGGAAATGAGATAAGTGGTTTTGTGTTTGAAAACTCTAAACTATAAGGCAATCCAATTTTTGGTGGTAAAAAGACACTAGCTCCTTGTACATCCCAGCTATTATCTACACGAATGTTGTGACTGTGCAAGTTGTATTGCAGGGCGTAGTTACCACTTACTAAAAAGGCTTGGTGTTCTAAGAGCCCGTGAAATGAACTGCTTGTTCCTTTGATGATGGTACTTAGCTCTTTTTCAATGCTCTCATTTGCAAATGTGATGATTGCCTTTTCTTTATAAATACCAAACTCTTCTACAGAATAGATGATTTCTACAGAGCGTTTTTCCTTACTTTCCAGTGTTACTGTAACACTATCTTTAAAGGTTGCAATTGTGCTTGGAAGAGTAATGGTAAAGGTTTCTGCATGATCAAGATTGTTTTCAAGATCAAGATATGCTTTGTATTCATCGATTAAGTTATGATTGTATTTGGTGATAATTAGTTTTGCCTCAAGTGGGCATTTTGGCTCGATTCCAAGTTTAAATACAGCTTTTTTACCATTAATTAGAACATTCGCCTCAACAACTGGATGTGTTTTGCTTTTTAAGATTGGTTTGTCAATCTCTCCAACAAAAAACTCCATTGATACCGTTTCTTCGTTTATAACAGAAACGGTTTTCTTTCCTTCAAAAGTAATATTTTTATTGCTTGTAGGTTCAATCGTGATATCAAGTGGTTGATTGGTTTTATTAACAATCTGGAACTCCGTTTGATATGACTTGTTATAAACGAGCTCTTTTTGTGGTATGCTCATGATGATTTTGTAGTCGGGAGTTTCGATCATTCGAAGTCCTCTACCATAGCGTTCAAACTCCATTGAGAGTTTTGTTTTCTCGTTTTCAAAATCATAACGATAGTAATCAAACCCTTGTTCTTCCAGTCCATCTTGATTCATATCTATCATGCGTTTGCTGTCGGTATACCAATCAATATCGTTGAGGTGCTTTGCCAGTGCCTCTGTTTGGTATAGATAGGGGATAAAGTTCATTAGATGAACGCGCTGGTTGTCTTTTTCCCAAAAGAAACCACACTTTTTATAAAGTGGCATTGCTTTGATGTTTCCACTCCATGTGTATAAATCAAACCGCGGCCAAGTAGAATGAATTGCATCTTCTAGTACTTTTAGGATTAATGCTTTTCCGACTTTTTTACCGTGATAGTCTGGTCGTACATTTAATAAAGGCAAGTATGAAGCGCCTTCGTCTTGTTGGTATTCAGAGAAACTACAGTACCCTACAACCTCGTTGTTATCTACTGCAAGGTATAGCTTTATGTTTCCTGAACTTGATTCTTTTGTTATAATGTCTTGTTCTGTTTGCAAGGATCCATCATTCCCCCAGCTTGAATTACTCATATTCCACATTTTCGCGACTTCTTTCGCGAATGAATGATTATATTCAATTATTTTCATAGTCCTTCCTCAGCTCCTTTTATGTCTTATTTGTAAGTATCTCACCATTCAATTTTATCATACAAAAAGAAGCCCGTAAATGGCTTCTTTATAATTTATAGTTGTTTATTTAGAAGATGGAGGAGTTCATCTTTTTGAATGATACTTAATCCTGATAATGAATCAATAAAAAGCTCTTTATGAAACATGGTAGTATTATTAAAGTAATCAATTAACAGTTCTACCTTTTGAGGTCGATTCATGACGTAATAAAGTACTAGCCACTCTTCGAGTGAGCAATAGTTTAATTTCACACCATTGATTCGTTTAATTGCTGTAATACTTGATTTTGAAAAGTGGTAGGGATAGATTATGTCATTTTTAATTTTCAGATTTGCCATAACATCAATTGCGATTCCCTGTAGTTCAAACGTTCGAAAGAACTCTGTTTGATAGTTTTTCTTTTCGGTTGCTTGCTTTTTTGCGCCAAGCTCTTGTAATGCCTTTTCGACTTTGTGTGCATCGCTTATTTCAATCACTATATCAATGTCATTCACTTCGTCAATAAGGCCGTGATGTTTTAAGATTAATGATCCTCCAAATGCCCATGTGACATGTAGTTTTTGCAATGTTTTTGCGACTAACATTAGTACATCTTCCATCGTATCACCTCACTTTATTATACCATAAAAAAAGACATCCCGAGGAATGTCTTTTTATGAATTAATAACCTATAAGCCATGTTCTGTACCCTTACGGGCGGCAATCATTTATCTACACATAAATGTGTCTCTGAGTTAAGTTCATTTTCTTACTCAAAGTGCCCCTACCAATTTTGGGTTTCTAGCTTGAGGGGTTTACCCGTTCCACCTGAATAGTTTCCTATCCAGCTACGTCTCTGTGGCACTTTTAAAGGTACTTAAACCATTTAACAGGTTTGTTCCCAGCCGTCACCTTGCGGTGCATAGAGTTATGGTTTCCTCTATCACAAACACTACAAGCATCTCAGCTTGTGCTAGCATGGACTTTCCTAACGTTTCCGCTCGATTGCCCAGTTATTAATTTTTATGTTCTTCTAGTATTTCTTCTAAGTCTTCAATGCAGTAACCGCAGGTAATACCAGCGTCGGTTGCATTGATAAGTTCTTCTAAGGTTTTGTTACCATCTTGAATTGCCTTCTTGATTGTTGAATATGTAATATCCATACAATAGCAGATTACATCTTTATTATCTCTCATGATGGTCTCCTTTAAAAGGTTATTCTTCTTTTTTTACTTCTTTTACAACTTTTTTGTCTTCTTTTTTAACAAACGGTTTGCGTTCTGGTTTTGGAAGTGTGTCTTTTCTTGATAAATCAACTCTTCCTCTATCATCAATACCGATGCATTTAACTGTAATGATGTCTCCTAAATTAACAACATCTTCTACTTTGTTAACGCGCTCATGAGCTAGTTTACTGATGTGAACTAATCCATCTGTACCTTTCCAAAGTTCGACAAAACATCCAAATTTCTCGATACGAACAACTTTACCACTATATGTTTCACCTTTTTTCGCTTCACGGATAATGTCTTCAATCATTCCAATTGCAGTTTTGATGTCATCTGAGTTGTGGTGCATGATTGTTACGCGACCATCTTGTTCAATGTCGATTTTTACATCGTTTGATGCTTCAATAATTGCAGTGATTTGTTTTCCACCAGGACCAATAACGTCTCTGATTTTATCAGGATGGATCGTCATTAATACTACTTTTGGTGCATAATCACTAACTTCATCTCTCGCTTCTGCGATGCAAGCGTTCATGTTGTCTAAGATTTCTAAACGAGCAATTCTTGCTTGTTCTAATGCTTCTTCTAAGATTTCTCTACTTAATCCTTCAATTTTAATATCCATTTGAAGCGCTGTAATACCATCTTTTGTTCCAGCTACTTTAAAGTCCATATCACCGTAGTGATCTTCCATACCTTGGATATCAGTAAGGATACTGTAGTGGTCTCCTTCTTTAATTAATCCCATTGCGATACCAGCAACTGGGGCTTTAATTGGTACACCAGCAGCCATTAAACTCATGCTTCCAGCGCAGATTGTTGCTTGGCTACTTGAACCATTTGATTCTAAAATTTCTGATACGATGCGGACTGTATACGGGAATTCTTCTTCTGAAGGCATTACTTGTCTTAATGCACGCTCTCCAAGCATTCCGTGTCCAATTTCACGACGTCCAGCTCCACCATAGCGCCCTGTTTCACCAACAGAGTATTGCGGGAAGTTGTAGTGTAACATGAATGTTTTCTTTTCAAGTTCATCCATACCATCAATTTTTTTGTGTTCGCTTAAACTACCAAGTGTTGTTAATGCAAGTGCTTGTGTTTGTCCACGAGTGAACATCCCACTACCATGCGTTCTAACAAATAAATCGATTTGAGAATTTAATGCGCGTAGTTCATCTAATTTACGACCATCTGGACGGATTTTATCTTCACTAATTGCTCTTCTCATTTCGTCTTGTACAATTTTACTACATACACCTTTTACATCGCTAATAAGTGCACGTAAGTCTTCTTTATCTAAATCACTGTTGTCTTCTTCCCATTTTAGAGTAGCTTTCTCAGTAATCGCGCTAATCGCTTCACCACGCTCTAATTTTTCAGGAATGCTTACTGCGTTTACTAACTCAGCTTTAAATAGTTCTGATACTGCAGCTTTTAGATTTTCATCAATAACTTTTAGTACGTATTCAGCTTTTTCTTTTCCTGTTTCAGCAATGATTTCTTCTTGGAATGCACATAATTTCTTAATCCATTCATGACCGAATAAAATTGCATCTAACATTCCTTTTTCATCGACAATTTTAGCACTAGATTCAACCATGTTGATCGCATCTTTAGTACCAGCAATTGTTAATTCGATATCTGATTGTTCTTGTTGCTCAACCGTTGGGTTTAAAACAAGCTCTCCATCAATTCTACCAACATTTACACCAGCGATAGGTCCCATAAATGGAATATCACTTAATCCTAATGCCAGTGAGCTACCAAACATTGCACTCATTTCTGGAGTATAGTCTGGGTTTGCACTCATTACTGTATTGATTACTTGTAAATCGTATTTAAAACCTTTAGGGAACAACGGTCTGATAGGTCTATCAATTAAACGACTTGTTAGTGTTTCATTATCACTTGGTCTTCCCTCTCTTTTTAAGAATCCACCTGGGATTTTACCTGCTGCATACATTTTCTCTTGGTATAATACCATTAACGGGAAGAATCCCGCAGTTGTAGGTTCTTTACCAACAGCACAAACACTTAAAACCGCTGTATCGTTATAACGAACTAGTGCAGCACCAGCAGCTTGTTTAGCCATTTCTCCTACTTCTACTACTAGACTTCGCCCATCGAAGTCCATCTCGAATATTCTCTTATCTGACATATTCTTTTCCTCTTTTCTTTCTCTTCTTTTTTTCCAATTTATAATAATACCACAGAATCAAAAAAAAAGATAGTAATATATATAAAATATATACTATCTCTTAATATTAGTCATTTAACTTGTAAATTCGAAATAAAATTAGTAAGACGGAAAACATTAAACTTAGGAATTTCACATCTTCTACTTTATCTCGTTCTAACACTAATTTTGTCAGAATTTTAAAACGATCTTGATAAAAGTATCGCTCATGCAATATTACTGCTTCGTTGTTAAGTATGCCTGAACACTCGTCTAAATCGAAATGTAATTGTTTCAAATCGAGTCCATATGGCATCTCATTCATAATGAAATCTGGTGCTTTTGTGTCTAGTAATTCCTGATAAAGGTCAATTTCAACTCTTGTAAGATACTTATTTGTGTTGCTCTTCTGTTCAAACATGCTATCAGCTCCATCAAAAATCATTATATCAAAAAAGCTGTTTGGATACCATATATTATTTAATGTTTTGTATTTTTATAAATAATAAAAGTGTTTTTAAGGTGCATTATCGCCTCATTGTTTTATAGCCACCATATACTGGTTTTATATCATTGATTGTGATTACAACATCATCGACAATGCGACGAATTAATTTCGTTGCAGACTGCACTTCTTTTCTTGGTACATGCATATAGAGTATTTCTCTTCTGTCTGTCATACCATACGCTTCAACAGCAGTAACTGCAAATCCGTTTTCACGTAATTCCTGACTTAGTTTTTTACCATCTACTTTGTGCGTAATTACCTCGACATTTGTAGTACCGATTGCCAAGTAGTTTTCAAGTTTGCTACCGACAAAATTACCTACTGCAAATCCAAGTGCGTATACCACAACTTTAAAGGGATCATTTGTGATATTGCTGAGCACAGTTGCAACTACAAAAACCCAAATTATCACTTCAAAGAATCCAATAATTGCGCCTTTTAAACGTTCATCTTTTGTGATCAATACAATCCGTAACGTCGCCAAAGATACTTCTAATACCTTTACGACAAAAATAACGAAATATAGTAGAATTCCTTCCATGTTTCTTACCTCAAAATAATTGTAGATTTGTTTGTATAAACATAGGAAATTATACTCCTATTTTTCTAGAAGTCAACAGCTATTTTTACGATTCTTTTTGAAAGTGTTTTCAGTCAAGTTTTAAGCGAAGAATCAGAATAAAAAAAGTAATAAAAAAGCACTCATTGAGTGCTTTAATTATCTTCTTAATCCTAATCGTTTGATTAGTGTACGATATCTGTTAATATCTTTTTTCGCTAAGTATTTAAGTAAGTTCTTTCTGTGACCAACTTTTTTAAGTAATCCACGTCTTGAATGATGATCATGTTTGTGAATTTTTAAATGTTCGTTTAATTCATTGATTTCTGTTGTAAGGATTGCTACTTGAACCTCTGGTGAACCAGTATCTCCTTCTTTTAAACGGAAATCTTCAACGATTTTTTGCTTAGCTTCTTTTGTTAATGCCATGATTATTCCTCCTTTTAGTTTTTTCTTACGAATATCCTAGTAACACGTTGGAGTATCGTGAAACAAAGATATAAGCGCGTATATGATTATAACATAGTCTCTTGATATTTCAAGTGTTATTTATCAATATTTTTTAAGATGTTAAGTGAATCAATTTTATCTTGATCAATCTGTTTAATTAATGCTTCTACATTTGTGAATTTCAGTTCATCACGAAGTCGTTTGATAAACTTAATCTCAATAATATCTCCGTAAATCTCTTCATCAAAATCAAAGATGTTGGATTCAACGCTAATATCACTTCTGCAGTTTAGCGTTGGGTTGTGTCCTATACTACTCATTGATCCATACCATTTATCTTTTACTTTTGTAAGTGTTGTATAGACACCTTTTTTAGGAATTAGGTAATCCCCTGTATCAACATTTGCGGTTGGATAACCAATCATACGGCCTTTTTTAGCGCCGTGAATTACTTCACCACGAACCGAATAATAATCTCCCAGTATCTCCACTACGTTATCTACTTGTCCGGAATTGATAAGATCGCGAATGTGCGTGCTACCAACTTTATAGCCATCGTATGTCACTTCTTCAATAACGACTGTTTCAAACCGTGTTTGGCTCATCAGCGTATCAACGTGTCCACTTCCGCGAACCCCAAATTTAAAGTCAAACCCACAAACAATTGTATTGATACCGTCTAAGTACAATTCAATAAACTCTGAAGGTGTTAATTTTGCTTTGTCTTTTGAGAACTCAATGACATAGATATAATCCAAATCAAATTGCTTAAAGATCTCGATTTTACGACTCAGTGGGGTTAGATAGTGATAATCCAAATCAAATAAGATACTTTTTGGATGGACATCAAATGTGATGACTGCTTTTTCTAATCCTTTTTGATTGCCTAGTTCAATTGTTTTTTGAATCAGTTTTTTATGAGCGAGATGAACACCATCAAAAAAGCCTATTGCTGCGACTGTATTATTGTGAATTCGTTTGCCATTTAGTGTAATTACTTTCATTGCCATACCTTCTTTACTTAAAGACATTTAAAGCCTTCATTTTAGACTCTGTGGGGTGTTTATCGTAAATTGCGAGTAAATCTCCATCTTTATTTATAATACGCGTGAGCGTAGGTTTTTTAAACTGTTTTAAACTAATTGCCATCCCGTTCTTTACATGATGAGCAATGTCGTCATTTACTACTTTCACTTCCATAAATGAAAGTGCGTCACTTAAGGATATAATTTTGAAATTTCCTTCTTTAATTTCATCAAGGGTATAGGCATCACTAATATCAAAATGACCTGCTTTTGTGCGGTGTAGTTCGTAGTTTGAGGAAGGATACCCTAGTTTTTTTCCAATATCATAACTTAATGTGCGGACATAGAGTCCTTTTGAAGCATGAACTTTGTAGTTAAAGTAAGCGTTGTTATCTTTATATAGAATATCACTTATTCGCGCAATGTCAAATACGGTGATATCTCGAGATGGTATATCGTCGATTGTGATTCCTTTACGAGCGTATTCATATAGTTTTTTACCTTTGTATTTGACGGCGCTATACATCGGTGGTGTTTGGGTATAAACACCTTTAAATGAGGCAATAGTTGTATCTACATCGGTAAGTGTTTTTACTTCTACATTATCAATTATTTCCCCTGTTTTATCGAGGGTATCTGTCGATGTTCCAATGCAGATAGTAGCGATGTATTCTTTTTGATCGTTGTTTAAATACTTCATGATTTTGGTTCCTTTGTTAACGCCTACTACTAAAAGACCCGTTGCATCTGGATCTAGTGTTCCAGTATGACCAAGTTTTTTTGTGTTGAGAATACCTCTTAAAACTGCAATAACGTCAAATGAGGTAAATCCTTTGGGTTTGTTAACTAATAGTATTCCATTCATATAATCACCAAAGGTATTATACTATAAGGCATAAAAAAAACCAAGTTTTAAACTTGGCTTTTTTACGCGTTCTTAACCCAATCAATTAAAGCATCTTTTGGCATGAACCCTGCTCTTTGAGCTACTGCTTTACCATCTTTTAAAACGTATAAAGCTGGGATTCCTCTAACACCAAACTCATTTGCTAAGTTGATGTTTTCATCAACGTTTACTTTAACTACTTTGATTTCGTCTTGTTCATTTGCGATTTGATCTAATACAGGTCCTAACATTCTACATGGTGCACACCAATCTGCGTAGAAGTCTAATAATACTGTACCAGTTGCTACTGTTTCTTGAAAATTAGATGCATTTGCATAAATTACAGCCATTTTTTATTCCTCCTTTAAATTTCACACATTCATTATACTTAACTATGAATACTTATTCAATTGTTTTGCACGACTTATTTGAAATAAACTACAGTTACGCCTTGCCCACCTTCATTGCCTTCACCATCTCGATGCCTAGAAACTGCTTTATGAGTGTCTAGGTAGCTTTTTACTAGTTTTCGTAGTGTCAACGTTCCATAGCCGTGAATAATTGATGCAAAGGGCATGTTCATCACGATGCAATCATCGATGTATTTGTCTAATTCAATACGTGCTTCTTCATAGCGTAATCCCCGTAAATCTAATTCTGCTTTTACGTGTTTCTTTACTTTTGATTTTATTGTTACTTTTGGTTTTTGGTCAGTTTTCTTTTCTTCAATAAAATCAAATTGATCTTCACTGAACTGTGACGTTAGTGTTCCCATCTTAACAATCCAGTGATTGTTCTTTTGTTTCTTGATTAATTCTGCGGTTCGATTAAATTTTAGAACATTCACTAAATCACCTGGTTGATAGACGTGATCTTTTGTGCTTGATTCTACTATTTCATCGATGCGTAAATTTTTTGTTTTGAATTTTAGCTCTGCAAGCTCATGATCTTTTATGTCTTTCCGTTTTTTTAAGGTTTCTAGTTCTTTTATTAGTTTATTAGCGTCGTCTCGAGCGCTCTTAATGATTTGACTCTTCTCTACTTCTACTTTTTTACCAAGTTCTTTTCTATCCAAAATAAGTTGTTTTTTTAACTCTTCATTCGCTTTGACTAACTCAATATTTTTATGAATGAGTGTATCGTACTCTTGAATTTTTGTATCGAGTGTTAATCCCCGCTTTTCAAGTTTGGTAATTAAGTCTGTCACTTCTGATTTACTGGTTAGTACATTTTCTTTTGCGGCGTCGATAATTTTTTGATTTAATCCAAGTCGCTCACTAATTAATAAGGCGTTCGATTTTCCAGGAGTTCCTAGTAATAATCGGTAGGTTGGACTTAGTGTATTGACATCAAATTCAACGCTTGCGTTTACAATTTCACTTTTGTTATAGGCGTATGCTTTTAACTCTGGATAATGTGTAGTAGCAATTACATATACACCTCTTATGCGTATGTAGTCAAGAATTGATATCGCCAAACTTGCGCCTTCTTTTGGATCGGTTCCACTACCAAGTTCATCTAGTAATATCAATGACCCAACAGTTAGTTTATCTAAGATATCAATGATTCTTGTCATGTGTGATGAAAATGTTGAAAGAGATTGCTCAATCGATTGCTCGTCACCAATATCCGCGAAGATGTTCTCAAAAATGATGGTTTGGCTACCTTCATTTACCGGGATTAATACGCCTGATTGTACCATAATGCTTAGTAATCCCATTGTTTTAAGTGCAACGGTTTTACCTCCTGTATTTGGTCCGGTAATCACGATAATCTTTTCATCTTGATTGAATGTAATTGTATTTGCGACAACTTCTTCTTGCTCAATGAGTGGATGACGTGCTTTTACTAAATTGATTTCATTTTCAGTAATCGCTGGTGCAGTGCAATCATATTCAATAGCAAAGCGAGCCTTTGCGAAAATGACATCGAGCTCTGTTAATAGTTTTAGGTTATTTGTTAGTGGATAATAAAACTCAGCAACCATGATGGTTAACTCGCGTAAGATTTTTTCAATTTCTTTTCGTTCTTCCATTAGTAAGATGCTGTTTTCATTGTTAATTTTTGTGATAGCCTCAGGTTCCATATAGACGGTTTCACCACTACTACTGTAATCGATGATTGAACCCTTAAAATTGTTCTTCTCACTTACTTTAACGGGTACAACATATTTGTTATTACGAATTGTGATAATTTGCTCAGTAAGTCGATTTTTCTGTGTATTTAGAACGCTGTTTAGTCGTTCGTGCATACGGTTTTCATTGATTCTGATTTTACGTCTTACTTTTGATAGATCATTTGATGCATTGTCATAAATAGCACCATCAATTGTGATGATGTCTTGAATAGCGGTTTTTAACCTTGGTACTGATTCTAAGCTATGGTAGTATTCATCTAGCTCAGTACCTTCAATTTCATTTTCTTTTACTGCTTTATAAAAACGTTTATTGTTGTTGATCGCGTCAATTAAAGAAACAACATCCAAAAAGTCAGTCGGATTTAATACTGAGTAGATGTGCGCTTTTTGTAATGTTTCGCTTAAATCTCTAATACCACCAAAAGGTGGTTCTTTGTAAAGCCTAATAATGTCTAGTGCATGTCTTGTTTCTTGTAACTTGCGATTTATTTCCAGTGGATTATTAGTAGGAGTAATCTCTTTTGTGAGTTTCTTTCCGATTACTGTCTGTGCTTTATTGACGATTAGTGATTTAACTTTATCGAATTCTAATACTTGACTGTTAAAATACATAATATCACTCCTAGCAATACTATTTTAACAAATATTATGGTAAAATAAAACCTGTGAGGTGGTTTTTTTGAAACTAGTCTTAGAGCTGAATAACGCCGAAATAAAAAGAATAATATCGTTTTACCAAGATTATAGTGTTCAAAGCAGTAGTGAACATGTTTTATTTATGGCAAAAACGGAGTTTGTAACAGTGACCGTATACAACTCAAATAAAGTCGTATTTCAAGGAATTGATGCAAAAGAAGAATTCAATATGTGGACGCTTATGCTTGATAAAAAGCAAGAGGATATCATAGAAGAAAAGCCAGTAGCAAAGCCGAAAAGCAACTTCTTTGAACGCTCAATTGGTAGTGATGAAGTTGGAACAGGTGATTTCTTTGGTCCGATTACTGTATGCGCTGCGTATTTAGATGATACTGCAATCAAACTCGCAAAAGAGCTAGGGATAAAAGATTCAAAGAAATTAACTGATCAAAAAATCCTTGAAATTGGTGAACGAATTAAAGATAAAATAGCCTTTAGTTTATTAACGCTTCATAACGAGAAATTTAATCAGTTATTTCGACAAGGATTTAACATGAATAAGATGAAAGCCTATTTACATAATAAAGCGATCATCAATTTATTAGGAAAATTAAATCATGAACCAAAAGTAATTGTCGATCAATTCGCAGAAGCGTCGCTTTATTTTCGTTATTTAAAGGATGAATCAAATGTCTATAGAAACATTACATTTGAAACGAAAGCGGAAGACAGGTATGCGAGTGTTGCACTTGCTTCTATTATCGCAAGATACGCATTCTTAAAACACTTTGATCTATTAATTGAAACATGCGGATATGATCTACCAAAAGGTGCAAGTGCCAAGGTTGATGAAACAGCAGCGTTGATTATTAAAGAAAAAGGTGAATCATTTTTACAAAACATCGCAAAAGTAAATTTCAAAACCGTTGAAAAAGCGAAAGAACTACTAAAATAAGCGCTATATCATTGCTTATTATGTAGAAGAATGATATAATAAAACAGGTAAAAAAGGAGATGAATATATGAATCAAGAATTAGTAGATGCTATTAATGAGCAATTAAACTTCGAAATTGAGTCAGCACACATTTATTTGGCTATGGCAGGCTATATTTCAACTCTTGGGTTAGAAGGATTTGAAAATTGGATGTTCGTCCAATATGAAGAAGAATTAGCACATGCAAAGAAATTTATGGCATATTTAGCAGAACGTGGAGAACGAGCAATCATCAAAGGATTTAGTGATCCAAAAAATACGTATGAATCATTACTTGATGCATTTGAGACATCATTAAAACATGAAAACGAAGTAACAGCACGTATCAATAACATTATGAGCATTGCTCATGAAGTGAAAGACTACGCTGCAATTAGCTTCCTACAATGGTTTGTTGATGAGCAGGTGGAGGAGATTTCGTCGTTTACGCAAGTAATAGACCAAATTAAACTTGTTAAAGACGCTGGACTATATCTTTTAGATAAAGATATGGCTGTACGTGTGTTTGTTCCAATTAACGAAGAATAATTAAATCAAAAAGAAAACGATACTATTCCGTAGTATCGTTTTTTACTTAAAATAAGTTTATTATCAGAAGTATTAAGACAATGAGAGAACAAATATATTTAATAATGTTGATAATACTTTCCCTATATAAAATGATAGGAGGAAAGTCAGCCATTATAATATGTTGTGGAAACCCAAATACAGTATGTAAATCTCTTAAGTGGTCTCCAAATCTTGTTGAGTAGATATTAAATAAATACAAAAATGTAAAAATTAATTTCCAACTCAATGATGGTACAAAGATAATTGAAAACAACCAAAAAGGACTAATGAAGTATATTAATAAAGGTCTTCTATTTCTACTATAGTTTATATATTTCTCTTTGTAATCTCTGTACATTTCATAACAACTAATATTCTGTGTGGAAAAGTAATTATAGTGTAACTCATTCATATATAACTCAACCCCCGTCTATAATAGTTTCTTCTTGTAGATAATTGCATCATCATATCTGTAATAATCATTCAGAGAAATATCACCTTCAAATAAATCCTCTAACTTTTTTAATTCTAACAAAGAATTTTCCTTACTCACTAACTCATATCTTGACCCGAACAAAGAGAATTTTGGTTGGAAGCCACTGACTATACTTTTTACCTGAGACCTGATTTTTGATAATAATTCTATATCATTCCCAAAAAACTGTTTTGATAATTTATCTCCATTCCTCATATGATTTTCAGCTTTAGTTAAACTCATAACAGATAGTTTAGTATGTCCCTCAACAATTGAGTAGAATTCGTTTATACCTAAGTTATATTCTCTACAAATTGTTCTAAATAATTGAATACTCATATTATCACCCCTAATTTATATTATATAATATGTACATCATTTTTATCAGTAAAAGTTGAAATTTATCTTTTACACAGTGGTTTGTCTATTGTAAACAGATGAAGAGGACAAAATTGAAACAGCTTAAATTAGCGGAAAAGTCCGTATAATTGATTTGATTAATTAGTGAACAGGTCGAGGAAGAGGACTCGTTTGGAAAAGTAATTGATAAAATCAAGCTTGTAAAAGACGCAGGATTATATCTATTAGACCAAGAAATGGGACAACGTGTTTTCGTAGACCCAAACGCTAGCCAATAACGATAGGGCCTATATCAAAACAATGTTAACAAAAAAACGACTAACTTCATAAGTTGTCGTTTTTTATTATAGTCTAATAAACCTAACTTCTATTTCATATATGCCATTCTCATCCATAGATTTTATTGTTACAACAGACTTTTGTCCTCCACCATGATGTTCAAAGTATCCAATAACAGTTACCTCTTGTCTTACATTATCATTATCGTAATAGTATAGTATCAAACTACTTTCACTAATGTTTTCATCTGGATTAACATTTAGTCTTAAAGTATTACCTGCAGAAATGTTATCTAGAAGTATATCCTGACTCAAATCATCATAAGTTAAATAAAATTCTGTAATTTCCATTTCAGTATTATTATGGATAACAATAGAAAGTTCCTGTTCAAATGAAATGACTCTGGTTAATAAATATACTCCAACACTTAAAAATACTCCAATTATAACCATTAACACTAATATCTTATTTTTCATCTTATCACCTCATCATATTTTATCATAATAAATCCTTAATATTAATATTTAGTTTATTTGCTACTGAAAGAAGCAATGCGATTGACATTGTTTGCATCGTGTTTGGTGCTTCTATTCTTTGATAATTATAAAAACTGCACCCTTTCTTTTTCATAGTTTCCTATGTCCAAGTTTTTGAGTGCAGTTCAAAATCGTCTTTTTTTCTTATAGAAGGGTAATCTTTGTAATGGCGTGGATGGATAGCTCTACTTCTTCTAGATAGATTGCTTTTTGGTAGGAATCAACTCTGGTAATTATGCCATCTATCTGGAGTATTTCACCGTTTTCAAAGTAATCAATCAAGACAGCACTTTGAAAGGTGATTGCCATTTCAAGATTATAGTTTAACTCATCGTACTGATCTGGGCTTAGTAGTGGTTTTTCGATTCGGGTTCTACCGTGGAGTAAGTCACTGATGTATTCACTTTGTTCCATTAGGGCATTAAATGGAATCCATTTCATCATTTTACGGTCGCGGTATACATATGGATTATTCATTATGTCCACCAATCATGGATGTTCTGGCAATTGCTGTTGCGTGTTCATAGAGGCTAGAACCTCTAAATACAGAACTTTTACCGTATTTATACTTAATATTATCTAATGATGAATGGAGTTTATGATCTTTGATTACCTTATTCATATCTTTAAACAAGTTTAACTGAATATGATATTCCTCTACTAATTTGGTTGCCCGTATCGTTACTTTACGAATCGGTGAGTGCCCATCGTAAAACTCATCGAATAAATTCATGCAGGAAGTGAAAATTTCTGATTCATTGCAAGTTGGAAAGGTAAGCGTCATTTGGCGATTAAATCCGCCCCCTCCTGTATCTCTTGAATAACTAATTCCAAGATTGATGGTATAGGCTTTACGATTACTTGTTCGAAGGCGCCTTGTTACATCATCTGTCATCTCCATAATAATCTGGACAATTTCTTCGGCGTTATAGTCGTGATAAAGTGTTTGACCATGTCCAACACTTTTGGATACTGGTTTGTATACTAGCTTCTCACTCATGATCGATAAATCGATTCCATGAGCGTGATGATAGAGTTCTTCACCCATAATTCCATAAAACTTCTGAAGCTTTTCAAGTGGGTAGTGTGCAAGGTCTCCAATCGTCTTAATTCCAAGTCTACTGAGGTTAATCTCCATACGGCTCCCAATCCCCCACATTTTTGAAAGAGGCGTGACAGGCCATAATTTGGCAGGGATATCATCGTAGGTCCATTTGGCGATAAACGTTGGTGATTTCTTACTTTCAAGATCGAGTGCAAGCTTACTCATAAGCATGTTTGGCCCAATTCCACACGTTGCAGGAATCTTCGTTGTATCCATAATATCCTGCAGGATGATTGCAGCCATTTCTTCATCGGTTTTTTGATACATATCAAGATATGTGGTCAAATCTAGGAACACTTCATCGACACTATAGATATGCATATCATCAATCGATACGTACTTCAAATAGATCTCAATGATTTTAGTCGAGTATTCAAGGTATTCCTTCATTCGTGGTTTGGCAAAGATTATACTTGGGTCTTCTGGCAATTCAAAGACGCGGCACCTACCCTTTACACCACGACGCTTTAAATAAGGGCTTACCGCAAGAACAATTGATCCGTTGCTTCTTGATTTATCCGCAACTACCAGTGGTGTAGTGAACGGATTAAGACCACGCAAAGCGCATTCTACAGATGCGTAGAAACTTTTCAAATCAATGCATATGATATTCCTATGTAGACGATACTCTTCCATTTCACCACCTCCTTTGGCTTGTTCTTGTATCTATTATAGCGTGCTTTTTTTTCTTGCACAAGGGGGGTGAAAAGGATGAAAATGCTGTGAACATAGATGGCACTTTACTTTTCGGTTATCTCAAAAAAATTATAAAAAAAGACAATTTACTAATTGTCTTTTTTTCGATAGTTTTTAAAGTATTTCATTTTATTATGGTGGTCACATTCCACACCAGAGTTAAAGGATAGATTGGTAAAGACCTTACTTAGGTCAACTTGTTTGTTTGTAAAGAGATATTTATCTATCTGTGTAATAATTTCCTTTGCAAATTTCTTTGCCTGGTCATATAATTCTTCAACACTGTAGTTATATGTCTCGTTTGTATTCGGATGATGCCATTCATTTTTTTCTTTATTCAAGTAATCGTATGTTTCAATGTGTTTGTAAAACGATAGGTCCTGATAAAAGAGGTCAGTATCTTTATTGAAAAGATCAATCAGTTTGTAAAGTTGTTTTTTTATTCCAAATCGATCTTGAACAACGTGTTTGAGATTAAATTGCATTGATTTTACGCTTTTTTGATACATATACGTGCCATTATCTTTTCCATATGTTTGTTTTAATGCATGGCCGATAATGGAATTGACCATCTCAGGTACATTGTACGAAGGAAAATAGGTTTTTAGAAGTGGGAATTTGTGTGCTTTTGTCGCTTGTTCTTGTTCAATTAGACACGCGTCTATTGCGCGTTCAAACTTTAAGTGTAATCCTTTGTATTGTGCAGTTTCTGGTTTGTTTTTATCATAGACACCAACGTTGTAATACACATAAGGATGAATTTTTACATCAAGTGCATAGTGACAAAGGAAACCAACTAAGAATGAATAACTTTCTTCTGTTAGATGCCTTTTTACATAGTGCACGATGTTTGTTAATAACATTCTCGTGTTTGTATCGTGCATGCGATCTGCATAGTAACGGTACTCTTTTGCGTCTTTTCCAAATTGCACATAGTAAAGTGGGTCTGGACCTTGCGCACCTATATAGATTAATTCACGTACAAACGGATAGTCCATATCCTTTGTTATATCTTCTGCGATTCTGCAGTGTAAGTATATATCTGCCATACTATACTCCTTTACTTAGATCCTCTAAGAAAGATTCAAAATAAGGAGGAAGTTTTGTTTCAAACTCCATGTACTCCTTCGTAATAGGATGAACAAAGCCAAGTACTTTTGCATGTAAGTATTGTCCATGGGTTGTATCTGTTTTACGTCTTCCGTATTTAGGGTCTCCATATATCGGGTATCCAATGTAATTCATATGAACACGAATTTGATGCGTTCTACCTGTTTCTAACATACATTCTATCAATGTGTACTCTTGATAGCGTGTAATTACTTTAAAATTCGTAACAGCATCTTTTCCAGTTGTAGTAGTTGCCATGCGTTGTCTGTTTTTAGGATCTCGTCCAATTGGGGCGTTTACTTTTCCTAAATTATGCGGAATTACACCATAAACAAGTGCCACGTATTTACGGGTTACTGTTTTTTCCTTTAATTGGTTCGATAAGTCCTCTAGTACTTTTGGTGTTTTTGCGACAACGAGTAAACCACTAGTTTCTTTATCAATACGGTGGACAATACCAGGCCTGATTTCACCTTTAATTGGCTTAAGGTCTTTTACGTGGTATAAGAGTGCATTTACCATTGTACCAGTGTAATTCCCAGCTCCTGGATGTACAACCATATCATCTGATTTATTCACTACAAGTAAATACTCATCTTCGTATACGATATCAAGAGGAATGTTTTCTTTTGTTAGTTCAATTTCTTTTTCTTGTATCTCTTCAATGGTAATTGTATCGTTCACTTTCACTTTGTAGTTGGATTTTACTGGTTTGTCGTTCACTAAAATAGCGCCATCCTTGATCATTGCTTGGATGGTGCTTCTTGAGTGTTCAAGCATCTCGCTTAAGTATTTATCAATTCTAGTATTATTCTGTCGTTCCTCGACGATTAAATTTTCCATGTAATACGTCCTCCATTAGTACATCAAAGGCAAACATAATCACACCAACAACAAGGCATATATCTGCGATGTTAAAGGTTGGAAAGTCATACCCAAAGATGATAAAATCTAAAAAATCAACTACTTCTTGGAATAAAAGACGATCGATAAAATTACCTATTCCACCAGCAATAATTAAAATTACTGAGATTGAATAGAATTTCTTTGTTTTAAAATCGACATCTTTTGTTAAGAAGTAAAAGAATCCAAATGCGATGATAGTGATGATATAAAACATCACCATATTCCCTGAAAAAATCCCCCATGCTCCACCGTCATTGTAGTGAAGACTAAACTGAAAGAATCCTTTAATAACGACAATATGATCGGTTTGTAAAGGATCTTTTGAGATTAGTAAGAGATGTTGAAAAAATAATTTGGTAAGTTGATCTAGTACGACTAGTACTGTGACCCAAAGACTAATGATGTAATGTTTTTTTTGCATTGTTTTCACCTTTTATAAGAAATTAAATATGATATAGTAAACTGCGACAATAATGACTGATGTACCTAGTGTAATTTGAAGATGAATTGCTTTGTAGTCTAATTCTTCAAATACATGATAGTGTTTCAGTGTTTCAATAAAGCGCTGATTTGCATACATGCTTAAGTAGATTGTGATAAGCATTGTAATGCTGTAGATATAAATATATATACGACCATAGATGATCATGATGTTGACACTAAGTGTAACGATTAATGCGGTTGGAAATAAAAAGAATAGTGTTCCTGTAAGCACAGCAAGTGCTAGTTGTTGCCAGCGATAAAGTTTTATAAGTGTTATGAGTTTTTTGATTGTAGCGTTCATATTACTCTACCTCGTAATTCTCAAGAAACTCAATGGCTTCTTGGAATGTAGCGACTGGCACTAATATCATATCAGAATTTAATAACTCTAGCTGGGCTTTTGCTCTAATATAATTATCGTACTCACTATCACTTAGGTGTGGTACAAAGAAGATGTCCATTCCATTGACATGGGATGTAATGATTTTTTGTTCTATCCCGCCAATGCTTCCTACGTTTCCTTCAATATCGATGGTACCAGTACCAGCGATTTGTAACCCAAGTGTATAATCAAATTCCATCAGTTGATTATAAATGAAAAGTGCTTGAATTAATCCACCACTGCTGCCACCGGTGTTTGTGTCATAAATTTCGTATTCAAGGTTGGCATCAGTAATGGTATTAAAATCTTTTGCGACAAGTCCAAAGCGGCAGTCGTAATCCTCTTTCTTTTCAATCTGAAAGGTTAGTTCTTCATCATCTCTATGAATGATGAATTCAGCTGTCTCACCGCACACAACGTCATCAAACGCTGTGGTGAAGTCCGTTGAGCCGTTGACAGATTGGATTTTGTCGCCTACTTCGAGTGTATCTTCTTCCATGTAATTATAGATTAAGTATACCGTAAAATCTGTTTCATAGGTAATGTTGTATCCTGAGTTTATTGCCCCAACTACAAGCGCGTTTTGGATTGCCTCATCTTTTTGAAGACGACTCATAATGCGAACATCACTTGGGTCTGTCTCCTTAACATATGATGGGGTTTCTCTGGTGCTCATTGTTACATCAAACTCAGCGATGTAATATTGAAGAATGGTAGCTCGGTCCATCACCATGACACTCGTTGTATGGAAAGCACCTTCAGATGGGTAAGGATCATTCAGTTCTACAAATGATTCCACTTTGTCATTAAATCCTGGTGAAACAATCGTGTATTCAACACGACTTAGTGAAACATACATAAGTGGAATAAAGAAGGCAAAGAAGATAATGATCGTTATTGAGTGATTTTTAAAGGTTTGTTTCATCTTTTTTTACGGTGATGCTAAGAGGTTGCATTTGTCGATAAAGTACACCCGCTGCATCTAGCATTCTTCTTGATGCTACAAATTCCTTATTATCATGGTATTTATCTTCTAAAAACACGATTTCTTTTATTCCTGATTGTATGATTAACTTTGCACACTCATTACAAGGAAAGAGTGTTACATAGATGGTTGCGTTATCCAAACTCACTGTGCTGTTTAAAATCGCATTTGGTTCTGCGTGAACAACGTATGGGTATTTGTTGTCAAGCCAATCTCCATCATTTTCCCATGGGAATACATCATCTTCAACGCCAATAGGAAATCCATTATACCCGATTCCAACGATGCGTTTTTTACTATTGATAATGCATGCTCCTACTTGTGTGGTTGGGTCTTTACTTCGCATAGCACTTAGTAGCGCTACACCCATAAAGTATTCGTCCCAGCTTATATATGCTTCTCGTTTCATTGAAGGTCCCCCTTTTGTTGTAACTGCACGCTTATTTGACTTGCGAGTTTACAGTTGTTATAGACTAATGCGATATTTGATTCAAGTGATTTACCACCAGTTAGTTCAACAATTTTACCTAGTAGATACGGTGTTGTTTCTTTTCCGGTAATCCCAAGTGAATCCATTTCTTTAATCGCTTCATGTATGACTTTGTTCATTTCATCTTTATCGAGTGAGTACTCTTTAGGAATTGGATTTGTTACAAGCATTCCACCCTCTAGTCCTAATTGCATTTTATGGTAAAACACATCAGCTATTTCTGCAGGTGTATCGATCTTATAGTTTACGTTAAAATCAGATTCTCGTGAGTAAAATGCTGGCAAATGATCTGTTTGATATCCAATAACAGGTACCCCTTTTGTTTCAAGGTATTCAAGTGTTAATCCTAAATCCAAAATTGCTTTTGCGCCAGCGCATACAACAAGTACGCTCGTTTGCGCTAGTTCTTCTAAATCCGCGCTAATGTCAAAGGTCGTTTCAGCGCCTTTATGCACTCCGCCAATACCACCAGTGGCAAAGACATGAACACCTGCTACGCTAGCGATGTACATCGTTGCGCTTACCGTTGTAGCTCCATTAATGTTATTTGCCACATTATAGGCAATATCTCTTCTTGATGTTTTTTGGATTTTTGTGCCTTCTTTACCAAGAAAATCAATTTCTTCTTTGGATAATCCAACTTTTAGCTTGCCGTTAAGAATGGCAATTGTCGCTGGAACTGCGCCATGTTCACGTACTATTTCTTCACAGCGATAGGCTGTTTTTACGTTTTCAGGATAGGGCATTCCATGAGAAATAATCGTTGATTCTAACGCAACGATTGGTTTATTCATGGTCATTGCCTCTTGTACTTCTTTACTTAATTCGATGTATTTATTCATTGATGCGTTCCACCTCTTCTAGTGTTAATTCTTCATTTGTACTTGCGTTATATAATAATGTGGCTTTTGCCATTTTAAGGGCGAAGTTAATTTGTGTATATTCGTCATATTTGTGCACAACACCGTGGATGAATCCACTTAGAAACGCGTCTCCTGCGCCACTTGCATTGACTATGTGATCAATGAGATTAGGCTCATAAAGTGTTTCTTTGTGTTTGCTTTTTACAATGATGTGATTATCTTTATTCGTTATGATAAGCGTATTAGCATTTGTTAGTTTTGGTGATGAAAGTGCAGCTTCAAGTGTCGCTTCACCTGTTAAAGCACATAGTTCTAATACGTTTAGTTTTACATAATCAATATACGGTAAAAGTGTTTCAAGTTTGTGTACCTTTTTTGCGCTAACAGCATCCATAAAGATGGTTTTTGATGCGCATGACTTCACGATATATTTAATAACGTCTTTTGATAGATTGTTATCGATGACGATGGTTTCAAATTGAGAGATATATTCTTTTTTTGATTGGATGTATATGGTGTTTAATTCATCGACTATCTTCATTGAGTTCATCCCTAAGTGTAAATCATTCTCTTCATCCAATACGGCAAGGTATGTGCTATTTGGATGATTGTTTACGTGTTTACTTTGATGAATATCTATCGATAATTCTTCAAGGCGTTTTTTAGCTGCTTGACTTAGAAAGTCGTCACCAAAAACGGTTAAGAAATGAACATCATTTCCTAAGGAGTTTAAGTTTACTGCGATGTTTCGTCCTACTCCACCATATGCATAACTAATGTCTGCGATATTGGAATCACCAATTAAATAATTCTCAGGTAATTTCGCAAAGATGTCGATGTTTTGCGCGCCGATGACAAGTAGTTTCATTAGGTGATGTTTTTGTGGCTAGTTAAGTCCACATGGCAATAGCCATTTTTGTTTTTTTCGAGGTAATCTTGGTGATAATCTTCTGCCTGAAAGAATGGTAGGTTTGTCCCTAGTTCAATGACAATTGGCTTGGTGTATTCTTTTTGTCTGACTGCGATGTAGTTTTTAATAAAAGGCAGTTGCTCAGGTAAGTAATTATAGACACCGCTTCGATATTGAACACCCACATCTGGTCCTTGTTTATTGATTGATGTAGGATCGATGATATTAAAGAGGTGATCTAGTAGTTTTTTTAATGAGATGAGTTCTTCATCAAACTGAATCATAACTGCTTCTGCATGTCCACTTCCTGCGCATACTTCTTTATAGGATGTTTCACCGTTACCAGCAATGTATCCAACTTCTGTTTCTAAAACACCTTTTAGTTGTTTAAAATACGCTTCTACTCCCCAAAAGCATCCTCCTGCAAATACAATTGTTCTCATTGTTCTCTCCTCCAATAATATAGATTGTATTACGTTTGTTTTACTTATTGTATATAGTTCACGATTTGTTTTATTCTTTGCGATTAATTGTTGTTTAAGCGTTGAATATCTTGCGCGGTTTTTCGGATGATTTAATAAGTTGCGTTTTAAATCAAGATAGTCTTTAAGTGGCGCTGAATCAACGTGACATGCATATAAATGATGTTCGTGCAAATCACTACCTAAGTAGGCAAATGCATGTCTTTCAGGAATGCCTTTAAACCCTTCGTATTGATAGTTGCTTGCTTCTAACTTGGAAATAATTAGATCAAGATGTGAGTCAAAAACGATGGTAATATCAATGATCGGCTTGGCGTACAAGTCTGATACACTTGTACTTCCGATATGTAGTATATCTATATAGAATGATGCAATTAAGGCATCTAGATGGTCTTTTATTTTTGTGAATTCACTTGCCCATTTTGGGTTATGCTTTTCTAGTCGTAGTGGTTTCATGATTCCTCCATTCTAGTGAAAATGACTACCGCTGGTAGCCATTATTTTCGTAATAGATTCACATTAAAATACTTCTCTCCTACTACTAACAGTACGAGATAAGTGAAAATGAATAGTGGTGTAATGACATGTGGTACGTAGTAGAGCTCACCACCTAAATAGGTAAACATGATTCCGATTCCAAGAACACCGAACGAAGCCATTATTAAAAGAATACTAAATTCTTTGTTGTAGGTTGGTTTTAGTTTGCGTTTAAGTTGTTCTCTTTTAATGAGTAAATATAAGATTCCAACTACGATATCGACTAAACTAATCAATATGGCAATCAAGATAATATTGGTTGTACTTGTGTAATCATGTAAATCAAAGATATATGCGATCATAATTAAGATCGGTGTCAATAATACATCTCCTGATGCAAATAGTATTAAGTTTATTTGGAATTTATTGTATACTTTTTTACTTTTCATGTACGATCGGTGGTCCTTGTGCTTGTTTTTCAGCGCGGATTACTTGTCGTTCTTTATAGAAATCAATCAGCACGCGTATCGTTGCTGCAAGTGGTGTTGCGAAGATAACACCAAGTGTTCCAAATAGACTACCAAAGAATAAAATCGACACGATAATTAGTAATGGGTGTAATGATAAAGCTTTTCCCATAATAACTGGTTGGAAGATATTCCCTTCAATGAACTGAAGGATTATGTTGACACCAACAACCAGTAACCAGTACTGTCCACCTCTTGTGATAATCGCAAATGTGACAACAGGTACCATTGCGATAATAGCACCAAAGTATGGAATAATGTTTGTGAGTCCAACAATGATACCAAAGACGAAGAAATACTCCATCCCAATAAATTTATAGGCAACAGTCGCAGCCGTTCCGATTGCAAGCATTAAAGCAAGTTGCCCTCTTACGTATGCTCCTACTGTTTGGTTTAAACGTGTTCCAAGCTCAGACGTAGATTTTTCATAACGCTGTGGGATTAAACTACGTAAACTATCGTTAATTAGTTCATAATCTTTTAAATAGAAGATTAACATGATTGGTAAGATTAAGATAATGGTGATTAGACTAATGAATGTACTTGAAAGTGATCCAGATAAGTAACTGATAATGCCACTAATTGTCTCTTCCACCACTTGAGATTCGTTGATGGTATTCTCTAGAAAACTATATACTTCAGGTCCTAAGATGAAATTATCTTTAAAGTCACCTTGGAAATAAGCGGTTAGTTTTGGTACCTCAATTTCGAAGAAGGTTCTAATTTGATCCGTTAGAAATGGAATTCCAACGTATCCAATTGCGAATAACAGCACGGCAATAAAGATGTATACTATCGCTAGACTAAGACCTCTTGGTCCTACTCCACGTCTCTCTAACAGACGAATTAACGGGTATACAACAAGTGAAATTAACCATGCCAAAGAGACCGGTACTAATACAGTTGATATTGCACCTATAATCTTTTCCCATACTTCACTAAATTGACTAGCCATAAATACGACTGCTAAGAATAGCAATACAATCCCTAGTACTTTCAATGTCTTATTCAGTATTTCATCACTTAGTAACTTCTTTTTGTTATCCATCATATCACTTCCTTCAAACATATATTATATCATAAAATGATATTTTTATGAATTATTTAATCGTTTTAATCGCTAATTCTTCTAGTTGTTCACTTCCAGCTTTGCTTGGTGCTTGTGTTAATAAACATTGCGCACTATTGGTCTTTGGAAAAGCGACCACGTCGCGAATGTTCTCAGTATGTACAAGTAACATAATTAATCGATCAAATCCAAATGCGATTCCACCATGTGGTGGAGTTCCGTACTGAAGTGCATCTAGTAAGAAGCCAAATTTTGCTTGTTGTTCTTCTTGTGAGATACCCAATATATCAAATACTTGGTTTTGAACTGCTTCTTCATGAATACGAATGCTTCCGCCACCAAGTTCTTGTCCTTGTACTACTAAGTCATAGCAGTATGCTAATGCCTTTGTAGGGTCTGTTTTCAGTAATTCACGGTGTTTTTCTTGTACCATTGTAAATGGGTGATGATGACTAAAATAACGTCCGTGTTCTTCTCTAAATTCAAACATTGGCCAGTCGATTACCCAGAGGAAATCGTAGTCATCTTCGTTGTATAACCCTTCTAGTTTTGCGATGTGGTTACGAAGTGCCCCAAGTGCTTGTAAAACAACTGGTGTTTGATCTGAAACAATTAATAATAAGTCATCTTGTTCTAGATTCGTTAACTCGATCAATGCCTTTTGTTGTTCTTCTGTAAAGAATTTCACAATGCTACCAGATAGTTGGTCTTGGTATTTTAAGAAGGCCAATCCTTTTGCTCTGTATTTCTTCACGAAATCAGTTAGTTTATCGATATTTTTACGTGAATAGTTGCTTGTGCCACCTTTTACGTTAATTGCTTTGACAATTCCACCGTTTTCAATATTAGAGGTAAAGACACCAAACGTGGTTTCTTTGGCGATGCTTGTAAGGTCGATAAGCTTCATATCAAAACGCGTATCAGGCTTATCCGTTCCGTACTCATTCATCGCAGTTTCATACGTCATACGAGGAAATGGTTCTGGTAAGTCGATGTTTTTTACTTGTTTCATTACGTATTTAATCATACGTTCAGATACATCAAGGATTTCTTCTTGATCCATAAATGACGTTTCAATATCAATCTGGGTAAATTCTGGTTGACGATCACTACGCAGATCTTCATCTCTAAAACATTTGGCGATTTGATAGTATTTTTCAAATCCACTTACCATCAATAATTGTTTGAAGATTTGTGGTGATTGTGGCAAGGCATAAAATTCTCCTTTGTTGATTCGTGAAGGTACTAAGTAATCTCTTGCTCCTTCAGGAGTTGATTTTGTTAGGATTGGTGTTTCTACTTCAATAAACGCTTCATTATTCAAAAACTCGCGCACAGCATGCGATGCTTTATGACGAACGATGAAGTTGTTTTGTAAAGCGGGTCTACGCAAGTCCAAATAACGATATTTTAAGCGTGTATCTTCTAGTGCATCTGTATCATCTTGAATTAACAGCGGTGTTTGCGCTGATGTATTTAAGATGGTAAGTTTTGATACTTCAACTTCGATATCTCCGGTTGGAATATTTGGGTTTTTTGAACTACGTTCTTGCACTGTCCCTTCAATTTCAAGGACGTACTCACTCTTTATTTCTAGTGTTTTTGCATAAAGAGGTGATTCAGGGTTAAAGGTTAATTGTGTGATTCCATAGCGGTCTCTTAAATCGATAAAGACTAACCCGCCAAGGTCACGTTTTTTACTAACCCATCCTTTTAGTGTTACGGTTTGATTTACATTGTCGATGCATAAAGCACCGTTATTATGCGTTCGTTTCATACAAAACTCCTATTCTTCACAGTCATCGCATGATTCTTCACTGCATGATTTACATGATTCAGCAGGTTTCATTAATTCTGCGACGATATGGTTGTATAATTTTTCTTTCTTAATTCGTACTTCTGTACCATTATCTTGATCTTTTACATTGATCATTCCATCTAGTTGTTCTTGTTCACCATAAATTGCGACAAAACGGGCATTGAGGTTTTTCGCTAATTTAAATTGTGCTTTCATTCCTCTATCAAGAAAATCGATATCACTGAATAATCCACCAAGGCGACAACGATTTAAAAGGCTAATTCCATCACTTTTTTGCTCATCACCAAGTACCATTAGGTAAAGGTGTAAGTAATCAGGATCTCCTTTAAAATGAATGCTTTCAAGTGCAAACATCAAGCGTTCTAATCCAAAGGCAAACCCAACACCAGGTGTTTGTGGTCCTCCTAGTGATTTTACTAAGTTATTGTAGCGTCCACCACCACAGACAGTGTTTTGCGCGCCTAATGATGGTAAATCAGCTTTGAGTTCAAATACGGTATGTGTATAATAATCTAACCCGCGAACAAGCGATGTATCAACAACGTATTCTACGTTCATACTATCAAGGTATGCAAGTACTTCGTCAAAGTGAACTTTATCTTCTTCTGTTAGGTGATCGAGTGGTTTTGGTGCGTTTTGAAGAATTGCACCTTCTCCATCGATTTTACAATCTAAAATGCGAAGTGGATTTGTTTCAAAACGTTTTTGACAATCACCGCACAGTTGATCAATATCTTTTTTTAAGTAATCAATTAGTGCGTTTTTGTAGTCTTGTTTACTTTGATCATCACCAAGTGTATTTAAATGTACGGTTACTTCTTTGATTTTTAATGCTTTTAAAATACTAACTGCATAGGCAATTATCTCAGCGTCTAATAGGGGTGAGTTGCTGCCGAATGCTTCTGCACCAAACTGCGCAAATTGGCGATAGCGTCCTTTTTGTGGTCGTTCATAACGAAACATGTTGCCAACATAATACAGTTTTTGAACTGGGAGTTTGTCTGCATATAATTTGTGTTCTACGTAACTACGTACAACACCCGCAGTTCCTTCTGGACGAAGTGTATTCATGCGGTTTCCACGATCTTTAAAATCGTATGTTTCTTTTGAGACGATGTCGGTTGATTCCCCTACTCCACGATGAAAAAGCTCTGTTTTCTCAAAAATTGGGGTACGTATTTCTTTATAGTTGTAAATTTTACTTACGTTACGAATCGTTTTTTCAAGTGCTTGCCATCTGGCGGTGTCACTTGGTAATAGATCGTATGTTCCTTTTGGTTTTTGATACATCAAATCACTCCTTAATATAAATAAAACGCCCTTAAACAACGTTTAAGGACGAAAAAATTCCGCGGTACCACCTTAGTTCCTAGCATGTAGGCCCTTTTCTCTTAACGCGAGATACGTCTTTTCCTACTAGATTCAGAAAAGCCCTCAAAAGTGTCTTCAATAGTAGTTTTTAAAGATGCTTTCAGCCTGGGCATCACTCTCTGTATTAAAACACTGCTATTTACTACTCTTTTTCATCGGTTTACATCTATGGATTATACACCTATTTAAGCGTATAGTCAACGTTAAAGCCTTGTAACCAAGGTAATTTTTTATTTTCATAGTCATCTTTGATGATACTATTGATTGCTTCATCAATAATTTCACCGGTATATAGTTTATATTTTTTGCGTAAAATACCTTCAAATGTAAAGCCTAATTTCTCACAAACACGTTTACTTGCTTCATTGAATAAAAAGTATCCGTACTGCAATCTTTCCAGCTTCAGTACCTCAAACGCGTAGATAATTACGGCTTTTGCTGCTTCTGTAATAATCCCTTGATTCCAGTAATCAGGATGAAGGACAAAGCCGATTTCACCTTTGTGTCCTTGAACAGAATGGACTTCAATTGTGCCAATAATGGTTGTTGTTTTTTTGAGCATAATTCCATAGACTCCTGGTTGTCCAAAATCACGTTTTTTGATAGAGTACTGGATGAACTTCATTGTTTCTTCAACCGTTTTATTTGGCTTCCAGCCTGCATTTGGTCCTACTCGTTTATCTTTTGCGAACTGAAAAACGCTTGGTCCATCGGTCATTTTTAATGGTCGTAAAACGAGTCGTTTTGTTTCTAATACAGGTAAAAGCAAACGGTTCATATTACTTCACCTCTTCAAGCATTGCATAGCGATCTATATCAATAAATCCAAGTCGCTTGTAGATGTTTCCTGCTTTTGGATTATCGTAAAAGAGGCATAAATATTTCCCTTTATTGAAGTATTCTTCCATTAGTTTTGTCATTAGTTTACTAGCAAGACCTCTGCCACGTTTACTAGGCAATGTAGCAACACCGATAACCATACCTGTTTTACTCGTTTCAGCAGTAACAGAGACGGTTGAGATAATGATGTCATCTTCGTATACAAGGAAAGTAGGTCCAGTACCTAGAGTTTCTAGTTTTGATTGAATAAAACTTTCTTTGGTCTCTCTAGTAATGTGAAATTCTTCAATGGTAGAGAGCATGTCGTATAGATCCGACGCTTGCTTTTTGGTTTGTAAACGGACGATGTCTAAATCTTCGTAGTTGTCTTTTTCGTTAAATGTTTTTGCTTCGGAAAAATACATTGGTTTCATTGTTAAGTTTGGAAAGTGTGGGGCAATTAGTGCAACTAAGTGTTCAGCCCCGTTGATAATAGTTGGATTAAGAGCTTTTATATAGGGAATGTACGCAGGATTAAAGTACTTCTTCTTACTGTAGAAAACGGCGTTTTTACGGTAGAAAAGAAGTACTGATTGATAGTTGTTTTCTTCATCAAACTCAGCGTATACAGTTTGAAAATCAGTGGTGACTCCAAAGTTTTCAATATCACCGATGATGAAGATGTTTAACGAGTGATCCTCTTCTAAATACGAGAGTACGTCTTGTCTATCTGTTTCCTGTAGTTGCCTTATCATACATATCACTTACTTTCTAAAATAATTGTTACTGGTCCATCGTTTACAAGACGAATATCCATGTGTTGTCCAAATGCACCACCTTGCACGTTGATGTGATAGTCATTCATAAGTGTTTGTTGCAAGTATTCATAGAGGTTATTTGCGGTATCTGGTTTCATTGCCTCAGTAAAACTTGGACGATTTCCTTTTTTGGTGTTTCCGTATATTGTGAATTGTGAGATTGATAGTATTTCGTAGTGGTCCATCTCTAATATGCTTTTGTTTAGTTTGCCGTCTTGGTCTTCAAAAATGCGAAGATGCGCGACTTTCTTTGCGAGATATTCTACGTCTTTTTTGGTATCAGTATGAGTAAATCCTACGAGTAGTAAAAAGCCTTTATTGATGGCTGAAATGCAGTTCCCATCAACAAAACAAGATGCTTCTTTAACGCGCTGGAGGACAATTTTCATTATTTCATCATCCTTTCGATTGAGAATACGTCTCGAATCTTTTGTAGGTTTAAAATAATGTTTTCTAATTCGGATTTATTTTTGATTTGTACTTTTAATTTCACGATTCCTTCTTTACGTTTGTTTGTAGATGCTGCTACTTGTGTTACTTTTCCTTTTGTAGAAGTTACCGTGTTGATGATCTCTGCGAGGATGTTATCACGATTTGAGACGATTACTTTTAGGTTAACGGTATATTGTTTTGATGTGTCTGTTCCCCAAAATACATCGATGTGTCTATTTTTATCAAGTGATTGCAGGTTATTACAGCGCGTTCTATGCACGGCAATACCAGTTCCTTTTGAAATGTATCCAGTGATGCGATCACCAGGAATTGGTGAACAGCAGTTTGATAACTTAATAGAAGGGTTTTGAAGTCCTTCGACTATGATGTTTGAATCGCTTTTTTTATCGAGATAAGCACTTTCATTAATACGTTGAATCAGTTCTTCTTCAGTATAACGTTCTTTTCCTATTAAGGCTGCAACTGCGCTTACTGGACTAATGGTGTTTTTACCAATTTCGTAGTATAAGTCTTCTACAGTGCGCGCTCCTTTATGTGAAAATAACTGATTGACAGTTTTGTCATCCAGTTTCACGTCTGCGCGTTTGGCGTTGATTTCACGATTTAAGTCTTCTTTTCCCATTTCAACTAGTACATCACGACGCCTTTTATTTAAGTAGTTTTTGATTTTACTACGAGCGTTTGACGTTTTAACAATTTTTAACCAGTTATCGTTTGGTCCAAATGAGTTCACACTTGTGCGGATGTTGACGATATCACCAGTTTCTAGTTGGTATTCAAGTGGGACGATTTTATTGTTTACGATCGCACCGACAGTTTTGATTCCTACTTGCGTATGAATACGGAAGGCAAAATCAAGTGGTGTAGAGCCTTTTGGTAGGTCGATGATATCGCCATTTGGAGTAAATACATATACATTTGAGTTGAAAATATCATCTCGTAATAGATTCAATACATCGGAATCATTTTCAGATTCTTTCGTGAATTTAATAAGGTCTCCGTACCATTTTAGTTTTTTTGATACTTCGTCTGTTAGTGCTGTTTTTTTGTCTGATTCTTTGTATGCCCAGTGTGCCGCAACCCCATATTCAGCAATTTGATCCATTTCGGATGTACGAATTTGAATTTCGTATACTTTTCCGTTAGCAATCACAGAAGTATGTAGTGATTGATAAAGGTTTGGTTTTGGCATAGCGATATAGTCTTTAAAACGGTTTGGGATAGGTGTCCATTTACTATGGATAATCCCGATTGTTCGGTAGCAACTTTCAATATCATCTACAATGATGCGGATTGCGAGTAAGTCAAAGATGTCTTCGAATTCTTTTTGTCGATCTACCATTTTTTTATGAACTGAGTAGATGTTTTTTATACGGCCTTTGATTTGGCAGTTTGTGTTGTTTTCTTGTAGTAGGTACTCTAAGTTCGTTTGCATTAGTACAAGGTCTGATTGACGGTTGTATTTTGTATCTGAGATAAGACGCGCGATTTTGCGGTATGTTTCTGGTTGTAAGTACTTTAGACTTGTGTCTTCTAGTTCTGCTTTTAATACGTACATCCCTAAACGGTGTGCTAAAGGCGCGTAAATATCCATGGTTTCTCGTGCGATACGTTTTTGTTTTATTTCCGGTAGTGATTTTAAGGTTCGAATATTGTTTAAGCGATCGGCTAGTTTGACAATGATTACGCGGATGTCTTTGGCCATTGCTAGTAACATTTTTTGGTAGTTTTGTGCTTGGGCTGCAATTTTTTCTTTTTCGCCTACGTCGCCTTTAAATTTGTATTGCCCTAATTTTGTTACTCCTTCAGTTAATAACGCTACTTCTTCTCCAAAACGTTCTTTTACGTCTTCATATGTGGCATCAGTATCTTCGATTACATCGTGCAATAATCCTGCCATGATACTTACAGGATCAGTATGATATTCCGTTAAAATAAGAGCAACTTCTAGTGGGTGGATGATGTATTCATCACCACTTTTTCGAAATTGCCCAGTATGTTTTTCTTTTGCATAAAGATAAGCATCTTGGATTTGATCAAGATGTTCTTTATGAGTAATGTACGCACTTAGATTGCGTTTTAGTGTTTCAAAAATACGTTGTGTCACAGTATCACCTCATTAATATTGCATTAATGAAAGGACTTTATAATCTGTAAGCTTTTCTCTCCCGTTTAGATCAACAAGTTCTATTAAAAATGCAATACCTGCGACGATTCCACCAGATTGTTCTACTAAGCTTATCGTTGCTTCAATCGTACCTCCAGTGGCAAGTAAATCGTCTATAATTAGCACTTTTTGTCCAGGTTTAATATCGCCTTTGTGTAGACATAAAGTGTTGCTTCCATACTCTAAATCATAACTATATGAAATGACTTCTCTTGGTAATTTATTTGGTTTACGTACTGGAACAAACCCTAATCCTAAGGTTGTTGCTACAGGACATCCAAAAATGAAGCCACGTGCATCAGGACCTACAATAATGTCGGCATCGATGTCTTTTGTGAATGCAATAAATTGCTCTGTTGCATACGTAAATGCTTCTCCATCACCAATTAGTGGTGTGATATCACGAAACATAATTCCTGAAATTGGAAAGTCTGGTACGTCTGCTATATAGTTTTTTAAGTTCATAATTGAATCCTCCTAGTGATTTGTATTATTACAATTTATTATATCAAATAATATAATAAAAGATACCCCTTTTATCATTTAATTTATTACAAAATCTTCAATCAAGATTTGTTTTTTACTTCTTCCTCTAAATGTATTCACATCTAAACGTCCAAGTAACGTGACACGTTTGTTTTTGCATATTTTACTATACAGTTTTTTATTGTTAAAGAAAATCGCCTCTGCTTGGTGGTTGATAATGATTTTTGTATGTTCACCACGAATTAAGTATTTGCTTTCAACAATCACGTCTGTAAAGACAAATAAAGCACCTTTTAAATCATATTGGTCTAAATCGACAATTTGTGAGAGATCAAGCTTATAAATATCAATAACCCCTTCTGCCTCTACTTGTTCATCACGTTTTGCTGATGGTATCAGCGCATTAAATCGTTTTTTAAAGGCGTCCAAGTTTTCTTTCTTATATTCAAGACCTGCTGCATTTTGGTGTCCACCATGACGAATTAGCAAGTCCTTTAACTCTTTTAATACACTAATAATATCAATTCCGTTGTAGCTGCGTATGCTTCCTTTAAAGGTATATTCTTCCTCTTTAAGGACAACACAAACTTTCGCATAATCATTTGCGAGTCTTGATGCGACAATTCCAATTACACCTTCGTGCATTTTTGGTGAATGAATGATTAATGCAGGTGTATTATCGTCAACTTGAAGTAGTGCTTCTTCATATAGCACTGATGTTAATTTTTTACGTTTATTATTGTTTTCTTCGATTTCATTTATTTTTTTGAGTGCTTCTTGATTCGTTGTGCAAAGAAGTAGTTCTACTGCTAGTTTTGCGCTCTTCATTCTACCACAAGCATTGATTCTTGGGGCAATTTTATATTGCACGTCTGAAACACTAGGTAACGATAAATCAAGAAATTCTATTAGTTTATTTAACCCAATGTTGGTAGAATTACGCAATCGTTTAAGCCCTAAATTTACCATTGCTCTATTTTCATCGATTAATGGCATCATATCAGCAATTGTACCGAGTGAAACAACGTCAATATACTCGAGTGCATCATCACCGATCAATGCTTGTACAAGTTTAAATGCAACCCCAACACCAGCAAGTGGTTTAAACGGGTAATCAGAAAGTCCTGTATGAATAATTGCATAGGCATCTGGTAGTTTACTTTCAAACTCATGATGATCTGTGATAATTAAATCAATGTTGTTTTCTTTAAAGATATTTGCCTCATGGACTGATTTTATTCCATTATCAACGGTGATTACTAGATTGTATTCATCATTTACGATGTCATAACATTTGGAATAATTAAGCCCGTAACCATCAATAAATCGATTTGGAATATCATAGTCGATATTAGCCCCTAAATCAAGTAGTGTTTTATATAAAATATAGGTACTTGTAATGCCATCAACATCGTAGTCTCCATAGACTAAAATGCGGTCCTTTTTCTCAATGGCACGCATTATGCGGTCAACAGCTTTTTGCATGTCTTTTAGTAAGTATGGATCGTAGAAGTCTTTTTCATCAAGGCTAAATAAATTTAAGTAGTTTTCTACGCCTCTACCGCGGTAAATTTCTTCGACCAACTTAGTTTGGTCTAAATTCTTATTTTTAATTTTCCATTTTAACATAGACTTCTCCTAACCAAAAGAGTGGGTCGACCACTCTTTACATTTTCTCTGGTGCACTTACTCCTACTAATTGTAGTGCGTTTTTTAGTACAATACGAACTGCATTCAACAGTGATAGATGTTCCAACGTTTTTTCCTGGTCAGACGTAATTACGTGTTCTGCATTGTAAAAACTATGGAACGCACTTGCAAGCTGATTTATGAAGTTTGTGACTTTATGAGGTGTGCGATTTATCGCTGCATGTTTTATTACATCAGGGTAACTTCCTAAAACAGCGATTAACTCGAATGCTTTGTCATTTGTAATGGTGTTAAAGCTTGTTTTAAACGTTGTAATGTCAATTCCTTTTTCAGTTGCTGAGTTAAAAATACTATTAATTCTTGCATGAGCGTATTGTGCATAGTAAACCGGATTTTCATTTGTTTGTTTTAATGCTAAATCCAAATCCAAATCCATTTGTGTGTTTAGTGATCTCATCGCAAAGAAATAACGGATTGGATCGACACCAACTTCATCAATTAATTCGCGCAGAGTAATTGCCTTCCCACTACGTTTACTCATCTTAACTTCTTCACCATCTTGAATTACTTTTACCATTTGAAGTAACTCAACATCAAGTGAATCTGATTTTCCTCCTACCATTTCAATGGCAGCTTTTAAACGAGGTATGTATCCGTGGTGATCACTACCAAGTACATCAATTAGTTTTGTGAATCCACGATCAAGTTTGTTTTTATGATACGCAATATCCGGTGTTATGTAGGTATATAACCCATCACTTCGGATAATAACGCGGTCTTTTTCATCAGTATAATTCGATGTTTTCAACCAAACAGCGCCATCTTTTTCATATGTGAAATCATTATCGATTAAATATTGCACTGTTTCTTTTACTGCATTTTTTTCATATAGACTCTTTTCACTAAAGAATACATCAAATGTCACTCTAAATTCTTCTAAGTCCTTTTTTAATCCGGCAAGCAAAGAATCTACACCGTATTTTCTAAAAAACTCGTATCCATCTTCTTTGAGGTATTTATTGCCATATAAAGCGATAACTTCTTTAGCAGTTTCAATTATTTCAGGACCGTAGTATCCATCTTCAGGCATTTCTACGGTTTCACCTAACAATTCTTTGTATCGAACTTTGATACTAAGTGCAAGGTTATGAATCTGATTTCCAGCATCATTGACATAATACTCTCTCGTTACATCGTATCCTGCTTTGCTTAGAATTCTACAAATGGAATCACCAGCTGCTGCACCTCTGGCATGCCCGATGTGAATATGTCCTGTAGGATTGACACTAACAAATTCAACATTAACATGTTCATCGTTACCAATCTCTAAGTTACCATATGAATCACCAAGTTCATTAATCATGCTGATTACATTTGTAAGGAATCGTTTGTCTAAATAAAAGTTTATAAAACCAGGTCCAGCAATTTGAATTTCACTTACGTAAATGGCTTCTTTATTTAATTTACCAACAATTTCTTCTGCTATCATACGCGGTGCTTTTCGTGCTATTCTAGCGTATTTCATAGCAACGTTACTACTAAAATCACCATTTGATTTATCTTTTGGTGTTTCTAATTCGACATCTATGTTTTCATCAAAATAACCTAACAAAGTTAGGCTCTCTTTAATTTCGTTCTTAATTGCAATTGTTAATTCTTGTAAGTTCATAATACACCTCTATTTACTAAATTTTAAACTGATATCGAGAGCCGTATAAGAGTGAGTTAAAGCCCCAACACTTATGAAATCTACACCTGTTTCAGATACACTGTGAATACGATCTACTGTCATATTACCAGATGCTTCTAAAAGCTTGTTAGTATTCGCCTCTACACATTGCCTCATTAAAGCGTTTGACATATTGTCAAGCATTATAATATCACAATCTGTCTGAATTGCCTCCAAAAATTGATTAAAAGTTTCAACCTCTACTTCAATTTTAATGTCTTGGTCAATCTTAGATTTTACAATCTGAACAGCCTTTGTAATACTACCAGCTGTTTTAATGTGATTGTCTTTTAACATCACTTGATCACTAAGACTAAAGCGATGATTAATTCCACCACCATGTACAACTGCCATTTTTTCCAAGATGCGCAAATTTGGAGTTGTCTTTCTTGTATCAAGTATTTTTGTGTGGTTATTTTTAATCTCAGAAACAAATTCCCTTGTTAATGTCGCCACGCCACTCATGCGCTGCATTAAATTAAGAGCGATGCGTTCACCCTTCAATATTGATGCTGTTTTACCGCTAATTAAAGCGATTACATCGCCAATTTCCACGGCACTACCGTTTCCATTAATCACTTTGATATATACGGAATCATCAATGATTTCAAATACTCGTTTCATTACATTTATACCACTTAAAACACCAGGTTCTTTTGCGATAAAAGCACCTTCGCTTTCTTCATTTTCAAATAAATTATCTGTTGTGATATCAATTGTTGGGATATCTTCTTCAATTGCATCTAAAATTATTTTATCGTACTTCTCATTCATACTAATCACCTAAATCTTCAAATCAAGCTGCTCATATATCGCAGGTTTTTTTGGACTCTCAATTAATTTCATCCATTTTGCACTTCTTCCTTTACCAAGTGGTCGAATTTTCATATCGTCCCTTAAACGCTTAAGCGTTCGATTAATTGTAGAATCAGAAATATATGGATGGATATTTCGAATATCGTCTTTACTAAAAATATCATCTAGCTTATTGATGGTATTCTCAACGTTATTTGATTTGTTTAACTGGCTATCAAACTCATAATCACGAATTAATAAATTAATTTGATCATATGCTTGTAATGATACATTCATGATAAAGCGATGTAGCGTCAGTGTTTCAGCAAAGCCTTCTGCCCAGTTAAACGAAGACTGTAGAACTACTTTAGTAAAGTCAGACTTTCGATTAAAAAGAAGCTCCATAAAACTAATGTATTCATAAACTTCGTATCCGTTTGTGAGTAAAAGAATATATAACATCATTAATGCAATCTCATTGTTTTTTTCGTAAAATGGCTTGATGTTAATAAAATCAATGTAGAAATTACTAATCAAGAATGATACTTCGTATCTATTATCACTTAAGCGCTCTATAAAGAGATTAATCAACGCTTCTACTTCGTCTCTTTTTGATGAAAAACCGCCAGCTAGAAGTGATACTGGTTGTCCTTTTTTACGTTCTATTTTTTGAAACTGTAACTTTTTATCATTTACGATATCTTTGTATAAGAAACGAAGTAAATCAAAAACTTCATTTACATGTAATTCAAAAGTTGACGTTTCTTTATGAATTTTACTAAACGCTGCTTTAAGTCGTAAGACAAGACGTTCGTCTTTATTTTTTGGAATGATGTCTTTGTAGATGAGTGATTTTAATCGTGCCTCAGTCACATGTAAGTTAAAAATCTTCGCGAAGAAATAGACGTCACTACTAATAGTTTGACGCACCATTACTTGATAATCAGAGTGTAGAGCACTATGATTATATCGATTATTTCCGATGAATTTATACAGGTCTATGTAGCCCATAATAACGTCATTCGGTATTGTAAATCTATTAATATTTGATAAACATTGCATAATACCACCCCAAATATAACTTTAACAACACTATTTTACTATTTTTATTGATAAATATCAATAATAATGAGTGTAATTATAGTCATTTTTAAAAAACATGAGTATATTAAAGATAAAAAAAGTAGCAATTGCTACTTTTTTAGAATAATGATTGTTGTACTTGATCAGGTTCGATTACCTTTTCATAGTCAGAAATTCGTGGTATTGTATCATCAATCTCAACTAATTCAATCGCCATAAATAGCGGTTTTCCTTGTTTTTTCTTGATGAATGTCTTACCGTTTTCTGCTTGCTCGCTTTTTACATCAAATGCTTTCACTTCAACTAACTGGCTATCTGTGTTAATTGAAATCGTTGCACGATTTCTGTATTGCGTAGCATTTAATAATATTGCATCTACTACTTTTACGGGATTTGATTTTACCACACGTAGTGTCTGAAATCCACGATTTGTGCGTTTTTTCTTAGGGATATCCATTATATTAAATCGCTTTATCGCACCTTTGTTTGTTAAAACTAGTAGATCATGGTAGTCCTTTAGAACAACACATGCTGCTAATTTTTCTTTTGGCGGCAAGTTAATTGCTTTAACACCTTTTGCAATTGTTGAAGAAATTGTAATTTCATTTAAGTTAAAACGAAGTGCTAATCCTTTTTGAGAGAAAACAATAATCTCTTCTTCGTGTGAATCAGCAATCGATATTGAAACTACTTCATCACCTTTATTTAAGGCAATTGCACGAACAGCTTTTGAGTATCGAGATACTTCAAAATCAGCTAGTTTTGTTACTTTTACTAGGTTATTACGTGTTGCGAACAACACTAACTTCTCCGTTTTAAATGTGTTAACTTTGACAATTTTTACGATCGTTTCATCAACCTCAAGTTGGACGATGTTATTAATATGAGTTCCTAGTTCTTTCCATTTGAAATCTGGTATTTTGAAGACTGGTAAATATATATAATTTCCTTTATTAGTGAATATAAGCATTGTATCGAGTGTAGAGGATTCTTCTTCAAACATCATTGAATCGTTTTCTTTTAATGATGGTTTTTCTGTAGCTTTAAAGCTTCTAAGTGAAGAACGTTTGACGTATCCTTCTCTTGTTATACCTACATAAACTTGTTCCTCTGTTACAAGTTCTTCTTCAGAAATTGTTATTTTTTCAATTTCTTCTTCGATTTCACTACGACGTTTTACTTTAAGTTTTTTCATTATTTGAGTCAATTCGTCAATAATAACAGTTTCTAATTCTTTTTCGTTTTTCAGAATTAAACTGAGTTTATCAATTTGACTGTTAAGTGTTTCTTTTTCGCTTTGTAAAGCCGTTATATCCGTATTAGTTAAACGGTATAATTGCAATGTAACAATCGCTTCAGATTGTTCTTCGCTAAACTTAAACTTCTTAATCAGTTTATTTTTTGCATCTTTTTTATTCTTTGATGAGCGAATTAGATTAATAACTTCATCTAGTACATCCATCATGCGGATGATTCCATCTACGATGTGTAACCTTTTTTGTGCTTTTCGTAGTTCATAATTTGAACGGTTTGTGATTACTTCTTTTTGATGCAGTATATATGCATCAATCATTGGTAATACACCCATTAACATAGGTCGCTTGTTATTGATGGCAACCATGTTATAGTTATATGATTTCGTTAAATCCGTTTTTTTATGTAAGAAGTTTAGAATGAACTCAGGATTAACGCCTTTTTTCACGTCTACAACGATACGGAGACCGTCACGATCTGATTCATCGCGTACTTCCTGAATACCGTTTACTTGTTTTTTAATACGAATATCATCCATTTTACGAACCAAGTTCGCTTTGTTAACTTCATACGGTATTTCAGTTATTATTATCGATTGATTTTCAATCTCGGTTTTTGATTTTATAATGATTCTTCCGCGTCCAGTTTCAAATGCTGCTCGTATTTGATCCTTCCCTTGTACGATTGCACCTGTTGGGAAATCTGGACCTTTCATAATTTTTAGAACATCATCAATTGTCATTTCTGGAGATTCAATACGTTTAATAATAGTTCGTATTACTTCTCGTAAATTATGCGGTGGTATTTCAGTAGCATACCCAGCTGAGATACCGGTTGAACCATTGACCAGTAAGTTTGGATAACGTGCTGGAAGCACAGTTGGTTCATATTCTTCATCATCAAAATTTGGTACGAAATCGACAGTTCTTTTATCGATATCTTGAAGTAGATACCCACTTGCAGAACTCATTCTTGCTTCTGTATATCTCATCGCGGCTGCACTGTCACCATCGATTGATCCATTGTTACCATGCATATCAATCAGTGGCACATTGATTTTCCACTCCTGCGACAATCGCACCATTGCGTCATAAACAGATGTGTCACCATGTGGATGATACTTACCGATTACATCTCCAACAATACGTGCTGATTTTTTATATGGTTTGTCATTAAACATTCCTAGTTTATACATTGAATAAAGAACACGTCTTTGTACTGGTTTTAATCCATCTCGTACATCAGGAAGTGCTCTATCTTGAATGATATATTTTGAATATCTTCCAAATCGTTCACCAACAATATCTTCTAAATTCTCTTTTTTAATCTTTTCTTCTACAAACTCGTTAATTTCATCTACAATTTTCTTTTTTGCCATGTTAAACCCCTATTTTAAAGTCATCTTCACTAGAGAATGTCACGTTATTTTCAATCCAATCTCTTCGTGGTTCGACTTTATCTCCCATAAGAATTGAGATTCTTTGATCAGCGTCAGCAAGATCATCAATGTTAACTTGTATTAGTGTTCTAGAAGTAGGATTCATTGTTGTATCCCATAATTGTGAAGCATTCATTTCACCTAGACCTTTGAAGCGTTGAATGTTGTATGAGCGTAACTCTCTTGTTAAAGAGTCAAGTTCTTCATCACTCCAAGCATAGATAATATTGGCTTTATTACGTACTTTTGCTGTTATTTTGTATAAAGGAGGTAATGCAATATAGACTTTACCAGCCTCTACTAGTTCTCTCATATATCTAAAGAAGAATGTCAATAATAATACTTGAATATGCGCACCATCAGTATCGGCATCTGTCATAAGGATTACTTTGTTATATTTACATTTTTCTATATCGAAATCAGGTCCTAAACCTGCTCCAATTGTATGAATGATTGTGTTTACTTCTTCATTCTTTAAAACGGCTTCAATAGAAGCTTTTTCTGAGTTAATTACTTTACCACGTAATGGTAAAATCGCCTGAAACTTACGGTCTCTACCTTGTTTTGCACTACCACCAGCAGAATCACCCTCGACTAAGTAAAGTTCTTTCTTGCTTGGATCTTTTGATTGCGCAGGAGAGAGTTTACCAGATAAATTCGTTTCAGTTTTAGATTTTTTACGTTCTAATCTTGCCTCTTCTCTTGCTTTTCGTGCAGCATCTCTAGCCATTTGGGCTTTAAGTGCTTTATCAATTAAAGTATATGTTAAATTGTTGTTTTCTTCTAAGAAATACGTCATTTTTTCAGAAACTACTTGTTCTACAGCTGTTCTAGCATCTGGAGTTCCTAACTTATTCTTAGTTTGTCCTTCAAATTGTAGTAAGTTTTCAGGTATTCTAACAGATAATACTGTCGTTAGACCTTCTCGAATATCTGCACCCTCTAATTTACGACCATTTTTTACTAATCCAACACGTTGACCATATTCATTAAATAATTTAGTAAGAGCTGATTTATATCCGGTTTCATGTGTCCCACCATCTTTTGTTCTTACGTTATTTACAAATGAAATAATTTGATCGGTATAAGATTTTGTGAATTGAAATGCTACTTCTACTTCAATTTCAAGTGAAGCACCTTCCAAAAATTTTGTCTCATGAATTAAGGTTTTATTTTTGTTTACAAAATCAATGTAAGAAATTATTCCGTCTTCATATAAAAACTCATTTCGCATTTGCGAACGTTCATCAATCAGTATTACTTTTAACCCTTTAAGTAAAAAGGCACTTTCTCTTAAGCGCTCAACTAGGGTTTGATAATTAAATACTGATGTTGAAAACATATCAGCATCAGGTTTGAACCATACTACTGTACCAGTTTTTTTTGTTTCACCAATTTCTTCCAATTGAGAAACGTTTCTACCACCTTCACTGAATTTGATGTTGTAAATTTTATTGTTTCGATGAACAGTAACATCAACAAATTCACTAAGGGCATTTACTACAGATGCACCAACACCATGTAAACCACCAGATACTTTGTATCCTCCAGCTTGGCCAAATTTACCACCTGCATGTAATTTTGTATAAATAATTTCTACTGCAGATTTACCACTTTGGTGCATATCAATTGGTACACCTCGTCCATTATCAACTACAACGATGCTATTATCCTCTTTGATCGTAACAGTAATCTCATTACCATATCCAGCAAGTACTTCATCGATTGCATTATCGACAATTTCCCATACTAAATGATGAAGACCTCTAGAATCAGTACTTCCTATGTACATTCCAGGACGTTTTCTGACTGCTTCAAGTTCCTCAAGGATTTGAATTGATTCAGCATTATAATTTTGTAAAGTATCAGACATACATTCACATCCTCTCATTCAACTATTTTTAATTATAACAAAATGAAAACGGTTTTTGTAGTATAATTTTTAAAAACAATATGATATAATGTGTTGTAAGTAACGAAATTGGAGTGAAAATTATGATACTAGAAGTAAGTTTATTGGTACTTGCATACATCGTTGGTTCAATACCGTTTTCCATTGTAGTTGGGCGGTTATTCACTGGTGTAGATGTACGTAAACATGGTAGTGGGAATCCGGGAGGAACTAACGCTTTAAGATACCTTGGAAAAAAATATGGATTATTGGTAGTTTTTCTTGATGTATTAAAGGGTGGATGGTTGATTTTAATCATTAAGTTAGGCTGGATCACAGTAGATCCATCAATTCCAATAATACTTTATGGTGTTGCTGCTGTACTGGGACATGTATTTAGTGTTTTCCTAAGATTTGGAGGTGGAAAAGCGGTAGCTACAAGTGGAGGATTAGTTATAGTATTAAACCCTTTAATGGCTTTAATATTAGCAATAGTATTCTTTGTTGTACTAAAGCTAACGAAATATGTAAGTGTTGCATCCACAGCAACTGCATTAGGTTTAGTCGTACTATCAGCAATCATGGATTTACCTATTCTTCCATATTCTGCATTCTTGTGTCTACTAGTATTAATCAGACACCAAAGTAACTATCGAAAGTTACTAAGAAAAGAAGAATCCAAAATCACATGGTTATAAACAGCAGAAATGCTGTTTTTTCTTTACTCAACTATTGACCATTAATAACATTATTTATATAATTGACCACTTGAATGCCTTAATAAAGCCCTCAAGTAACTATTAATCGGTCAATTATATTTGACTTCAAATTAAAAACCCTCTTTCGAGGGTTTTATTTTATTTTGCCTGATTCATAGATTGCATTACTTGTCTTACTTGTTTTTCAGATGGTTTTCTTCCCATTTGAGTCATCATTGCACGAATCATACTTTCAGATACTGGTGGGTTATCTCTTAAATATTTTTTAAAATATCTTTGTGATAAGAAAAATCCAAGTACTGCACCTAGTAATAACGCTACAACAATTAACACGATTGCTAACCATAATTCCATATTATATCACTCCTTAATAAATCTCTATCTTATTGTACAAGAAGTAAGCTGGAAAAACAAGCCTAAATTACTTTCTCGTTTTAAAGAAATATAGCAGTAATACACCTGTATACGTATATTGAATTGTAAACTGAATTACTTCAGGTTTCGAGTACCAACCAATTGTTGCATATAGTAACATACCAATTATGCGCTCCTTGTGATACAAGAATGTATCTGATAGGTCGAATAGCTTTGTATAAAGCGCATGATCTGTACTTAGGACTTCAGTTGCCTTAAGGTATGATAAGAACTCATGGACTGAATAACCAAGCATAAATCCAGCTTGTAAAATTAGATAAATCAGTGTGATATTGAAAATTACTTTTAAATTTACGTTTATTAGTGCTTTGTAAATTAGAAAGACAATTATTGCCGATATAAAGACACCAATCATTGAACCACTAAAATACCCCATATTAGACTTGGCAAACGTTAAGATAGCAATTTCAGCACCTTCTCGGGCCACCATTACGGCAGCAAGTAATATAATTCCCCATTTTGTAACTTTTACTGAAAGTTGATCCTTAATATCGGATGCGATATTGTTTCTGTTCTTAATCATCCAGTAAATAAATGTTGTGATTAAAAGTAGCGCAATAAATGAGGCACCAGCTTCCCATAGTTTTGCAATGTTCCCTTCGCTCGTATTGATGAGTTTCGATAATCCAAACAACAATAATCCAAAAGCAAGTGACGCTACAAGACCATAACCTAGACCGTGTAGTACATATCTCTTATCCTCTTTCCTATTACTCTTGTTTAGGTACTCTAGCATAATTGCGATTATTAAGAACGCTTCTAATCCTTCCCTAAATCCAATGATTAATCCTTGTAGTAATTCAGCGAAATCCATAATTTAACCCTCTCTATTTATAATTTTTATGTTTTTGTAACAATGTCATATTACCGCTTTTGTAGTGTTTAGGCAAGAATATACATAATTTTTCTAATTAATCTTTTAATATGCATTCTTTTTTGTATAAAAAGTATTTACAAAACGTATCAATAGTATTAGAATATAAATGTTAGACAAAGACTACAAAGGAGGTTTATTATGCCAAGAAGAATTAATGAAGATTGTATCGCATGTGCTGCATGTGTACCTGAGTGTCCAGTTGATTGTATTTCTGAAGGTGATATCTTCGTAATTGATGAAGATGTATGTATCGACTGTGGAGCATGTGAAGTAGTTTGTCCTGTAGAGGCGATTTACGAAGTATAAAAAAAAGAGAGCTATTCGCTCTTTTTTTTATACCTCTATATATGGGTCTTTCATGCAGTTACTTATCATAACGGGTATGGAAACCTCTTTTTCAATCATTTCTTTTATTCCGATTAAGCCTTTATGTTCAATAAAATGGCCGATATCAAGAACGTTGAGTCCTAGTGCATGGGCATCAACTGCGAAGTGATAAGTAATATCACCCGTAATATATAAATCCACATTCATTTTCGATACTTGTTTCATATCGTCTTTTCCACTGCCACCTAAAAGAGCTACTTTTGATACTGTTGAAGTAAGGTCACCAATAAATCTTGCATTTTTTACACCGAATGTTTCTTTCACATTCTCGATGTATTTTTTAATTGGGGTTTTGGGAATAGATCCTTTCACACCATAACCATTTGTTTCAGTCACCATAATCAGTGGACTCATTTGCTTTAGATGTAGTAAGTTCCCTAGCTGTTTGCTCATTGATTCAGCGATACTATCGTAATTTGTATGAATCGCATATAGCGTAATATTGTGTGTAATCAGTTGATGTACATATTTTCCAATGTGAACGTCGATTTCAAGAGACTTTATTGGCATGAATAAAAGAGGGTGGTGCGTAATTATCATATCAACTTTCTTATCAATTGCTTCATTGATTATCTCTTGCGTTACATCAAGTGCAATTAATATGGAGTTAATTTCTTTATTCAAGGTACCTACCTGAAGTCCTGAATTATCCCATTCTTCTTGTAATGCTAATGGAAATTTGTCTTCAAGTATCTGTTTTAGTTTTAACCCTTTCATCGTAACGCCTCCTCAATTAACTGAATTTTAGCTTTAATTGGTAATCGTTGCATTGGATCACTTATTTGCTCTAAAATTCTATGTAGTTTATCTAACTCAAGCGTTAGCATTTTAACAAAATAATAGGGCTTTTCACGTAAGTTGATTGGTCCAAATAACTGCTCTAGATTACTTAGCTTTTGAAAACCTTTTTCAATGACAACTATTTCATAAATTTCATGTCCATCTAAAAAGACAATTTCATCTACTATCTTACAGTTAATCTCTGGCAATATTTTACGTATTGCTTGTGAGTTATTATTTGGCTGTAAAATAAATCGTTCAACATTCTTACGTGGGTTTTCTGTCAGTATCTTGGCGATAAGTCCGCCTCCCATACCACTTATTACAACAACATCTACATCTGAATCTAATTTACTGAGGCCATCACCTAAGATAACCTCAACTTTATTTTCTAACCCTTGTTTTTGGACATTTGAAACTGCGGTTTCATATGGTCCTTTTTTATTGTCAATTGCTTGTGCTTTAGACACTAGACCTTCGGTTACTGCATACATAGGTAGCAATGCATGGTCAGTTCCAATGTCAGCTAACTTATTAAACCCAGTTGCATAGTTTGCACAGTGCAATAGTCTCGTTGATAGTTTCATTATTTTCCAATCATAAAGTCTTTCAATTGTTTTGATCTAGATGGGTGACGTAATTTACGAAGTGCTTTGGCTTCAATTTGTCTGATACGCTCTCTAGTAACACCAAATTCTCTACCAACCTCTTCAAGAGTTCTAGAACGACCATCCAATAATCCAAAGCGCATTCTAAGTACTTTTTCTTCACGATCTGTAAGAGTTTCAAGTACTAAGTCTAATTGGCGTTTAAGCATTTCTTTAGACGTAAACTCCATTGGAGTTAATGTGTCTGGATCTGGTATAAAATCACCTAAACTAGAATCTTCTTCCTCACCTACTGGTGATTCAAGACTGATAGGTTCTTGTGCAACTTTTTGGATAATTTGTACTTTTTCAACACTAATTCCCATACGTTCAGCGACTTCTTCTGGATGAGGTTCACGTTTTAATTCTTGGATTAATTGGCGCTGAGTACGAACCAATTTATTGATAGTTTCTACCATGTGCACTGGAATACGTATCGTTCTAGCTTGGTCTGCGATGGCTCTTGTAATTGCTTGTCTAATCCACCATGTTGCATATGTTGAAAACTTGAATCCTTTTGTATGGTCAAACTTACCAACTGCTTTCATTAACCCCATATTACCTTCTTGGATTAAATCAAGAAACTGCATTCCACGCCCTACATAACGTTTGGCGATTGATACAACTAAACGCAAGTTTGCTTCAACTAGCTTTTGCTTCGCTAGTTCTCCTTTATACATCATTGATTCAACTTCTTGCTTATAGGTTGGATCAATTTCTTCACCGTTTGCAACCATATCATCAAACTGCTCTTTGGCAACTTTTGCATTTGCGATGTCTGTTGCTAGTTCAACTTCTGTTGTACCTTCTAGTAAATCAACACGACCAATCTCTTTTAAATACATACGAACTGGGTCGTCTACTTTGATTGAAATTTGATTTTCAAATGATTTATCAAGTAATAATTCTTTTTCAATATCTTTTGTAAAGTCTAAATCAAGCACGATAGTTGGGTCTAATTCATCAAATGCTTCAGGTACTTCAATATCTGCGACTGCATCTTCTGGTAGTTCGTAGTTCACCATTTCATCTTCGCTTACTACGTCAACTTGCTTTTTCTCTAACTCCGCGATAATTTCATCGAAATCGTCAGTGTCATCACTTACGAATTTCAGTATTTCACTTACTGGTAAATACCCCTTTACTTTACTGATTTCAATCAGTTCTTGAACAATCTTATCTTTGTCCATGCTTTACCTCCTTGATCTTTTTGTCACGTCTTTTAGCAAGAGCGATTTTCTCTTCGAGTGACTGTGCTTTTTTAATACGTTCTTCATCATCTTTATTTTCTAAAATGACTTTGTACTCGTTCATTGTCTCCATGAGATCATGAAACTCCTCTTCACTTATATCAACCATCTTACTTTTTATTTTTCCTTCATAAAAATGTAGTTGTGTTTCAGAGAGATGTTTAATGAATACATCGACATCTACTAGTACGTTACCATCTTGTCTGTAATTGTGATACATGTTGTCTTCTATAATCATCTTTAAATCACGGACATCCGCTTCAATAAAGAATGTTTCACCCATTGTTTTGTTGTACTCAATTAAGTACTTTATGTCTTCTAAGAAATAGTTAATTAATCGCCTTTCAGCTTTTTCATATTTATTCATAATCGGTACGATTTGTGCTGATTTGCTGCGTCGCACTTGGACATTCTTTTTTGTGTATTGTTGAAAGTCTTGTTTTACCGATTCAACAGATAGTTTTATATCATCTGCCATGTCTTTTAGAAATACTTCTATGGTTGTTCGTGATTCATTTTTAATTAGGTTAAAGATTGCCTTCTTGAATTTTTCAATATCGAGCATTTTTGTAAAATCAATATCGTTTTTATGTTTCATATACAAGAAACGCACACTACTATACCACTTGTGATTTATGTAGTCAGATAATGCTTTTTCATCATACTTTTCAATATAGTCATCTGGATCAAGTCCGTTTGGCAATATGACAATTTTTGCATTCATACGTTCGTTGTTAAACATCTCGAGTGCTCTTGAGGCAGCCTCAATTCCAGCGTTGTCACCATCGTAACAAATCGTTACTTCATTGGTGTAACGTTTAATCAGTTTTACTTGATCTTTGGTTAAACTTGTACCCATCGAAGCGATGCTGTCTTTGATTCCAGCTCTGTATGCGGCAATCACGTCCATATACCCTTCAAATAAAACGACTCTACCACTTTTTTTGATTTCATTTATCGCGTTGTGCATATTGTATAAAACGTTACTCTTAGTAAACACAACCGTTTGTGGTGAATTGATGTATTTGGCTGATTGATCACCATCTTTATAAACGCGCCCTGAGAAGGCTACTACGTGACCACTAGCGTTATGGATTGGGAAAATGATGCGTTCTCTAAATAAATCGTAAAAACTATCTTGTTTACTTTTTTTAACAAGTCCTAAATCAAACATATCGGAGACAAGGTATCCTTTTTCTTTCAATGTTTTGTATAGTAAATCAAAACCAGTAGGTGCTAGTCCAATATCAAAATAATCAATAATGTCCGCGGTTATCTGACGATTATGTAAGTAAGACTTTGCCTCTTGTCCTTGAACAGTGTTTGATAAGAACAGTTTATAAAAACCTTTCGCATCGTTGTTGATATCAAAATACTTCTTGTTTGGATTTTCTTTTTTGTACTCTGTAAAATCAAGCATCATATTAGCGCGATCAGCTAATTGCTCAACGGCTTCAATAAATGATAGATTACCCATTTTTTGTTTCCATGTGATAGCATTACCTTTTTCACCACAAGAGAAACAAGTATAGATCTTTTTCTCCGGTTCGACACTAAATGAAGGAGTTTTTTCACTGTGAAATGGGCAAAGTCCAAAATAACTCTTTCCTTGTTTTGAAAGAGCTACTTTCTCGCTAACCAGATCAACTAAATCTGTTTTGCCTAGTATTTCATTAACAACTTCTTCACTTATTCTTGCCATTTAATCACCTTAGTAATATGTCTTCTCCAATAAGTATGGAATTAATTCTTCTTTTGTTAATGTGATTTGTTCCATTGTATCACGATCACGTAATGTGAATTTTTCTTCCTTCACACCAATATCATCAATTGTTAAACAGAATGGAGTCCCAATCGCATCTTGACGACGGTATCGTTTCCCGATTTTTCCTGTTTCATCATATGTAACAACAAAGAAACGCTCAAGGTACTTCACCATTTCCTCTGCTTTTTCTTTGTGATATTTCTTAATTAATGGTAATACAGCAACCTTGTACGGTGCTAAACTAGGTAAGATTGATAAGTTGATTCGCTCTTCCCCGTTTTCAAGTGTTTCAACTTTGTATGCATCTCCCAAAATCGCTAGGAATAAACGTTCAACACCTAGTGAAGGTTCGATTACATATGGTAGATACTTTTCATTCGTATCAGGGTCTAAGTACAGTAATGATTGCCCTGAATGCGTTTGATGTGCATTTAAATCAAAGTCCGTGCGAGATGCAACTCCCCATAACTCATCAAATCCCCATACGAACTTGTATTCTATATCTGTTGTAGCATTTGAATAGTGCGAGAGTTGATCTGCTTCATGGTCACGCAGTTTAATATCTTCTGCCTTCAAACCTAGTGACAGCAAGAAGTTATACGATGCATCTTTCCAGTATGTAAACCACTCTAATTCAGTACCTGGTTTACAGAAAAACTCCAGTTCCATTTGCTCAAACTCTCTCGTTCTAAAAATGAAGTTACCAGGTGTAATTTCATTTCGAAATGATTTCCCAATTTGGGCAATCCCAAATGGTACTTTACGTCTTGTTGTACGTTGGATATTCTTGAAGTTTAAAAAAATCCCTTGCGCTGTTTCAGGTCGTAGGTAAATATCATTCCCTGTTACAACACCTTGTTGTGTTTTGAACATCAGATTAAATTGTCTAATCTCTGTATAATCAAGTGCACCACAACTAGGGCAAACAATCTTATGCTCTACCATATAATCAAGCATTTTCTCATTCGACCAACCGTCTGCGATGACACCATTAAAGTTTTCAATTAACTTATCAGCACGATGTCTTGTATTACATTTTTTACAATCTGTAAGTGGGTCGCTAAAACCACCAACGTGTCCACTTGCCTCCCACGTTTTAGGGTTTAAAAGAATTGAACTATCTAGCCCAACATTCAAGTTCCCCTCTTGTACAAATCGTTTCCACCAAGCTTTTTTGATGTTGTTTTTTAGTTCTACACCAAGCGGACCATAATCCCATGTGTTTGCAAGCCCACCATAGATGGCACTTCCTTGGTATACGAATCCATAATTCTTAGCGTAGTTAACTAATTCTTCCATATTAATTTTACTCATAGTAAGCCTCCTAAATTGACATTTGGACATATTTATGCAGTGTATATTATACCACAGAAAAGAAAAAAAGAGTAAAACTCTTTTTAGTATTTTTTAAATTGCTGAATAATCTTTAGTGATTTTGAATGATACGAGACAAACTCTTCATATAGTACATCGATGATATGACGGATAATTGTTTTTGTTGTATCATCCACGTTTGGAATGACACCATCGTTAATAACAATGTAGTATAGCTGCTTCATAATACCGTAGATATCTTCACCGTATGAATGCATATTTGGATTCAAATGGTCAGCGCAAACTAATCCACCATTTGTAATTGAAAATACAAGGTTGGTATTTTCATCACATACTGAGCAGGTTTTGAAGTTAAGTCCATATCCAATAAAGAATAATAATTTTAATTCATAGATAAAACTAATCACTTCTGGATCAAGTCCATCGTTTACAAGATGCAGTAATCGTTTTACAAATGAATACATCTTTTGATGATCTGCATCTTCATTTACAACGTGTTGAAGCAACTCTAGAATGTGTGTCATGTATGCGTATGAAAACGGATCAGATTTAATATTCTTGAATTCTTCTACTAAAGAACCATCCTTTAGAGCTTGCAGATTCTTCTTAGGATGGTCAAGTTTTATAATGGTGCAATTTTGACTTATGAATCGATTGATATTATTGTGTTTTTTTACACCGTGAGCCATGACACTAAAGTGTCCTTGGTTTGAATATAGATTTAGTATTTTACTACTATCTTTATACTCAACACCATGTACAACGATTGCTTCAATATCAGCCATGCAATCACCTACATTTCTTCAGTATATCCAAAGTTTCGTAAATGAAAATCTTTATTTCTCCAGTTTTTCTCTACCTTAACATGTAAATCGAGAAATACCTTATTACCAAGCAGATAAAGGATATCTTTACGTGCTCTAGTACCAATCTCTTTTATCATTTTTCCACCTTTACCAATAATGATTCCTTTTTGTGAATCTCTCTCGACGATGATAGAGGCATTTATATTAACCAGGTTTGGATTCTTTTTATCGTATTCCATGTAATCAATTAAGCACATAACGCTGTGTGGCACTTCTTCTTTTGTTAAGTGGAGTACTTTTTCACGTATTAGCTCACTCATAATGAATTTTTCAGGATGATCGGTAATTTGATCATCTGGATAGTACTTTGGACCTTCTTCTAACATTGCTTCGATATCAACAAGAAGTTTGTCAACATTGTCACCACGTAGTGCACTTACTGTGAAGATTCCTTCAAACTTGTAAGCTGCTTTGTATGTGTCAATGTTTCGCTTTAATCGAACAATGTCGGTGATTTCATCTACTTTGTTCACAATGAGAAGGACTGGTACTTTTACTTTTTTAAGTTCTTCAATAATGAACATATCACCTTTACCAGGATTCATTGTTGAATCGACCATAAACATAATCAAATCAACGGTGTTTAACGTGTTAATTGCCTCTTGTGTCATGTAGGCTCCTAGTTTGTGTTTTGGTTTATGGATACCAGGGGTATCAATAAAGATGATTTGTGATGTTTCACTCGTATAGATACCTGAGATATTGTTCCTAGTTGTTTGTGGTTTATCTGACATAATCGATATCTTTTGTCCTAAGACATTGTTTAAAAACGTTGATTTACCAACGTTTGGCCTACCTATAATTGTCACAAAACCACTCTTAAACATTATAAATCACTCTCCGTAAATGCGTGTGGCAATAGGTCTTCATTCTTAATTTCCTTTATATCGCCATTATTGTTTGATAGATAGACTGGCGCATCACTTGGGATTAACTCTCGAAGTACTTGTCTACAAGCTCCACAAGGTGAAATAAAGTCATCTTGTTCTGTTGTGATAAGTATTTCTTTAATGTCTTCTTTTCGATATCCCTTTGTGTACGCGGTAAAAAGCGCAGTTCTCTCTGCACAGTTCGTTAAACCAAACGATGCATTTTCTACGTTTACACCCGTAATAATCTCACCGTTTGTAAGGCGAAGTGCTGCGGCTACTTTAAACTTCGAATATCCTGCATATGCGTTTGGTAATACTTGTTTTGCTGCGTTGTATAAATCGTTCATGTTAACACCTACCTATATAGCTTTGCTTTATGTAAAATTTGATTTTGACGCTCAATCATCGCTTGTTCTTGTTCTTCTGTTTGATGATCGTATCCAAGTGTATGTAATAAACCATGGACGGTTAAGAACCCTAGTTCTCTTTCAAACGAGTGTCCTAATTCTACTGCTTGTTCTTTACATTTGTCAATTGAAATAAAAATATCTCCTTGATTTCCTAGTTCACCATCTGGGAACGTAAGCACATCAGTAGGATAGTCTTTCTTCCTAAATTGATGATTGAGTTCTTGAATTGTTTTATTGGTTACTAAAATGATATTTACGGTTTGTTTTTGAAGGGAAAACAAATTACTTGTTATGGTTACTATTTTTGAAATTGGTTCAAGGTAGTTTTTTGTATCGTACTGATTATGAAGATTGATCTTCAAATTTTTCGTACCTCGATAATACTTTTTGAACTAATGGATGACGAATTACGTCTACTCGTTCAAATTTAATAATACGTATACCTTGAACTCCTTCAAGTAAATTACATGCATTTACAAGTCCACTACCAATTTTCTTTGGTAAATCGATTTGTGTAATATCTCCTGTAACAACCATTTTAGAGTTAAATCCTAATCTAGTTAGAAACAATTTCATTTGGTTAATTGTTGTATTTTGTGCTTCATCTAATATCACATACGCGTTTTCTAATGTGCGACCTCTCATGTACGCAAGTGGTGCGATTTCAATCGTTCCTTTTTCAATTAATTCATCGGTTTGCTTTGTTCCTAATACGTCGTATAAGGCATCGTATAAAGGACGTAAGTATGGATCTACTTTTTCTTTTAAATCACCCGGTAAAAACCCAAGACTCTCTCCTGCTTCAACAGCAGGTCTTGTTAAAATGATTTTCTTAATACTTCCTTCTTTTAATTTCGCAATCCCATTTAATACTGCAACATACGTTTTACCAGTTCCTGCTGGTCCGATTCCAAAGACTAAATCATTTTGATTAATTGCCTTAATATAGTGCTTTTGATTTAGTGTTTTTGCGTATAGTGGTTTTCCGTTTATGGTTTTGACGATTAAGGTTCTATTTAAGTAGACATCTAGTATTTCATCTACATGCATTTCAGTTGCTAATTTGGCAATATAAATGACATCTCGTTCAGAGATGACAATGTTATTACTCGCAATCTTAATAAGTGATTCAAAAATCACTTCTAGTTGCTTTATTTTATCTTTGTCAACTGTGTCAACAAAAATATCTTCTCCCTTTGTAAAAACATCAACGTTTAATACAGAATTTAAAACCTTGATATTTTTATCATTGCTTCCCACAACTACTTGGAAACTGTCAAAATTATGAAACTTGCTATTCAGTTTTATTAAATCTGCCAATATACCAATCTCCAATCTGCTTTGATACATTAATTATATCACAAAATGATTATAAGAGAAAAAAATAACGGCATTTTACACCGTTATTTGTTATTATTTGTTTCCTCTTTTTTTGTTTGCTTTTTGTTTAATCTTCTTAGAGATGCTAGGTTTTACGTAATATTCTCTTTTACGAGCTTCAGCAAGGGTACCTGAACGTGAAACATCACGCTTAAATCTACGTAAAGCGTCTTCGATTGATTCGTTCTCTCTAACAACAGTTTTTGCCATAGGTTTCCCTCCTCTCACTCGTTGTTTTTAGCCTTAATAATAATACCAAATAAAAAGACAAATGTAAAGTTTTTTGAAAAATTAATTCAAATAATCATTCTATGGCATAAATACGGTGTTTTATGGTATTATATTTATAGATATATTGAATGGATGTGATAGAATGAGTGGATTGATAGAAATAGTAATGAATAATCTAATTACGTCAATAATTGTTGTTATTGTTGTATTATTCCTAATGTTTCGATTATGGAAGACAGCGCGTTTATACATGGGTGCAAAGCGATTTGTTAGAAAATCTAAAAAAAATCGTAAGAAGAAATTTAATGGATTACTCTTAAATGATAAAATTCGTCGAAAACGAAAAAAGAACTCAAACGAATTTAGAAAATTAAAGGGAAGTGCAAAGAAAAAGGTTCGTAAATATATCTCTTATAAAGTGGAAGAACTTCAAATTCATGTTCAATATTCATATGGAAAATTGCTAAAAAGAACAAAAGAGAAACTAATAATAAAGATTACAAGAGATTCTAAAGTACTTAAACGAATCAAGTTTAAGAAGCCTCAAAAGATGATTATTGAGGCAACTAACAAGTATTCGTGTTTGGATGAAATGATTATCTTTTTACATGAGCTACCAGAAGTAATCTTAGAACAACAAGACTTTGAGATTTATAGTGATGATGGCGATGTGACCATCTCGTATAGTATTAAATAAAGAAGCTGAACATCAGCTTCTTTTTAATTGGACATACGTATCTTTATACTTTGGACGAATGATTTGACATGAACGTAATTGATTATGAAGTGTTTCATCTTTATCTGTTTTTACTTTGATGTAGGTATCACTATGACCGTATGTATAACGTTCATCAGATGTTTCAAAGATTACTGATACATCGTTTGATTTACTTGATTGAATGTACTCACTTGCGAGTTCTTCATTTAGTTCTAATAGACGATTAACACGAATCGATTTTATAATGCCATTAATGTGATCTGAACGTTTCGCTGCTTTCGTACCACTTCGTTTTGAGTAAGGGAAGACATGCAGTTCGCTAAATGCAAGTTCTTTGATAAAAGCTTCCATTTCTTCAAACATCTCATCTGTTTCACCTGGAAATCCAACAATCACGTCAGTGGTGATGGCGATTAAAGGTATAATCCTACGTATATGGTCTATTTTCGCTTTATATTCAGCTTTCGTGTATTTCCTTCTCATTTCCTTCAAAACCCATTCTGAGCCACTTTGAAGGGGTATGTGTAGATGGTTTGCGAAGGTATCACTTGATGCTAGTAATGATAGTATCTCATCGGTAAGTTCGTTTATCTCAATTGACGATATTCGAATACGCTGGATACTTTGAACGTTTGATAAATCTACAAGTAAGTCATAGAATGAATAGTCTACTAAATCAGTACCGTATCCTCCTGTATGAATTCCAGTTAGTACGATTTCTTTATAGCCATTGCTTACCAGTTCCGTCGCTTCTTTTAAAACGGAATCCTTACTTCTTGAACGAACTGGTCCTCGAGCAAATGGGATGATGCAGTAGCTACAAAAATTATTACAGCCGTCTTGAATTTTAAGAAAGGCTCTTGTACTTTCTGTGAAATGTGTAACGTTCACTTGATCAAAAACACGGTATCTCGATACATCTTCAACTTTTTTAATTTTTTCTCGGTCACGTAACACTTTTTTTACGAGTGGCAGTAATTCTTCTCTATGCATTGTGCCAATTACGATATCTACTCCATCAATTGCAAAAACATCATCTGCTTTTAGTTGAGAGTAACATCCCATTACTGCAACGACTGCTTCGGGATTTTGTTTGATTAACTTCCGAATCGCTTTTCGGCTTTTTGAATCTCCACTGTTGGTTACACTACAGGTGTTAATCACATAGACATCACTGTATTCTTTATGGGATACTCTTGTAAATCCATCGTTAAGAAAGAGCTCTGATAAGCTCTCTGTTTCATAGGTATTTACTTTGCATCCTAGTGTGTAAAATGCGACGTTCATCTAATCACTCATTTCGTACTTGTAACTTAATACACTTAATATATAACTACTTGCGGTTTCACTTCGGAGTATTCTTGGTCCTAATCCAACCATAAATGTATTTTTTATGTTTGATAGCTTCTCAATTTCATGTTCTGTTAATCCGCCTTCTGGACCGATAACCACCAAGATTTTTTCTACTTTATTTTGCAGTACTTGTTTTAATTTGGTACTGTTGTTTTCTGCTTCATAACAAACAAGAATTTGATCGTATTCATCAAATGGTAAACTGGCTAATGTGTGAATATCTCCAACAAAAGAAGCAGATACACGGTGCGCTTGTTCACTGGCTTCTTTTACAATGGTATTCCAGCGAGCAAGTTTCGATGCTGCTTTTTTCTGATCAAATTTGACAATGCTTCTTGCCATCATTGTAGGAAAAATGGTATCCACACCAAGTTCTGTGCTTTTTTGGAGCATGTATTCAAAACGTTCACGCCTAATAAGTCCTTGGGCGATATCAATTGTGACAGCTTTCTGTTGTGATGGTAGTTCTTTTTTTAATACAACTACTGCGCATGTCTCTTGATACTCAAGAATGCTTGAAAGAAAACATTTTGAATCTTTGCAGACAATGACTTCATCACCTATGCGATGTCTCATCACATGCTTTAAATGATGAAAGTCTTGTTCCTCTATTAATGCTTTGTTTGTTTCAATATTTAATTCATTTACAAAATATCGTTGCATATTATCACCACAAATATTATATCATAAACAAAGAAAAAAGGTTACAAAATAACCTTTTACCCTCGCATTGCGTTTTTAAATTTTGTCCACATGGATTCGTTTTTTGTTAAGTCTGTTTTCGCAAGTTGCTCCATGAGTTTAATTTGTTGTTTACTCAGTTTTGTTGGTGTAACCACATTGACGATAACATGTTCATCACCTTTACGTTTATTTCGTACGTTTGGAGCACCTTTACCGCGTAATCTAAATGTTGTTTTACTTTGTGTACCCGCAGGTATTTTCAGTTTGACATCACCGTATGGTGTTGGAACTTTGATATTGTCTCCTAAAGACGCTTGGACAAATGTAATTGGTACTTCAATTACTAAATCATCGTTATGACGTTCATAGAGTGGGTGTTTTTCAACATCGAATAAGATGTATAAATCACCTGCAGAACCACCATTAAGTCCTTTGTTTCCATATCCTTCTAAACGAATTTGTTGTCCGGTATCGATTCCTTCAGGAACAGTAATTTCGATTTCTTTTGAAATGGATTCAATTCCTTCACCATGACACGTGTTACAAGGTTTGGTAATTTCTTTACCTTTCCCGTGACATTTAGGACAAGTTGTTTGTGTTCTTGTGCGTCCAAAGATCGATTGTTGTTCTACAACAACTGTTCCTCTTCCATTACACTGTGTACACGTTTTTACATCGTTTTTTGAGTGAGCACCAGTTCCATGGCATGTATGACATTCATCATGAGAGGTTACTTTTATTTTTCGTTTACTTCCAAAAATCGCTTCTTTAAATGTAACTCTCATACGTTTTTGAATATCGCTACCTTTTCTTCTTCGGCTAGTATTACGTGGTGAACCACCACCAAAGAAACTAGAAAAGATGTCATTGATATCAAAATCAAATCCACCAAATCCAGAGGTGTTAAATCCTTGGCCATTGTTTGCTGCATGGCCAAATTGATCGTACTGAGCACGTTTTGTTGAATCACTCAGCACTTCATATGCTTCTTGTACTTCTTTAAATTTCGCTTCCGCATCAGTTTCAGTAGATACATCAGGATGATATTTCTTTGCTAGTTTTCGATACGCTCCTTTGATAGATGCATCATCAGAGTTTTTATCTATTCCTAGTACGTCGTAGTAATCTCGTTTGCTCATAGTGTCACCTCACATTGGTAAAGAAGCAGATAGTCTGCTTCTTTTTAGTCTACTTCTTCAAATTCTGCGTCAACTACAGTATCGTCTTGTGCTTCATCATCTGCAGCACCGTTTGCACCTGTTGCTTCTTGTGCTGCTTGTGCTTGTTGATATGCTTTAGTTGCTAAGTTTTGAGCAACTGTATTTAGTTCTTCTTTTTTCGTTTTGATGTCTTCTAGATCTTCACCTTTTAATGCTTCTTCAAGCGCGCTTATTTTTTCTTCAGCGTCTTTCTTTTCATCTTCCGTTACATTCTCACCTAAATCAGTGATTGCTTTGTTTGTGGCAAAGATTAATTGATCCGCTTCGTTACGCACGTCAGCATCTTCTTTCAATTTAGCATCTGCTTCTGCGTTTTCTTCTGCTTCACGCACCATTCTTTCAATATCATCTTCACTTAATCCTGACCCATTTTGAATCGTGATTGATTGTGATTTACCAGTACCTAAATCTTTTGCTTTTACATTTACAATACCATTTGCATCAATATCAAATGATACTTCGATTTGTGGAACTCCTCTTGGTGCTGGTGGAATGTCCGTTAATTGGAATCTACCTAGTGTTTTGTTTTGGTTTGCCATTGGACGTTCACCTTGTAATACATGAAGGTCTACTGCAGGTTGATTGTCTGCTGCTGTACTGAATACTTGTGATTTACTTGTTGGAATTGTTGTATTACGTTCAATCAGTTTTGTCATTACACCACCAAGTGTTTCAATACCAAGTGATAAAGGCGTTACATCAAGTAATAATACGTCTTTAACATCACCAGCTAATACCCCACCTTGAATGGCAGCACCCATTGCTACTACTTCATCAGGATTTACACCTTTGTTTGGTTCTTTGGTTAATTCACTTCTAATTGCATCTTGTACAGCAGGGATACGAGTTGATCCACCAACTAATAATACTTGATGAACATCGTTTCTTGTCATTGAAGCATCTTTTAATGCTCTACGTACAGGACCCATTGTTTTTTCAACTAAGTCTGCTGTTAATTCATTAAATTTTGCTCTTGTAAGAGTTTGCTCTAAATGCACAGGACCAGCTGGACCAACACTAATGAATGGTAAACTGATTTGTGCTGAAGTGATACCACTTAAATCTTTTTTAGCTTTTTCAGCAGCGTCTTTTAAACGTTGCATTGCCATTTTGTCTTTTGATAAGTCTACTGCAGTTTCTTTTTTGAATTCTGCAACTAACCAATCCATTACTTTGTGATCAAAGTCATCTCCACCAAGGCGATTATTACCTGCAGTACTAATTACTTCGAATGTACCATCTGCAAGTTCTAAGATCGATACATCAAATGTACCTCCACCAAGGTCATATACTAACACTGTTTGTGTTTTATCTGTTTTATCAATACCGTATGCAAGCGCAGCTGCAGTTGGCTCATTAATAATACGTTTTACATCCAAACCAGCAATTTTACCAGCATCTTTTGTTGCTTGTCGTTCTGCATCATTAAAGTATGCGGGTACAGTAATTACTGCTTCTGTAACTTTGTGACCCAAGTAATCTTCTGCAGTTTTCTTCAAGTTTTGAAGAATCATTGCTGAGATTTCTTGTGGTGTATATGTTTTTCCGTTTACTTTTTCTTTATGAGCTGTACCCATATGTCTTTTTACTGATGAAACAGTATCTGGATTCGTAATAACTTGACGTTTTGCTACTTCACCAACTTGAATTTCACCATCTTTAAATGCGACAACAGATGGTGTAGTTCTTGCACCTTCTGCATTTGCGATTACTTTTGCTTCTTTTCCTTCCATTACTGCGACACAACTATTTGTTGTTCCTAAGTCAATACCTATGATTTTACCCATTATTTTCACTCCTTATATTATTCGCTTATTTTAACCATTGCAGGTCTAATTACTCGATCTTTGAACATGTAACCTTTTTGTAATACTTCGATTACAATGTTCCCATCTTTACCTTCCACTTTTTCCGTCATGATTGCCTGATGGAACTGTGGATTATATTCCTCATCAAGTGCATCTATCTCTGTTACTCCTTCAGTTTCAAGTGCCTTGCTAAGTTCTTCTTTAATCATTTTAAATCCTTGCATGAAGTTTTTAACTGCTTCATCGGTTGTTTCATGATTTAGTGCTAAATCAAAGTGATCTAGTGGTGTGATTAACCCTTTGCATACATTCATTGCTGCGTATTTACGCTCTAATGTGCGTTCTTTTTCAAGACGTTTACGAATGTTATCTAAATCAGCATGTTGCTTTAATAGTTCATTTTTTAGTTCTTTAATTTCAGTTTCTTTTTGCTCAAGAAGTTCTTCTAAAGTAGGTTCTTTTTCTAATTCTTCTGTAACCTCTTCAGTCACTTCCTTCGAAACATCAGTTTCAATAATTTCTTTCTTGCTCTTCTTTGCCATTCCTTTACTCCTTATATAATTTCGACATATGTGCCGCTAAGTATTTGATTAATGGTATTACTTTTTTGTATTCCATTCTTGTTGGACCGACGATTGCAATGGTTCCTTTTTCTTGTTCACTTAAATCGTATGGAACGGTAATAACCGTACAGTCTTGCATTGCGTTAATGGAATTTTCTTTCCCAATTCGCACTTCAATCCCTGTTCTTTGTGTATTTTCAGCTAGTTTGAATATCTCATTTTGCTCAAAGAAATCAAGTAATGTACGAACTTTACTTACATCGTTAAATTCAGGTTGATATAACATCTTGTTTGTACCCGTTAAGTAATACTTTGATTGTGTAAACTTCGTAAATGCTTCTAAGAATGTATCAATGATTGTTTTATTATATACAAGCATTTCTGAGATATGTTCTTTACTAATTTCATAATGAATTTTTTCAGATACTTTTGAGATGGGACAATCGTATAAAATATCATTAAAAATTTCAATTACACGTTTAAATTCATCAATATCAACACCGCTTGGCAAGATAATTTGTTTGCTTTCTACATGTCCTAAGTTAGTAACGATTAAGACAAGGCAACTACTTTCGTGCAGTGGCACTAATTCGATTTTTTTAACTTTTGAACCGTACGCACTATGTCCCAGTGCGATAGTTGTATAATTCGTTAATTGTGATAACAAGTTCATTGCTTGCTGAATTGCCTCTTCACGTTTCATCTTTGTATTTGTAAATAACTCATCAATAATCGTATAACTTTTTTTAATATCTTCAGGATTATTAATTAGTTTCTCAATATAATAGTGATACCCTTTATCAGAAGGTACACGTCCACTAGATGAATGAGTCTTTTCAATGTATCCTAAATCTTCCAAATCAGCCATTTCATTGCGGATTGTTGCAGGTGAAACATCAACCAGTTTTGAAAGTGTTCTAGAACCTACTGGTTCAGCAGTTTTCACATATACATCAACAATAAGTTTCAAGATTAGTTCTTGTCTTTCTGACAACATAAATCCACCTCCGTTAGCACTCTAACTTCATATTTGCTAACAACATTATACAACAACCATTTAGCAGTGTCAAGTGATGAGTGCTAAAAATAAAAAAACAGCTAAATTAATAGCTGTTTATCCTTTTAAATAAGGGTTTTCGTATTTCTCATTTAACATGGTTGTAAAGTGACCGTGACCAGGATAAATGATGGTGTTATCTTTACACAAACCAACAATTTTCTTTAAACTTCGCTCTAAATCGGTTTTAGAAGACGTTGGTAAATCCGTTCTTCCGACAGTCCCTTTAAATAGGGTGTCACCACTAAAGAGGAATCGTTTGTATTGAAAGCAGACAGAACCTCTTGTATGACCTGGAGTGTGCACTACTTCTATTTTATCGTATCCAAGTGTTAATGTATCTTTGTCGTTTAATACCTGCACTTTATTCTTTTGAGTAACAGTAAAGCGGTTATACGTTGATGAAGATAAATTAAGATTTGGATCAAATAGAAAATCACGCTCTTGTTCATGAATGTAGATATCACAATCAAAATCACTTACCACTTGATTTACTGCGATAATGTGATCAAAATGTCCGTGTGTTAGTAATATACCTTTTACAGTTAATTCATTTGATAAAATATAGTCTTTGACTTCATTGTAATTGGTTCCTGGATCAATTATAAAACAATCTTTTTGTTTATCAATGATATATGTGTTTTCCGCAAAATCGTTTGAAATTACCTTAACCATTATTAATTACGAGTGATGCTGCACCAAACATACCTGCATCATTTCCTAACTCAGCAGTAACTAGTGTTGTGTCCTTTACAGGACCAAACATCATTTGACGGAAATAAGCATCGACTTGATCTAATAAAAATGCTCCGGCTTTTGAAACCCCACCACCAAAGATAATGGCATCAGGATTTGTCGTAACACTTACAATAGAGCATGCATATCCAAGATAATATGCCACTTTATCAATCGTTTCGATAGAGAATTTGTCCCCTTTTTCAGCGTCATCCATCACTTTCTTAGCGCTTGGACGAAACGGAATTTTCACTCCATGTTCACGTTCATATATCGTTGAATAGATACGTTTAATACCTGTTGCACTAGCAACAGTTTCAAGGCAACCAGTATTTCCGCAATTGCAGATTGCTCCATTTTCATGAACCACTTTTATATGGCCTAATTCACCAGCAGCGCCATGCGCTCCATCAATGATACGATTATTCACTACAATTCCACCACCAACACCAGTACCAAGTGTAATCATTGCGCTATGGTCGTATGCTTTCCCAGCACCTTTCCATGTTTCACCTAGCGTTGCAGCATTCGCATCATTTTCTACATACACAAATCCTGTACTTACTAGTTTTAGGAACTCACTTTTTAAATCATACTCACTCCAGCCAAGATTGACGCAGCGTACAACTACATTATCAATCACAGGACCAGGTACTCCAAAACCATACCCTAATACTTCATCAAGGTTGATTTCACGTTTTAAAATTGAAGAGTAAATATCTCTGATGATATTTTTCCCATGATTTGAAACATCCGTTCGTACTTCCCACTTATCAACAAGATCTCCGTAGGTATTAAACAAACCAATTTTGACAGATGTTCCACCAATATCAATACCAAATACATATTTTTTCATTGTATTTTCACCTCTATTAAAAAAACTTCTGGTAAAAGAAGTTTTCGCTTATTTTTTCTCTTTATGTGCTGTTTTTTTACCACATTTTGGACAGAATTTATTTGCTTCCATTCTTTCAGGATGAAGTTTTTTGTTTTTAGCCATTCTGTAGTTTTCATTTTTACACTCAGTGCAACGCATTGTAAAATTTACTCTCACTATAATTCCTCCTCACTAAAGTCATTTTTTAATATATCATTAATAATTAGAAAATGCAACACATTTATGTATTTTTCCACCGTTATAATGTATAATTAAAGCGGTGATAAAATGTATACAAGAAAACAAACAAAACAAGTAAAAGTTGGCAATATTATAATCGGTGGTTCAAATGAAGTTATCATACAGACGATGTGCACTGAAAAAACAAAGCATGTTGATCGTGTAGTACGCCAAATAAATGAACTAGCGACGATGGGTAGCCAAATCGTTCGATTGGCGATTTTCGACATGGAAGATGCCAAGGCAATTAAAGAAATTAAAAAACACACAACAGTTCCCTTAGTCGCGGATATTCACTTTGATTATCGCTTAGCGCTAGAGGTTATTGAAGGTGGTATTGATAAAGTACGCATCAATCCTGGAAATATCGGTGATGATGAACGTACAAAGTTGGTTGTTGATGCGTGTAAGAAAAAGCAAATTCCAATTCGGATTGGAATCAATGCTGGATCGCTTGAGAAAGGTCTTCTTAAGCAATATGGTCGAACACCTAAAGCAATGATTGAAAGCGCAAAATACCATGTCTCTTTACTTGAGAAATTAGGCTTTTATGATATTGTTATTTCATTAAAAGCGAGTGAAGTTGATATGGCAGTTGAGGCATATCGATTAGCTGCAAGCACATTTAATTATCCACTTCATTTGGGAATTACGGAAAGTGGAACAAAATTTGGAGGGACAATTAAGAGTTCAATCGGGATTGGTATTTTACTTGCTGAAGGAATTGGAAATACAATTCGTGTATCCCTTAGCACAAATCCTACTGAAGAAGTACGCGTGGCAAAAGAGATTTTAAGTGTTCTAGGTTTATTTAAGAAACCAAAACTGATTAGTTGTCCAACTTGTGGTAGATTACAATACGAGATGTTTGACCTTGTAAATAAGGTTGAAGCATACTTAGAGACGATTGACACAGATATAACGGTTGCAGTTATGGGTTGCGCGGTAAATGGTCCTGGAGAAGCAAGAGCGGCGGATATAGGCGTTGCTGGTGGTAAAGGTGAAGGATTAATCTTTATTGGGGGAACCATTAAACGCAAGGTAAAAGAACATGAGTTATACGATGAATTAATTAAAGAGATTGAATTACTACGAAAAGAAAAGGAAACCGTCTAGGTTTCCTTTATTTTTTTATTCGATTTCTTCATAATATGAAAACATCGTAATTGAAACAGCCACTAAGTTTTCACCGTCTGGTTCAGAATATTCAAGTGTATTAATCATGAAGACTTGGTCGGAGTTATGCAAGTTTACAATAAGCTCTTCTATCGTGTCTATTGAGTACGTATTAAATGAAATATCAATTAATACAATTTTGTAATTTTTTGATAATTCTGCATACTCTTCAATACCAGAAGTTGTTAAATTACTTGCCATCGTAATGGATGCATTGTACTCTTCAGAATCATCAATTCCGATTTCGTACAACTCAGCAAGTAAATTGAAGCAAATGGTTATCCAAGTGATCTCGAGATTGACGCGTTATTTGTTGGAACTGGATTAGATGCTTCAACTAGTTCATCAAGTGAAATCACTATTACTGATGAAACAGATATCACAGATGGATATGGCGATTTTGGAGGTACTGAAATTCGTATTTATAAATTTGATTTCTTATTAAATACTGGTAGATACCTAACAAAGTACTTACATGTAACGAATGGTGCTACTAGTGTTGAGACATTTGATCCATTTGACTACGGGTTAGGTACAAATGGGGATATGGTTTTAGCTTCAGGTTATTATGACGACATTCTACTGTTTGGTAAAGATATTTGGATTTCAGAAATAGCTGCATATCTGAATGAAAATAGTGGTACTTACGATAGAACATCTGTCGCAAATTCTGAGCCACCATACTTTAATACACTAACCGAGGTATCTCATACTGGTGATATGAATTACTGTGATACTGATACTTGTTTTACTTTAGGTAGTGATCCTGTAGATTTGATCAGTACTAATTATGTAACTTATACAAACCAATTAACGAATGGTCCAACCATTAGTGAATTAACTGTGAATGATTTCTTTGGTACTTTTGATTATGAAGATCATTTAGTTGATTATGTTAAGAATACTGGACCAACTGATGGGAATGGAACTATCTCTGACGCTATGACTCTTACAACACTTGGAAGTGTTGTTGCAGCAAATGCAGATACACCAACTTTCAAGAAAAACGGGTCTGTCAAGAATTGGCCTTCTACACCATATGCAGATTTAACTGGACATTCAGCCATTTTATTTGGAACCCCAAAACCGAATGATGCAATTTATTACGATGCAACTGGTGACCCTGGTGGAGTCTTAGAAATAACGGATAATTTCACATTATCAGATGGTGGACAATTCGATGAATCAATTGCATTAGTTGTTGATGGAGATTTAAAAATCAACTTCACTGGTTCTGGAGCAATTAAGGCTATTATCATTGTAACTGGTGACTTGTATATCGAAGGTGATACATTTGACTATGAAGGTGCAATTTGGCCACTTGGACAAACATATATATATATGAATGATGGAGAATACATCACTACTCCAGGTAACAACCAAGGATTTACAATTATGGCAAACGATAATATTTTCTTCAATAGTTATTATGCGAATCATGCTACGGCAGTTTCTGGTAATTTCCTAAATGCATTTATTTATTCAGAAGAATCTGTTTATGTTGACGCAGTAAATAGTAACTTGCATTTAGATGGTGCATTATTTGCGCGTGCGCAAGGAGTAAGTGGAAACTCAATACCTCTTGAAGATTCTGCAACAGGATCACCACTGACTGGATTAATTATTATGAGTTATCAAGGATACGTTTCAAGTGCCGGAACAGAAGTTCCACTTGGTGGAACAGGAAATGTTGGTTATAATGGGTTTGTAGTACAATCAACAATCCCAAATAACTACGAGGATCGTTTCCTAACTATTCCAACATTTGAGAGTATCGTTACCATCCCAGGTGAAGTATCATTCTTTACAGGAGAATTTGCAGTTGAAGACTAAAATAAAAAGCGCTAATTAGCGCTTTTTTTAATGAAATCCTTTAATGCATTCACCAATTACTTCACTGATTGTAGGGTGAGCATGTATAATGTTTTTGTATTCGTTGATCGAGATATCCGTATACATGATAGTCGTTACCTCGTGAATCAAATCTGATGCATGAGCTCCAATGATATGACATCCTACTAAGATATCATTTTCATCAACAATCATTTTCACAAACCCATCCGTTTCATGTAGACATTCTGCTTTTGCATTGGTTTTGAATAAGTATTTGTTTGTTCTATATTCACCATTCATCTGTGCTTCTGTTTTTCCAACAGAGGCAATTTCTGGGAAGGTAAATACAACACTAGGTACTTGATCAAATCGAATGTTCATTGGTGTATTTGTTATATGTGAAAGTACTTTATACCCATCGTATGTCGCTTTATGAGCAAGCATCAATAATCCAGTTACATCGCCGATTGCGTAGATTCCTTTCACTGATGTTTCAAAGTTTTCATTTACCTTGATTCCAGTTTGATCATACTCAATACCTTGTCCATCAAGATCTAGACCACCAAAATTTGGTGCGCGTCCAGTACTTAGTAAGACAGCATCGGTTTCAACGTGTACTTCTTTGCCTTTTTGCTCGTACACTGCATAGTATGATTCGTCTTTTTTGTATACTTTTTTAAAAGCACTTTTTGTGTTGATATTGATTCCTTGACGTTTGTATAAGTTTCTAGCTCGTTTCTTAATATCCTTGTCAAGTGGAGGTAAAATCTCATCCATGTATTCAACCATCGTCACTTCTGCGCCTAGTTGATTAAAGATGAGAGCCATCTCACAGCCTATTACACCAGCACCAACAACAACTAATTTTTGAGGCCAGTCATTTAACTCTAAAAGTTCTTTTGATGTTTTAACTACTGGTAAGTCACTACCTTCAAACTGTAGTCTTTTTGATACTGATCCAGTGGCTATAATAATGTGTTTAGCCTCTATTTGCTCATCATTTACTTGTACAGTATGATTATTAATAATTTGTGCGGTTCCTTCAATTAACTCGACACCTGTTTTTTTGATTGAGGTGCGAATGTTTTTTATTTGATTGGCTACAATTACTTCTTTTCGGTTTTTGATTGAGTCTTTGTTAACGTTGTACTTGTCAACTTGTATACCAAAGACATGAAGGTCCTTCATGTCTTTGATTTTTTTTGCGTTATGATATAGTGCTTTTGTTGGGATACATCCCCAGTTAAGGCATGTTCCACCAACTTTTTCTTTCTCGATAAGCACGACATCTAACCCTAGTTGTCTAGCATGGATTGCGGTATCAAAACCACCAGGTCCTGCGCCAATTATGATTAAATCACGCATTATAAATCACTAAACTTAACCTTTGGATTTCTTGCAGCAGTTGCTTCATCTAAACGTTTGACAACCGTGTTATAAGGAGCTCCCTTTACAAGTTCAGGATTCTCTTTTGCTTCATTTGCAACGGTTCTCATTACATCGATAAAATTATCAACAGCAACGCGACTTTCAGTTTCAGGCGGCTCAATCATTAACGCCTCTTTCACAACAAGTGGGAAGTAAATTGTAGGGGGATGAACATCGTAATCAAGTAATCGTTTTGCGATATCGAGTGTCGTTACATGATCCGATTTATCTTTTAACCCATCAAATACAAATTCATGTTTACAAACACCTTTTATTGGGAGTTCATAGACATCTTTGAGTGATTCTTTAATATAGTTTGCGTTTAGTACACTATATCTTCCTACGTTAGGGAAGTTTTCCTTTCCTACTGTTAGTAGGTAGGTGTACGCTTTAACAACAACGCCCATATTACCAAAGAAATGAGAAACTTGTCCAATTGTTGAATCATTCCAACGTTCAATAATATAGTCGCTACCTTGTTTCTTAATTACAGGTGCAGGCAAGAATGGAACGAGGTGCTCTACAACACCAACAGGTCCAGAACCTGGTCCTCCTCCACCATGTGGAGTACTAAATGTTTTATGCAAATTAATATGCATGATGTCAAATCCCATGTCACCAGGACGTGCTAATCCTAAGATAGGATTGAGGTTTGCTCCATCGTAATAGAGTAATCCTCCAGCTTCATGAACAAGTGCTGAGATTTCTAATATATCTTTTTCAAAAATTCCAAGTGTATTTGGATTCGTTAACATGATTCCAGCGATTTCATCACTGAGTACTGCTTTTAAATCATCGATATTGACTGTTCCATCAAAATTCGATTTTACTTCAATGCTTTCTAAACCAGCAACGGTTGCACTTGCTGGGTTTGTTCCATGCGCACTATCTGGAACGATGACTTTTGTGCGTTTAAAGTCGCCACGATCCATGTGGTATTTTTTCATAATCATTAACCCCACATGTTCGCCGTGTGCTCCTGCGTACGGATTTAAACTAAATGTATGTAACCCGCTTAATTCAGACAATATACGCTGTGTTTCATAATAGATTTCAAGCATACCTTGCGCTGATTCAGCTGGTGTATATGGATGCACATTAAAGGCACTCATATTCGATATATCTTGATTAATTTTTGGATTGTATTTCATTGTACAAGATCCTAGAGGATAGAATCCTTTTTCTACACCAAAGTTCTTAAAACTTACATTTGTGTAGTGACGTACAGCTTCTAGTTCGCTAACTTCTGGTAGATTTGCCTCTTCTTGACGAGACAACGCTTTTGGTAATGGGTAGTCATTAAATTCTGATTTAGGTAAACTATATCCTTTACGATCTTTTGTAGATATTTCAAATATTAGTTTGTCGTAATACATTATAACGCCCCCAATACTTCAATAAGCTTATCAATTTCAGCTTTGGTTCTCTTTTCTGTTGCGCTAAAGAGTACATACCCTTTTCTTGATTCATCGTATCTACCTAAATTTAATGGTCCTAGCATACCTTCTTTAATTAATACTTTTTTAACTTCTTCTGGGTCTAACGTTGTCTTAACTGCAATGTCTTTAAAGAACGGCTTTTCAAACAGTGGCTCAAATGTTGGTAATTTGATTACCTCTTCGTATAGATAATGCGTTGCCTTATACGAGTTCATTTGCGCTTCTTTTAGTCCTTTTTTACCCATAATTGCCATATATACTGTAACAAATAACGCGAGTAAACTTTGGTTTGAGCAAATGTTTGAATTTGCTTTCTCACGTCTTATGTGTTGTTCTCGAGCTTGAAGTGTTAATACAAAAGCTCGCTTTCCTTCTGAATCTGTCGTAACTCCGCAAATGCGGCCAGGCATTTTTCTCATTAGTTTCTTCGTGGTTGCTAAATATCCAATATATGGACCTCCAAACCACATAGGTACACCAAATGATTGTCCTTCACCTACCGCGATATCAACACCGTGTTCAGCAGGTGATTTTAAGACAGATAGTGTTGAAGGATCGTGATTCATAATAAAAATACCTTTTGTTTCATTTAATATGTCTCGATACCCATCATACGTTTCAATAATTCCATAAACATTCGGATTTTGAACAATAATTCCTGCGTACTCTGTTGAATTTTTCGCTTTGAAATCTTCAACATCTGTAATCCCATTTTTCTCATCAATAAAATCTACAGTGTAGTTACGATATGTTGCATAGGTCTTTACTACATTGATGATATTAGGATTTACCGTTTTTGATATAAGAATTTTTTTACGTTTTTTTACATTTGTAGCCATAAACATCGCTTCTGCCGTAGCAGTTGAGCCATCATACATCGATGCGTTTGATACATCCATCCCTGTTAATTCACAAATAAGGCTTTGGTACTCAAAAATGTACTGAAGTGTTCCTTGTGATATTTCAGGTTGATATGGTGTATAGGCTGTTAAAAATTCTTGTCTCTCAATAATATGTTTAATTACGCTTGGTGTGTAGTGATCGTACACTCCTGCTCCTACAAATGGAATTAATTCGCTATTTTTGCTCGCTAAAGATTGAAATCTTTGATAGATTTCTAACTCACTATGAGCATTAGGAACATCCAAGTCAAGATTCATTAACTCCTCAGGAATCTCACTAAAAAGTTCATCAATAGAAGAAACACCTATTACCTTTAGCATTTCTTTAATATCTTGCTCAGTGTGTGGTAAATATTTGAACATATTTATCCGCTCCTATTCGATTGTTTCTTTGTATTCGTCTGCGTTAAGTAATTTGTTTAACTCTGATTCGTCTTCTAAATCTACTTTGATAATCCAGTTCTCAAAGGCATCTTCATTAATTAGCTCTGGGCTATCTTCTAAGTCATCATTTACTAGTACGATAGTACCAGTTACTGGGCTGATTAAGTCACTTGCAGCTTTTACTGATTCGATTGCTGAAAACTCTTCACCTGCAGATACTTGATCTTCTTCTTCAGGTAATTCAACAAATACGATTTCTCCCAAGCTATCTTGTGCATAATCTGTAATGCCGATGAACGCAAATCCATCCTTTACCTTAACCCATTCATGTGTGTTAGAATAGTACAATCCATTCAATACTTTACTCATCGTTTTTCCTCCTCTTATTTCTTATAACTTTTGTCGTAGAATTTTCTATTTCGAACTACGACTTTTTTCATTTTTCCACGTACTTCTACATGAAGCTCTGTCTTCAATTTATCATAAGGTCTATCAATCAATGCTAGTGCTACTGTTTGTCCAGTAGAAGGAGATTTATATCCTGTAGTTACTACTCCTACTAACGTGTCTTGATGATATACGTTATAACCATGTCTAATAATTCCTTTATCAAGTAAGGTAAGTCCTACCACTCTTCGTGTTGTTTTTTCAGCTTTTTGTTTTACCAAAACGTCCTTACCAATAAAGTCTCCTCCGTCTAGTTTAACAGCAAATGATAAACTAGCCTCAAGTGGTGTAATATCTTTTGATAATTCATTTCCGTAAAGCGGTAATGCTACTTCAAATCGAAGTGTGTCTCTTGCCCCTAGTCCTACTGGAGAGATAACCTCTTTACCTTCATTTAATAATGTGATCCATAAATCGATTATATCACTGTGTTTTCCGTATATTTCAAATCCATCTTCGCCTGTGTATCCTGTACGAGATACTAAGAATTCAGCACCTTCTACAGTAATAAAATCACAAGTAAAAAATGGTATGTTTTGTAGATCAAATTCAGTATGTTTTTGTAGTATTTCTTGTGCAAATGGACCTTGCAAAGCGATTTCAGCTAAGTTATCAGATTCGTTTGAATAGGTAATATCAAATCCTTCTGTATGAGAGACGATCCACTCATAGTCCTTTTCAATATTTGATGCATTTACAACAAGTAAGTAGTGCTCTTTATGGAATTTATACACTAGTAAATCATCTATTGTTCCACCTGTTTCATAAAGCATCATACCATAGAGTACTTGATGGTCATGCATTTTTGTAACATCATTTGTAAAGATGTAGTCTACAAATCGTTCTGCATCTTTACCTTTGATACAAATTTCACCCATATGAGATACATCAAATAATCCAGCTTTTTCACGTACATACATGTGTTCTTCTGTAATACTTGTGTATGAAATTGGCATTTCATATCCTGCAAAATCAACAATTTTAGCGCCAAGTTTTACGTGTTCATTATATAGACATGTTCTTTTCATTTTATTCTCCTTTGAATTGCTTGAGTGCTTGATAACTACTTCGTACAAGTGGACCACTTGCGATATAACTAAATCCTTTTTCCATACCCTTCTTCTTGTATAACTCAAAAACGTCAAGTGCAACATACTCTGTTACTTCAAGATGTTGCTTTGAAGGTCTTAGATACTGTCCTATTGTCATAATATCACATCCAATTGCTCTTAGGTCATCCATAAGCGTTAAAACTTCATCACTTGTTTCACCTATTCCAACCATAATACCAGATTTCGTAAGGATTGATGAATCCATCTCTTTTACAGTTTTTAAAACACCAAGAGATCGTTTATAATCTGCATTATCTCTAAATCCATTATATAAACGCTGGACTGTTTCTAGATTGTGATTGATTACATCAGGTTTTGCATCAACGACACGCTTGATCGCCTCGTAGTCACCTAAAAAGTCTGGAATCAATACCTCTACAGTTGTATCTTTTGCTTCTTTTCTAATATGCTGAATACATTTTACAAATTGCTTAGAGCCGAAATCATCTAAGTCATCTCGTGTAACAGAAGTGATAACAACGTGCTTTAATCCCATCAGTTTGATGGTTTTAACAATGTTTTCTGGTTCGTTAGGATCAACGATTAACGGAGATCCATTCTCAACATCACAGAAACTGCAATTTCGTGTACATTTATTTCCTAAAATCATGAACGTAGCGGTTTTACTTGAAAAACATTCAAGTTGATTTGGACAACTAGCCTCTTGACAGACCGTAAATAAGTTATTTTGTTTTAAGAGTGCTCGTATTTTTGCGGTCTGTTTATTTAAATCTGACATTTTAATCTTCAAGTAATCAGGTTTACTAATTTTCTTTTCTTCAAAAAAGATTGATAGAAACTCTCGGTTCTTCATTAAGTATATAAATTCTTTTACTGGGTATTCCTTTAATATTTTTCCAAAAGCCTTTCGATTATATTCTGAGCCAATAAAAGCGTTTTCAAGAATCATCATATTTTTAAGACTGAAGTAATCACCGTTAATGTGCAAGTCTTTTACTATGTTGTTTTTTATCTTAACGTTTACTAGGAAATTACCAGCATCAAATTTCACTTTTTTTGAAATTTCATACATCGGGTTTTTACCGTAATTCCACTCTACAGTCTTAAATTTTTTACTATATGTATTAATTTTATCAATATCTAACTTATTAAGAGGTAATTCTGATGTCTTAATCTGATTTACAACAGTGTCATAGAATGTGTCAATGTTCATATCAAGCAATTCTGAGATATTGATAACTCTGGACTTCACACTTGTAATTGCGTGTTTCGTAAGTTTTGATTTATCAGGAGTTAAACTACCTAATAAGTGATCAAAATTACTGTTGAATAAGATTGTTCCGTGTATTACCATTTTATCTTTATATATATACTCAGCATTACCACTAAATTTACGTCCTTGGACTATTATATCATTACGGCCAGTAAACTCTGCGTCTAATCCCAACGACTTTACAACATCGATTATGCGAGAAACATGCCCATCAAAAATATTTGAGTGATGTTTCTTACTCGTTATAAACGAGAACTGAAGACATCCTTGATCAGTATATACTGCTCCACCGCCACTATTTCTGCGTACAACATCAATGTTGTTCTCATTGATATAAGTTTCATCAATTTCTAGTGATGTTACTTGGTGTCTTCCGATCATTACAGTTGGGGAAACATTCCATAATAAAAAGACATCACCTTCTACTTGAAAATCTTTGATTAGATATTCTTCTAATCCAAAATAAAAACTACATGTCATTTGATGATTATCTTTTGTGTTTATATAGAGCATTTCTTCACCATCTTTCTACAACATTATAATATCATAATTTTTTTATATTCCAAGCAATAAATTACAATAAAAAAGACAAGAAAATCTTGCCTATTTTTTTTACTCAAATTTTGACTTAAATTCGTCACTTACTCTAAACCTAACTTGGTGGTGAGCAGGAACAATAATCGGCTCTTTTGTCTGTGGATTAACCGCTTCTTTAGCAGGCATTTCAATTGTTGTAAATGTACCTATTTCAGGCAGTTCAACATCTTTTCGTTCCACTAGTGACTCTTTTACTACTTCTGCGAAGAATTTCAGGAATTTATTCGCTTTATTTTTACTGATTCCAGTAGTCTCAAAAATCATTTCAATAAAATCAGTTTTTGTTTTAGTTACAACCTTTGCTTTTTTAGGTTTTTCAGGAGCTTCTTTCTTCGTAGAATCCTTTGTTTCTACAGTTGCAGCCAGTTTGAGAGCTTCAGCATCTGCTTTTGCTTTTTTCTCAGCTTCTGCTTTTGCTTTTTTCTCTGCTTCTTCTTTTTCTAAAAGTTCTTGTTCACGTTTTTCTTCAGCTAGTCTAGCTTGTTCGGCTAACTCAGCCTCCATACGTGCTTGATCTGCTTCTTTTGCTTTCTTCTCAGCAAGTACACGTTGACGCTCAAGTTTCTCTTGCTGTTTACGTTCAGCTTCCTCTTGTTTCGCTTTTTCAGCAAGTTCTGTTTCAATACGTGCTTCTTCTGACTCTTTTGCTTTTTTCTCAGCTAACGCCTTTTGTCGTTCTAGTTTTTCTTGTCGCTTACGTTCAGCTTCTTCTTCTTTTTTGCGCTTTTCAGCTTCTTTTGCTAAGCGTTTTGCTTCTTCCGCTTTTCTCTTGTCTTCTTCTATTTTCTCTAACTCTAAACGTTTTGCCTCTTCCGCTTGACGTTTTTCATCTTCTATTCGTTCTTCTTCTCTTATACGTGCTAATTCAGCTTCACGAGCTTCTTTAGCCTCTTGTTTCTCTTTTTTCTTTTCAGCACGAAGTTTACTTTTTTCTGCATTCTTCTCTTTAAATTTACCAATGGTTTCTTTCGTGAATGTTGAAACATTCTCTTTTAAATTACTAAAGAATTCTCCAACCTTCCCAAAAAACTCTTTTAAAGCAGGTGTAACAACGTCTTTACGTTTAATTTTATCCGTCTCTTTAATCTTTGCCTGTGCCGTTTCGGCTTTTAGAATTTCTCGCTCACGCATTAACTCCTTATTTCTTCGGTATTCATCGGCTGTTACAAGTGCACCTTTTTGCTCTAATAAGAAATGTGTCACACTCGCAGTAATTAAAGATACTAGTTCAAAAGATACTAAAATCCAAAACCATACTTTTGTCATCGTATTATCCAAAATATTAGCTATATCAGCACCAAAATTAATGTTTCCATTAACTAATGCTAAAATAAACCACACCATAAAACCAAGACCAGAAGTCCCAGCAACGATTAATGAATAACTACGTATTTTTCTGTATATTTCTTTGATGTTTCGCATTTAACCACCTCACTATATTTTTCATTATATCATAGTATTTGAAATTTTTGTAGAAAGATATAAATTATTTCTTAACATTATCTAACACTAGAAATTATAGGATATATTTTTCGATAATTTCAGCATCACAATAGGTGGAATATAGATTGACTGCTATGTCAAGTTCTTGCGATATAGTCTCTTTACCAGAAAAGGAAATTAGGAACAAGAGTATTTTTGATGTTGTTTCTTTTATCATCGTTCTTTCTGTATCGCTTGTTACTGATCCAAATGGTCCAATAGCATCCTCATATAGTGGAATATTCGTAATATTCAGTTTTCCGCGACCAATCCCATAATATTCATCGGCCTCTTTACCAAGCCGTATTAATACATCTCCTTCAATGCTTTCATAATCCAATACTGCTACACTTTTCCTTGTTTTAATAGACAGTACATTACCACAATCCACAACATTGTTAATTCGATATAAGGTGTTTCCTTTGGACAGTCTTCTATATAGAGACTCCGTAGCAAGGCGGTATCTGCTTGGATCTTTTCCATATGTTTTATACGCATCTCTACCGTCCTTAATGATCGGGAGATTAACAACATCCTTTATATCAATTGTATCATTAATAGTTCTTTCTAAGTTCGATATAACTTCATCTAGTTGTTTATTCTTTGCTGTTTTTACTTCTGCGATTATAACACCTACGTGAAACTTAGGTGTTAGTCTTTTTATTCTTTCATCGATTGTTAAGTTCATAAAATCACCTCACTTTCCATTATCTAAAAAAAAAAGCTACTTGTAAAGTAGCTTTTTTTATTTTGATAATCGTAGTGTATCTCTTGCAATCATT
>CAZZAP010000006.1:0-21839 GCA_964652375.1 uncultured Candidatus Izemoplasmatales bacterium
AGACTTAAAAGAAAGGAGAGTATAGTTAAATTAATTCAATTTAATTATACAAGGTTATTATGTACACAACGAGCGAATTTGAAAGATTGAAGGATGACTTGAATATAGAATTAAAAAAGGCAAATACAATATTAAAAAAATTGTGGGGAATTCTATTCTTAGTAGTTGTAATTTTAATAGTTGTATTTCTGCTTCTTTTTCCAAATCAGTTTAAGAATAGTGAAACAGCTTGGATTTTACCTGTATACGGAGGAATTTTTCTTTTGGTTACGTTGGTTGGCTATATTGTTAGTTATAGTTATATTAGTGAGAAACCATTTTTTTCATTCCTTTTTCCAAAGATTATTGAAAAATTAAACTTTGATGAAGGATTGTTTTTAGAGTATCAAAGTTTTACAAAGACAGAGAAGGACTTTAATAAAGTAGGCGGCCTATTTACTAGAATTGCATCTGTGAAAGTACGAAGACATATAAAAGGTTACACAGAAAATCAACACCAATTTGATATATATGATTGTACTTTGTCTACCTCAAATGGAAAGAGCCAAACAGTTCATTTTGATGGTGTGTACTATCGTTTAAAGAAGGAGTTTAGGACGAGTATTCAAATTAGAACAAATGGCTCTCCTAAGCTAAAAGGTGTAAAGTTCAAGAAACAAGATCAATTTGAAAATATGAAAGTGTATAAACTAGAAAATGACAGTATAACGAATCGTGATACTACGTTGATAAACTACTTTGAGAAGCTAAAACGAAATGAGAATCACAAACGAATATATATTGGTACAATTGATGATGAATTACATATTGCAACATCTTTTAAGAAACATCCATGTAGAAAAAATAAGACAATCACAATTGATACGTTTAATACCTACTTAAATAGATTTTTAGATGAGTATAAGATCGTGCAAGAGTTAGAGGATTTAGGATCGTATTAATGTAAGGTTGAGAAATCCAAGCAATGATATTTGTGAACGATATTGGAAAGAAAGGATATGATAATATGTTGCTGATTATAATAGGAGTAGTATTACTAGGAATGGTCTCTATTTTATATTTACTTTTGGGACTAGGTGCTCCTTTAGGTTTTATAGCATGGGGAGGAAAATATGAAGGGAAATTACCAAAAAATATCAGAATACAATCAATTGTTAGTATCCCTGCTCAGCTTTTTGCCGCATTTGTTTTGTTATATATTGGTGGAATTGTTGGGAGTAATGATAGTGTATTATTACGTATTTTTGGATATGTATTTATGGTGTATTTCTTTCTGAATATCCTGATGAATTTAGCATCTAAGAGTAAGTATGAAACCTATATAATGACTCCTGTTGCAGTGTTGGTTTTCATTTGCTTTGTATATGCTTTATTCTTCTAGTGAGGTGAATTTATGAAGTTAATATCTTGGAATGTGAATGGACTAAGAGCTTGTATGAAAAAAGGGTTTGCTGATTTCTTTCAAAAGATGGATGCAGATTTCTTTTGTATTCAAGAAACAAAGATGCAGGAGAATCAGAAAACATTTGAGTTTGATGGGTATCATGAATATTGGAACGATGCTGAAAGAAAAGGATACTCTGGAACGCTAATCTATACGAAACACAAACCACTTCAAGTATCATTTGGACTACCTGATAGTCTCTATAATGATGAAGGAAGGATTATCACGTTGGAGTATGAGAATTATTACATAGTAACTACATATGTACCAAACTCAAAGAGAGAGTTGCTTCGACTTGATTATCGAATGGAATATGAGGATCACGTGCGAGAGTACTATGCTTCATTACAAAAACATAAACCAGTTATTCTGTGTGGTGATTTAAATGTTGCACACAAGGAAATTGATATTAAAAACGCAAAATCTAATGAAAGAAGTGCAGGTTATACGATAGAAGAACGCACGAAGTTCACTGAATTACTGAATGCGGGATTTACTGATACCTTTCGACACCTTCATCCAACAGAAGTTAAATACTCATGGTGGAGCTATATGTTTAACTCTCGCAAAAACAATGTTGGTTGGCGTTTAGATTACTTTGTAGTCTCAAATGAACTACGTGAGTTAATTAAGAAATCTGATATTTTAACAGCGGTGATGGGAAGCGATCACTGCCCGGTGATATTAGAATTAGATATATAAAGGTGGAAACACCTTTTTTGTTTAGAATTGAGTCTCGTTAGCGAATGAGCGTTAACGTCTCAATAAAGTATGTGTTATAATATGAAACAAGGAGATGATTAAATGTATCCATATCTTTTACCAGAAGTATTTGGCACGTTTATAGCAATGTATGATTTACTACTAGTAATTGGTGTTCTAGTATTATTTATCTATGTCATACATCGTTTTGAAAAAAATGACGGATTAACCAAAAAGCAAACAAATCTGTTGCTTGTGTTCATTTCAATCAGTTTGTTGGTTGCGCTAGGAGCATCGTTTATAGTAGATGCACTCTTTCATACGATTCAAGAAGGGGAGTTAACATATGGGTCTGTTACGTTTCTAGGTGGTCTAATAGGTGGTGTAGTGACATTTTTTCTTCTGTATAGATACTTATATCATTATGATAACAAGGATTTTAGGAAAGTCATGAATACGATTATCCCTGGGGTTGTCATAGCACATGCATTTGGACGCATTGGTTGTTTTTTTGCAGGCTGTTGTTTTGGAATTCCAACAGATTCAGTACTTGGGGTTGTATTTCCTCATGGACATGCACATGATATATATGAGTCTGCTGTTCTTCCCACACAATTGTTTGAATCAGCATTCTTATTTGGATTTTTTATTGTGTTAGATAACGTAGATAAATTAAAGCAATACAAAATTGAGACATACGTGATTGTTTACGGGCTTTGGAGGATAATCATTGAGTTTTTCAGAGGAGATGATCGAGGTAGCTTAATCGCAATTGTGACTACTACGTATAATACATATCCAACGCCTTCACAGTTGCTAAGTTTCTGTATGATTCTGTTTGGAGTATATCTACTATATAAAAAACTACATACAAAAGAATCTGTATTAAAATGATAATAAAATTACTTTCTAGTATCATTTATTATAAAGAGAAATGAGGTGGATTATGGAGTATGATAAGATAAATAAATCAGAAAAGATAGCAATGATTCTTGTTTTTTTATTGGTGGGATTACTCATCGTATTAGAAATTTTTCCTGTTCAATTAACAAATGATTTATTGGTTTCAGATATGATACTAAATAGTCTATCACGCGCTGTGAGTGCAGTAGTGTTCATTCTAATTTTAGTATCGTTTGGGTACTCCAATATATTTAAAGCGAAAGGTGTTTTTTCGAAAACATTACTTGTCGCTATTCCTGCGCTTCTTATTTCAATTAATAACTTTCCACTGATTGCACATTTCTCAGGTAGAACTGAACTCATAAACCCTCTATATACTGTTGTTTTGTTAGCTTTTGAGAGTCTTAGCACAGGTTTGTTAGAGGAAATTATATTTAGAGGATTATTGCTAATAGTGTTATTACAAAAACTACCACATACTAGAAAAGGAATATTGAGTGCTATTTTAATTTCTAGTTTCGCATTTTCTTTTATTCACATAGTAAATGTATTTGTTGGGGTATCCTTTAGCCAAGTGATGTTACAAGTTGGATACTCGTTTTTAGTAGGAGCAATGTGGTCTGTCGTTTTTCTCAAAACCAAAAATATTTATATTGTTATATTGCTACATGCGCTCTATAACTTTGGAGGACTTTTATTCAATACGCTAGGTACAGTTTCAAATCAATTTGACACTCCTACAGTTATTATTACTTCTATTTTAAGTGTGTTTGTTATCGGGTATTATATTAAAGTCTTTATGGACCTTGATATTAGTAAAACTAAGGATCTATACGAATGAACATCAATGCTATGAAACTAGATAACATTAGAGTATGATGTGGTATAATGAAACAGTAATTAAGATGAGATACAAGATTGGATGATAGTATGGGTAAACGAATAAATAAGTATTTAAGTGAATTAGGTTATTGTAGTAGAAGAGAAGCTGATCGGTTGATAGCTGCAAATCGAGTAACTATAAACTATGAATTGCCTGAACTTGGAACAAAGATATATGAAGGTGATATTGTTCGAGTAGATGGAAAGGTTGTCGATACAACGAACGAGTTTGTATATCTAATCTTAAATAAACCTAAAGGCATCACTTCAACTACTGATCAATCAGATAAAACGAATATAATTGATTTTATGAATTATCCCAAGCGTATTTTCCATGTGGGAAGATTAGATAAAGATAGTGAAGGATTAATCATCATGACAAATGATGGGGATATTGTAAATAAAATTCTACGTTCAAATAATGATCATGAGAAAGAATATATTGTTACAGTTGATAAAAAAGTAACGAAAGAGTTTATTAGGAATATGGCAAAAGGAGTTCCAATTTTAGATACGATTACGAAGCCTTGTAGAGTTGAGCAAATTAACGTAAATACATTTCGAATCATTCTAACAGAAGGACTAAATAGACAGATAAGAAGAATGTGCACACACTTTGGATACCAAGTAACAAAGTTGAAGCGAATTCGTATAATGAATCTGCGCTTAGATATAGCTAAGGGCGAATATAGAGAACTGACAAAAGAGGAGCGAAACGTCTTATTTAAGCAGTTAAAGTATTCTATTATGACAGAAGAGGCAAGCAAATAAAAAAGCACTTTTAAGTGCTTTTTATTTTGAATCTAATTGTTGTTTTGAGCCTCTCAGGAGCAACTTTGGATGGGTCGCTTAAGTATATCTCCTTGTGAGATTGCTCCCATCTTATGTACCCATTTTCTATACAATACTTCTCCATTTTTGCAAAGGATTCAGGCTCGTTATCATAGCTTCCTTGATGAAGCATTTGACACGATAATCCTTCGTCAATTGTCTCTAAGACTACTTCTAGAATATTTTCGTTCTTTTTCTTCTTATATACAGTTTCTCGAATCATATCCAACATATCATTGTCAACAAAATCTGGTTGTCTAATCATCACTTTGTATTCCAGGTTGTCTTTTAGTTTGACAATTGAAATACCAGTATCGTGTAATTTTCTTCCTTCTGTTGTTAAATCCCATTTACCCTCAAGAGGGAAAACCGTATACTCATAATAGCCAGGTATAATAATTCCTTTTTTTGGACTCATTTTTATACCGTATGATAATGCGTATAGTGCTGCAACACACTGACTAAATGATTCAGAATTTGGATTTCCAGTTCCTGTGATTGTTAAATACCTCATAGGTGGAATATTTAGAATCGTTGGTGTTGCTTTGGGTAAATAGAGATGCTTATCTTTCTTACGCCATTCATATTTCATATTTATAGCTCCTTTAAAGAATCTATATTCTCCCACGAAGGAGATAGTAATCCTTTTTCAATATCCTTCACAATGATACAGATTTTGTCATTTATTGGTGTTACTACATGTACACGTTTGCCATATTCAGAAACTACACCGTTTATTGCATCTATTTCAGTAGGTCTACCTTTTTGTAAATCTCGAAGCATCCCCGATCGAATGTTTTTATGTTTTCTCATTAGTATTGGTATCAAAAGAAGACTTATCTGTCGTTTTAAACACGTATTATAGTCGATTAGTTTTACTACGTCTTTCCCTTGGATAGGTTCAATGTGTATATCAGCGGCTTTTGCAACCTCAATACACTCTTTGATCGCTTTCAGAGCTAGTCTCTTCGAGGTTTTGTTACTTGATATTTCACCGAAAGTAGCTCCTGATATAACTGATAGACCGCTAAATGCAGCGTTTACTAATAATTTTGCCCATCGAGCTCCGATGAAGTTTTCCTCAACAGTCACCTTACCCATTGTATTGAGTAATTTAATGATGTGTTGAAAATACTCTTCTTTGCAATTGCCATATTTTCCAATACTAAATGTAAGAGTATCTCGTGCTGGTTCACTAGTTAATTCACTCACACCATTTCCATGGAATGTAGCACCCCAGCTCATCGTACATCCAATTGTATTATCTTTACCAATCACTTCTGCAACACTTAATTCGGGTAACCCGTTTTGCATTGTACATATAACACCTTCATCTGACAAATAGTCTTTTAAGTATGTAACAATCTCGTGATTGAATCGTTGTTTCGTCATCAGGAGTATGATGTCATATTTCTTTGTCATTTCAGACACAAGCAATGCATTTACTTTTTGAGTAAACTCGATTTTTCCAACAATTTGTGCCCCACTCGTTTTTAATGCATGGACATGCGCTTCGTTTCGATTGATGAGATCAATCTCATATCCCGCTTTCCATATAAACGCTCCTAATACAGTTCCCATTGCACCCGCACCATAAATTGCTATATTCATCTGAATCACCTCTTATACATAGTATATCACATATATTCTTGATATCGCTACATATTTCTTTTTGTATAATTATAAGAATACAGCAATATATAGATATTTATTTACGTTTGGTAATATGATATAATTAAATTTGGAAACACAGTTTATATGTTTTTGATATTTTGACAAAATAAGTGCCAGATAGAAAATAATGCAAATCAGAATGCTTTCTTAAATACAAAGTGATAAAATGAAATAGAAAAGAGGAGATTATATGGGAATATTAAATGAAACGTATGTATTAAGTAACGGTATCAAACTGCCGAAAATTGGATTAGGAACCTGGCAAGTTGAAGATGGTGAGCAAGCGTATAATAGTGTTTTACTTGCTTTAAAGAATGGCTATAGACACATTGACACTGCACAAGGGTATCAAAACGAGGAGAGTGTTGGAAAAGCAGTTGCTGATTCTGGTGTACCAAGAGAAGACATTTTCATTACTTCCAAACTGGAATCTCATATTAAGGATCGTGAAGGTGCGATTCGTGCAATTGAAAATTCACTTTTAAAACTAGGGTATATTGATTTGTTTTTGATTCATGCACCTTGGCCATGGAGTAACATGGGACAAGATTGCTCTAAAGGTAATGTTGAAGTTTACAAAGTGATGGAAGAATATTATAAAGCAGGAAAATTGCAGGCGATTGGCGTGTCAAATTTTGATCCGGATCATTTAGAGAATATTATTACAAATTGCGAAATAGTACCTCACGTTAATCAAATCGGATATTTTATTGGAATTGATCAATCAAAAACGATCGATTACTGCAAAACAAAGAAGATCTTTGTTGAAGCATATTCACCACTTGGTATTGGATATTTATTAGCGAATAGAGATATTCAGAAAATTGCTGAGAAATACGGTAAAACTACAGCTCAGATATGTATTAGATACCTATTACAAAAAGGTACTGCTCCACTTCCAAAAACAACGAAGGAGCATCGAATGATTGAGAATGCTTCTGTTGATTTTGAAATAGAGAAAGACGACATGAAATTTTTAGATACCATTAAAGGTGACCCGCGAAGATGGGATTAATCAAACAAGGAGAAAGCAATGAAAAATTTAATAAAGTTTCGACACAACAACAGTAAAGGTGTATTTTCTTACGCAATGTTTGAAGGATCATTTGTAGCTTTATCAGAAGTACAAACACAGAAAGTGAAATATATTAAAGAACATGGAGCTATTGACATTTCGTTTGATTTACAATCAGAACACTATGATGTTATGAGTGCGGATGTTATTGAGGATCAAGAATATGTTCAGAAGGTGTATGATCATTTAATTGAGTCTGGAAATGCCTGGTTTAAAGATGGCATTGATGGACTTTGTGTATTAAAATTTCACAAATAAAAAAAAGCACAATGTGCTTTTTTTTATCTAATATGTTCAAGAAAACTCCCTCTTCAAGGATATTGATAATGTCATAAGTGGGGGAGTGTTCACTGTTCTTGCTTTTCGAAATAGATTTTTAGGTACTGCAATCCTATAATCAAACCAATTCCAAGTATGAAGAAGATGATTGAGAAGGTTTGGATAGATAACGCATCCTTTGGAATTTCTAATGTCTTTGGACCCATTACCACAGCGTATAGAGAACCAATCATTAAACCGATAATTAAGTACATTGTTTTCCCTCTCGCTTTTTCCAATGCTTTCTTGACGGTTGGGATGGTAATAACAATCCCAAGTAATATTCCAACACCAAAAAGGAATACAACTAAGAAGTAACTAAAATCAAAACCAAGTAGTTCTTTTATCGCATTGATAATTGATGCGTATAGTCCGAATATGAGCAGTACTGTACTTCCAGAAATTCCTGGTAGCACCATAGCACTAATTGCAATCATACCAGCTAAGATTACAAACACTGCAAGACCAAAAGTTACATTATCAATGTCGCTGACGATTCCGGAATTGCCATTTACAACAGGATTAAAATATGTGATGACAAATACGATTACTATTCCAAGTAAGGTAAATATCGCATCGATGTATTTCTGTTTAAGAGTATCTAACTCTTCAATAATGATGATTGGGATTGCTGCTAGTATTAGACCGATGAAGAGTGAACTAATCTGATAAATGTGTTCCTCAAAAACACTTGCTATAAATAAAACAGATAGAATAATACCTACTGTCCAACCAATTCCAATTTTCCCTAAGAAAAGAATTGCCTCTTTTCTTTTTTCTTTGTCTTTAGATACGACGTTACGTAGGGACTTTATGAATTTGTCATAGAATCCAAGAACAAAAGCAATAGTACCTCCTGATACTCCAGGAACACTATCAGCTACTGCCATAAAAAACCCTCTTATGAAATTAATAATGTACATAAAATCACCTCATCTATTTTCTATTTTACCACACAAAAAATAGATAGTGCATATAATTTGAAAAACCTATATCATTAGGGTACGATTAAAATATAGTTAGGGTACGATTGAGAGGAGAATCACAATGAATGAGTTACTGAAATTAGATAATCAACTTTGTTTTAGATTATATGCAATATCAAGACATATGACAAGATTGTATCAACCATTATTAGATAGATTCAACCTTACATATCCTCAGTATATTGTAATGCTTGTTTTATTTGAACATCAATCAATTGATTTTAAAGAACTAAGCAGAATAGTAGATTTGAAAACAGGAACACTTACACCAATTATTCAGAACCTTGAAAAGGTTGGGTATGTTCATCGAGCTAAGAATCAAAAAGACAACCGTAAGATAAATGTTTCACTAACCATTCAGGGAGAAGAACTTGAGCAACAAATTGTAGCCGTTCCACTAGGTATGGCAAATGACTTGGGAGTGTCTGAGGAAATGTATCGCATATTGGTGAAAGAACTAGATGTGCTTTCAACACTATTGCAAAAAGCATCAATAAAACGAGAACATGAATAAGACAAATTTTACTCAAAGTTTACTTGCTTGGTATGACAATAACAAAAGGGTATTGCCATGGAGAGATGATAAAGAGCCTTACAAGGTTTGGGTAAGTGAAATCATGTTACAACAAACAAGAGTGCAAACGGTTATTCCTTATTACAATCGATTTATAGAACGGTTACCAAGTGTAAAGCACCTTGCCAATGTTGACGATGATATTCTTATCAAATTATGGGAAGGTCTTGGATACTACAATCGAGTTCGAAACATGAAAAAAGCAGCGTTTCTTATTCAAAATACAACATTCCCATCTGAATATAACGAGTTAATTCAATTACCTGGTATCGGTGAATATACAGCTGGAGCAGTACTCTCGATTGCATTTAATCAACCATATACTGCCGTTGATGGTAATGTACTTAGAGTATTTGCCAGGCTACTACACATTACAGATGATATTAAACTACCAAATGTTAAAAAGGAAATAAAAAAAGAAGTTCAGAGACTTTTACCAAGTACTCGCATTGGTGATTTTAATCAAGGATTAATGGAAATTGGAGCAACTATTTGTCTTCCATCAGGAGAACCGCTATGTATGATTTGTCCGTTCAATAAGCAATGTAAAGCATATAAAAAAGGAGTGCAAACACTAATTCCAGTGAAACGATCAAAAAAGGCTACTCCTGTTGAAAAGAAAACAGTTCTGCTTGTTCAACACGAAGATTCATTCGTGATAGAGCAACGACCTAGTAAAGGATTGCTAGCCGGACTATATCAGTTTCCTTTGTATGAAAATCACCTTACAAAAGAAGAGGTTATGGTTTTATTCAATCAACATGAAATATTAGAGTTGGAAGATCTTAAAAAAAGTAAACATATCTTTTCGCATAAAAAATGGGATATGATTGGGTATTTGGTTAAAACAAAGGAAAAAATTGAAAAACTTGACTATCAACATAAAAATGATATAAAGCAATATTATGCTATTCCAATAGCATTTAAGACATATAAAGAATATATAATAGAAAAGGAGATTATATGAGTAAAGAGATCACATTTAAAGGATTAAGGAAATTCAATATTATTATGGGTGGAATACACCTGTTGCAAGGGATACTAATGATTGTTTTAGGGTTAAGTATTGAGAAGTTAGGTAATTTTAAGTTGGATATTTATCAATATTACCTGTACTTCAATCAAGACTTAAATAATGGACATGGAGGACTTGAACTTAATACTGATACAGTGTTATTTACATTGCCGTTTTACGTGCTTGTTGCATCGTTTTTGTTAATTTCAGCACTAGCACATGCGCTCATTTCACTACCTAAAGGTGTGAATGAGACGTACAACAGTGACTTAGAAAGAGGAATAAATAAGTTGCGTTGGTTTGAATATGCACTTAGCTCATCAGTAATGATTGTACTGATCGCATACCTATTTGGTATTTATGATATCGCATCACTTATTCTGATTTTCATTGTGAATGCTTCAATGAACCTATTTGGGTTAGTGATGGAACAATTGAATTCAGGGAAAGATAAAGTGAACTGGGGACCATTTATTTGGGGTACAATTGCAGGATTAGCTCCATGGATTGCTATTTTACTTTATATGACAGGAGCTTCTTCAGAAGTCACTGCTGAAACGCCTTGGTTTGTGTGGGCAATTGTAATTTCATATTTTGTAGCATTTAATACGTTCCCAATAAACATGGTGATGCAGTACTTGAAAAAAGGTAAGTGGAAAAACTACCTCTATGGAGAACGTGGGTACATCGTACTAAGTTTAGTAGCAAAAACGATTCTTGCATGGTTAGTTTTCGCTGGAGCAATGCAACCTTAAGAAAAAATTAACTCCTTTAAAAGGAGTTTTTTTATTGGGTTTGTCTATGCTATAATAAATTTATTGATAATTTGTCTGTCATTATTTTAGTGGTTTACAAAGATAGAAGATAAATCTTATTATCTTCCTGATATTCAAAAAATATACACATCATAATGATACACTATTCATAGATTGTCTGAGGTGATTAGATTGGCATTACGAAAGAATAAATTACTCACATCACTTGACGAACTTCGTGATCGTATTAAACAAGAAGAGTTAGAGAAATATGGTAAGACACCAGTCGTTTGTAGTGATGAAACATTAAAACAAATCGCAAAAACAAAACCACTTAAAGTAAGTGATTTTTTAGCGATTAGTGGTATTGGAAAAGTGTTTATGACTAAATATGCAACGAGATTTTTACAAGTCATACTCCGCCATCAACAAACCTCTGTAAAAGAAGTCGAAGTTTCTAAATCCGCTTACAAAGTACTAGATAACTACAAAGATCGTTTAACAAACATCTCACGTAGAAATCCAAACTTATATATGGGTAAAACAACGAAACGTAAAAGTTTCGATTTATCACTACTTAAGCAACAAGAAGAGCTAATTGACTTTCTAAAAAACAAGCGTAAATCAGTTCTTAACTTACGTTTTGAAGACAGTCAAAAGGGTGAATTGCTAGAACGACACATAACAACACTGTATCGTGAAACGAACAAAGATGAAAAAGAAACAGGTTCATATGACTTGTACATTGCATATCCTTATATTGAAGGTGTCTTTAAGAAGGATAATTTTGCGATTCGAGCTCCCCTCCTCTATTTCCCAGTTAAACTGGAAAGAGATAAGCGCAACTTTAGTATAAGAAAAGATCGAGATAAAGACATCATATATAATCGCGACTTGCTTTTAGCTACCTCAAAAATGGAACAAAATAATATTGATTCCAATGTACCAGTTATTAACGATTTTGATGAAAGAGTTCTTAAAAATACTGTTATCCCTTACTATAAGAAAAATGGTATTGATATAAAAGAGGATAAACTAAAACTTGATTTTGAGCCTTTTAAGAATGAACTAAAAGATCAATTTGTGAAACGAAGAAAGAATGTGTTCCATACCAAAGAATACATTACATTAGGTAGATATAAACTCTATTCATCAATGATTCAAAAAGATATGAATCAGATACTTGATTCAAACAAATATAATGCACTCTTAGAAGGTCTAATTGAAGAATCAAATCTTCATGAAGATGAAAAAGACATCGTTTATACACTTGATGCTTCTGACGTAAATGAGAGACGTTTATCGTACATCAATGAAATTAACTATGCACAAGAAAAGGTAATTGACATGGTCTCAACCGAACAAAAATTAGTAATTTGGGGTCCGCCAGGTACTGGGAAAAGTCAAACAATTACTAGTTTAATAGCCGCAAGTATTCTCCGTGGTGAGAACGTACTTGTTGTGAGTGAAAAGAAAGTTGCGTTGGATGTTATCTATTCAAGATTGAAGAGTGCATCGAAGTATGCAATGTTCATTGATGATGCTGAAAATAAACAAGACTTTTATCATAAACTTAAAGACTTCATGAATCCGATTTTACCTGAAAGGACATTGAATAATGATGTCTATAAGTTAGAAGAAGAAATCAAAGAAATACTTGATACAATGGAACAATCATTAGAACTACTTTATGATGAAAGAATCCAAAACATACCGATGTACAAACTGTATGAACGATATGTAAAGGATAAGGATGTTATTGTTAATTTAACGCCAAAACATGTTCACCGTATCTTTAAAGAGGTTTATACGAAACCAAACTTTATCGATCTTGATATGATGGAGAAGACATTTGATAAGAAACGTAGTTTGGATGAATACCTTGAATATTACACCATTGTATCCAAATATCCATGGATTTCAAAACTAGAAACAAAGATTACAAGAAGTAATAAAATCGAATTTAATCAATTCGCAGAAGAGTACGAATCCCTGCAAGAAGCACTGCAGAAATCATGGTTCTTTAAGCGCCGAAAGCTAAAAAAAACATTTGTTGAAAACCACGAGAAAGAATTATTGTACCTAACAAAGAAATCTAATTTAGAGAAGAAGTACTTAAAGTTGTTGCTAAAAGACGATACACTGCATCAATATATACGCAAGAATATTGATGGCTTAAATCGTATTAAGTCAAAATATGAAGAACTAACTGTAAATGAAATGAAGTTTTTAAGCATGTTACTTCACCATCACGATCTAGTAAATATCAAAGACATTTCAAAACATCGTCATTATTTATTTGATGCATTTTATACTGGTTATTTAGAAGAATTTAAAACAAAAAACCAAAAGTATTTATATATATTTGATAAGTACGAGGAGAAAATCCTAGAGTTAAATGCATTAATGGCTAATAAAAAACAAGTAACAATAGAGTCCTTTGAAATGGAATTATATAAACACGCCTTAAACTTTAACAATTCAAAACGTATTATGGATATTAAACGTGTACTTGAGAGTACAAGGAAATTAAGTGTCAAAGCATTTATTGATGTCTTCCAAGTTGAACTAATGAGTAATATCCGTATCTGGATGATGACTCCTGAAGTGGTAAGTGCAATCATCCCGCTTGTATATAGTATGTTTGATTTAGTAATATTTGATGAAGCGTCTCAAATGTATGTTGAAAAAGGAATACCTGCAATCTATCGTGCAAAAAAAGTTGTTATTGCAGGAGATACAAAGCAACTTCGTCCATCTAGTTTAGGAATTGGTCGTTTAGAAGATGACGATGAGTTCTATGAAGACGATGTACTTAAAGACATATCAATGGACGCAAAAAGTTTACTTGATTTAGCAAGGTACAAATACAAAGAAACAATTCTAAACTATCATTATCGTTCAAAATATGAGGAACTAATTGCATTTTCGAACCATGCATTTTATGATGCAAAATTAATTGTTTCTCCAAACCAATCTGAAAGTGGTAAACCTCCTATTGAATATATTCATGTAAAAGATGGAGTATTTGAAAATAGAAAAAATGACAATGAAGCAAAAGCTGTTATTAAGTTACTAAAGAAGATTTTTAGAGAACGAGAAAACAATGAAACAATTGGAGTTATTACATTCAATAGTACTCAGCGAGATCAGATTGAAAATTACATAGATGAAGAACTATTTAAACGCTCGCGATATCAAAAACAATTTGAGCAAGAACTATTTAGAACAGAAGATGGAGAAGACAAAAGTTTGTTTGTCAAAAACATTGAAAATGTTCAAGGGGATGAGCGAGATATTATTGTCTTTTCAATGGGATATGCTAGAGATCCGGAAGGCTATGTACGTAGAAGATTTGGATGGTTGAATAATGATGGAGGACAAAACAGGCTCAATGTAGCTATTAGTAGAGCAAAGCAAAAAATCTATTTTGTATCTTCATTGTTCCCAGAAGAATTAAAAGTAGAAGATTTAAAAAGTACAGGACCAAAACTCTTGAAAGATTACATGCGTTATTGTTATTATGTATCTAATAAGAAACCTGTTATGGCAAAAGAAGTTCTTAATCAATTACACTCAGTTGATGATCAATCTGCTGCAAAAGAATCAACATTGATACTTGATATCAAACGCAGACTTGAACGTAACGGATATACTGTAGAAACGGATATAGGAATTGGGAATTACAGTATTAATTTAGCCGTTTATGATGAAGAAGATCGCTCATATAAGTTAGGTATTATCTGCGATATTGATAATACATTTAACTTTGATGCTAGAAGAGATTTACTCCATCAAGAAAAATATTTAGAAGCTAGAAATTGGCAACTATACCGTGTGTTTTCTTCCGCATGGTACATTGATCCAAACAAAGAAATGAGAAAAATTAGAGAGTTATTAAAATAGGAGGTATTATTTATGGTAGGTAATAGTAACGATATAAAAGGAAAAGTATTGATAAGTGATGCAGTAAAAGAAGCATCAATGAAAGTATTGGTCTCTCCAAGAGAAGGTTGGGATTCACACGTAATGAGAGTGCTAGAACTTGGTAAAGATGGATACTCACCAAAACATTCACATCCATGGCCACATATCAATTATATGATTGAAGGGGAAGGTATCTTAATGATTGATGGTGTTGATCACCCTGTATCAGCAGGTTCATATGCATATGTACCACAAGATACGATACATCAGTTTAAAAATATAGGGGAAAAACCATTCAAATTTATTTGTATTGTACCGACAAAAGGACACACTTATTAATAGTTTTTATAAAAAAGTTTTCCACAACCAATAATAAACTCAAATCCAAACACCCTTTAGTAAAGAGGTGCTATTTATTGACCAAACAATTGTGGAAAAAGTTGTGGAAAAGTAAATGTAGACAGATTATTGACTTTATCACATTAAAGTGTTTTAATTAATGTACGGAGAAAAGAAATGGTAAATCAACTCTTGAAAATAGTTTCGGAAAATGATTATCAAATTATCAGAAATTTAGATTTAATAACCTATATTGAACGATTAAATAAACTTGTTTATCTAATCATGAAGTATAGACTAAACATCTAGACGGAGTTAACGAGATAAGAAAAAGAAGTGCTATTGATAGATACCTAGTATCTATTAAAGATGAGGTTTATAAAATCCTGAATCAGGTCTTTTCTCCCTTTTATTTGGTTTTTTTTACGCAATTAATAGTTTGCATTCGAACTAATATCTGATATAATACTTCTTGAGGTGATTTTAATGGGGTTATTTAATTTCCTATTTGAGAAGAATTATACTAACTTATCGATGGATGAGTTACACACATATTTGAAGGATAAAGAGAAGTACCAGTTTGTTGATGTACGCACAAAACAAGAATATAAACATAAACATATAAAGGGATTTAATAAAAATATCGATTTCTATAAATTTAGTAGAAATGTATCAATGTTAGATCGCTCGAACAAGCAAAAACCAATTGTTGTTGTATGTCAAACTGGATCAAGAAGTAGATCAACGTGTCATTTACTTCACAAGCTTGGATTTGAAGAAATCTATAATGTTAAGGGTGGATTCCAATATTATAGAGGTCCAATTGCAAAATAAAAAGGTGAAAAAAGTTCACCTTTTTTTATTTAGATTACAAAGTCTCCATTTTTGAAAATTTGCACCTTTGTACCATCTTTTAAAGTACCAACGATGTGTAAATCTTCAGAACCAAACATGAAGTCACTGTGAGCCATTGAAATATTAGAACCTACTTTTTCTAACTCTTCTTGATTCATTTTTGTTCCACCTTGAACATTCATTGGATACGCTCTTCCAAGTGCTAAGTGACAAGATGCGTTTTCATCAAATAATGTATTAAGGAATAAAATGCCTGAATTTGAAATTGGTGAGTCATAACTAATTAATGCTACTTCTCCTAAGTATGAACTACCTTCATCAAACTCTAATAAACTCTTTAATGTTTCTTCTTGTTTTTCTGCTCCGTATGCAATTACTTTACCGTCTTTAAAATCTAACCAGAAATTCTCAATTAAATTACCTTGGTAATTTAGTGGTTTTGTCGCAACTACTTTACCATTTACACCATACTTGTGAGGCATTGTAAAGTTTTCTTCAGTTGGAATGTTTGGATTAAAGTATACACCTTTTGTAGAGTTTTCTCCACCACCAGCCCAAACATGATTTTCTACTAATTTTACTTCTAAATCAGTACCTAATTGATTTGTAAAGTGTAGTGATTCAAACTGATAGTCATTTAAAATTTTATTGTGTGATAATAATCGTTTGTTATGGTCTGCCCATTCTTGAATTGGGTCGTTATCAGTAGTAACTCTTGACGCCTGTAAAATAGCATCCCATAATTTTTCAATTGCTACGTCTTCCTCCAAATCAGGAAATACTTTTTTAGCCCATACTGCATTTGGGGCAGCAACGATTGTCCACTGTGTATGATTACCCATCATGTGTTCTTGGTAGAAACGAAGTTTTTTCATACGTGCGATACTAGATTTTTGCATCTTAACTGGATCTACTCCTGCGTTTAATCCTGGAATTGGAGATGTGATACTAATCGCACATCCACCTTTGTCAACGAAGTCCTGAATTTTATCAACGAACCAATCATCAACTTCCTCTAGTGTTTCAACAGTCATATGATCATAACCAGAGCGAGTTACATAATCATCATCCCATTGTACTGCGACTTTTTTTGCACCTTTTTGGTATGCTGCTTCTACGATTAAACGCGCTAGTTCTTTCGTCTCTGTTGAAGATCGAACCCAGACTAATTGTCCTTCTTGAACATTTGCACCAACCTCAACTGCAAGTTTTGCATATTTTTTCAATAATTCAATGTTTGCCATAGTAATACCGTCCTTTCAAGAGCTATTATAACACTATCTATATAGAATAAAAAAGAAAAACTGAATTCAGTTTTTCTATTTAATATATTTTGAAATAATATCCTGTTTATAAATATCGGCACCTTGTGTTTTATAGAACTTTTTCGTGCGAACTTCTGTTTCATCAGCCATACCCATGATACGCACAATTCCATTTTCTATACACCATTTTTCCATTTCGTTATATAAGATACTACCATATCCTTTGCTACGGTAATCGCGATGGATATGCATCTCATTTAACCAAATGTACTTCCCTGCACTTTCCATACCAATACATATGTTGAAGAATGCAAATCCAATAATATGCCCTTGGTCATGGAGAACCATTAATTTTGCGTTTTCAGCATTTAATACTAGTTTTATCGTACTCATAATTTCTTCATTTGTTTTTGGTGATTTGATATAGATCATTTGATCCTGAAGCAAAGAAATAATTTGAGTATACGACAAGAAATCTGACATGTTTTCTACAAAAGAAACTTCATACATTTTTCAATTCCTCCTCACCCTTCTATTTTACCATTCAATCAGTAAATTTAAAAGAGCATCATTCAGAAAAATACAAGATGGAAAAAGCCTGATTTTAGTGCTTCTGACAAGTAAAATGAGATTACATTGAATCCATTGCGTATGAAATTTTAACATCTTTCGATATTTTTTATGTAAAACAGGTGCGTTCTATTGCAACTATTTGTATAATGAGAATATAGAACGTGGCAAGGAGATGGTAAAAATGAATAAACGAAGTCTAATTAAATTCAAATATGGAGATAACAAAGGATTGTTTCATTACGTAATTTTTGAAGGTGAAGTAGTAGTTCTCTCAGAAGTTAACACAAGAAAAATTGCCTTTGTTGAAAAGAACGGAACATTAGAAATTACATTTGATATTGATTCAAATATCTATGATGAAGTAGAAGTTGAATTAGTGAAAGATCTTGGATATGTGAAAAAAGTATATAACTATATGATTGAAACCAATAATGCTTATTTCGCAGATGGATATGAAGATCTTTGTGTTCTTAAATTCCATAAATAAAAAGACATCCTCGAGATGTCTTTTTTATTGTAGACTTTTAAGTAAATTGTACTCATCTTCCAAGTCTTGATACGACAATATATCCTCTTCAGAATATAGCTCCTCAAGGTGTATTAAGAACTCCTCAAACGTATTGTCTTTTATGTAGAACACTTCTCCATACTGATAGTGAATATCAGAAAATAAGTATTGTAATCGTTCAAAATTGATAATATTTTGATTGGTTAATGAAATATCAAGTCTTGCCTCAAGGTAAGCACTTTTTGATAGCTGATAGAATCCATTTGTCTTTTCGACTAACTCATCTTGTCTTAGTTTTAATGAGTTTAGTGTAAAGATGTTTTGTGGTGTAAGTGAAATACTTGCATCACTGGCTAATTCAGTAAGTTCAGATGTCTGTAAATCAACTACATACTCAATCGAGCTGTTACTATAGGTAGCTAATTCACTAACACTATCTAAAACAAGACCATACTCTACAGCTTCAAAGTCGTTATAGACAATGTTAAGGGCTTTTGTACTAACTAATATATAGTCTTCTTGTAAATCATAGGTGTTGTATAAGATATCTTGGCGAGATGTACCTATGAATGAATATAAATTAACATTGTATGTAAGTGTTTCATCAAACGAAATATAAATAGGCTCTGATTCATCAAGACATTCACCATCTTTTAAAACATAACCTTCATCACAATACATTACTTCTTCGTCAGCCATAGCACATCCGGATAATAAAATAACTGAAAAAGTTAGTAAGAATATAAGTGCTTTTTTCATAGTACACCTCCTTTCACGTGTAGTGTATCAAATAATTATGTCAAATTAATGACATCCTAAATTTTTAATTGAACTTTTGCGATAACGAACCCATTATCATTGTAAATCTTATAAGGATAATCGTAGATATTACAAATCTGTTTAACGATGTGTAACCCTAGTCCTGATCCATTTGTAGAGCGCTTAACAGTATCAGAACGGTAGAACGATTCAAACACTTTTTCCAAATCAATATCATTGATATAACCTTTGTTTTTAACTTCTACATGATACGAGTCTCCTTCGATAAAACCTTTTACATAAACAGTTGAGAAGCTGGTATACAAGATGGCGTTTTTCAGAATATTAGAAACCATAATACCTAGTAACTCTTCATTGATTTTAACGTCAGAAGGCTCAAGTTTTAATGAGACACTTATGTTGTTTTGTTTTCCATATTCAACCACATTTGAGAGTGAATCGTGTAGGGTTTTTGTATTGGTAGAATCTTTTGAGGTTGCCTTATCCTCAAGCATCAGTGAGTATGTTAAATCTTTAGTAATAGCCTCAATCTCATCAATTTGTGGAATAAGTTCTTTTAAGTAATGATCGATATCTTTATATTTACCTACACCATCAATCATGCCTTCAACCATACCTTTCATCACAGCTAGTGGTGTTTTAATCTCGTGATTAATGGTCATTATTAAGTTCTTTTTCTTTTCTTCTTGTTTCTTTTCAAACTCGATATCATGATGTAGTTTTTTATTCATCTGATTCAGTTCAGAGTACGATTTCTTTAGATTAAACGTCATCTCATTTAAACTGCTTACCAGTTCTTTAAATTCGTCTCTCCGTTTTAAGTTTAAGTTTTCATCAAACTCTAGGTTTGATATTTTTTTTGCATAACGATTAATTCGCTTGATTGGTCTACTAAATAACAATGAAATGATTGTACTTAGTAATGGGATAGCAATTAAGAAGAAAATCAATTGTGTTTGGTTGATGTTGTTAAGTACACGATCTACATTATCTAATGACTGAATCTTTGTTGAGATGATAATGTAATCACCAAACTCAAATTCGTAGATATAATTGATTCGATGGATATCGTCTTCTAGGTAAGAATTGTATTTCAATTTACCTTCGTTAATTGTTTCCTCACTATCGTAAATATGAATGATAAACTCCAAAATATCTTCATTTGTTAGGATCTCAGGTCCTAATGTTTCAGTAATAGAGCCATTTTTTAGGCGGATTAACGATGTTTCACTTCTAGTGACATTGTAGAGCTCAGTATCTTTAATATCTGAGCCATTCTCAATATCATCAATTGATTCCATGATGGCTTCTTTTACAACGGTAATATTTTCCTCTAAATACATTGGAGCAAACGTTGTATATGAAATATACATATTTAAAAGGAAGACCAATGTAAATGAAAGAAAAAGTATAAGAAATGTCTTTACAAATATACTTATTTTCATAATTAGCCCCCCTTTATAGTTTGCTTATTTTTCGAATTTGTATCCTGATTTATATACAGTTTTTATATAATCTTTTGCTTGATGAAGTTTTTGTCTCAGTCTTTTAATGTGTGTGTCAACTGTTCGATCTCCACCAAAGTAGTCATATCCCCACACTTTGTTGAGGATTGATTCGCGGCTAAATACCGTGCCGATATTCTCGATGAATAGATTAAATAGTAACCATTCTTTATTGTTTAGTTCTATTTTTATATCTTCAACAAAGATCTCATGTTTGTCAATATTGTATTTAATTACGCCATACTCATTATAGTAACTAGTGTCAGATTGATTATACCTGGCAATAATAGCCTTTATCTTCTTAATAACTAGTTTTGGACTATATGGTTTGGTAATAAATTCATCAATTCCAAGGTCGTATCCATGCAATTGATTTTGTTCATCACTTAAAGCCGATATCATGATAATAGGAGTTTGGTAACTCTCCCTTATTTTTTTACACAGCTCAAATCCATCCATATGTGGTAAATTCACATCTAAGATATATACATCAAAAGGAGTGTTCGATATTTTACCATATGCATCAAATCCATCATAAGACTGTGTAATCATTGCGCCTTCAATGTGTTCTTGAATGTATTCAAAAAGAAGATCATTTAAGTGCTTCTCATCTTCTACAATAAGGATCTTCATTGTTTCACCTACCCTCTTTTCATATATAAAGAATACCATAAAATATGGATTTTTGCTATTTACAATTTTAAAATTGTTTCACCAAAGTGTCATAGTTATGGCAAAGTTTTGACACAAAAAATCAGTATAATGGACTTAAGAAAAATCGAAAGGGATGATTTGATGAAAAAATTTGCAATGATAGTAGTAATTAGTTTATTAATGACGGGATGTAGCGAATCAAGAGATGCTCCAATCAATGATGAAGGAACTGATGTGATTTTGCCACCAATTGAGTTTGATCAATCAGAGATGG
>CAZZAP010000006.1:21939-72801 GCA_964652375.1 uncultured Candidatus Izemoplasmatales bacterium
GATGAAGGAACTGATGTGATTTTGCCACCAATTGAGTTTGATCAATCAGAGATGGAAAAATTCACAGAGGATTACGCAATTTTCTCAACAACAGATGCATTAACAGCGTATAGTAATGCGTTATCTTCTTCCGTTTCAACAGTGAGTGTTGATGTTGATACAGCTTCGTACACACATCTTCGTAAAGCACTGTTAAGTGGATATGTTCCAACTGCTGGATCGATTCGTGTTGAAGAAATGATTAATTACTTCGATTATGACTTGAATTTACCTGAAGATGATGATGTAGTTGGCGTTACAAAAGAAATAGGGGTTGCACCATGGAATGATCAACATCAATTGTTAATGATTGGACTACGCACAGAAGATATCGTATTTGAAGATACGCCTGGGAACAACTTAGTATTTTTACTTGACGTATCTGGTAGTATGTCAAACGAAGATAAGTTGCCATTACTTGTGAATGCAATGAAATTACTCGTATCACAGCTTCGCCCACAAGATAGAATTTCAATCGTAGTATACGCAGGAGCTGCAGGAGTAGTATTAGAAGGTGCTGACGGTAATGATCAAGAAGCAATTACAGAGGCATTAGATAGCTTATCAGCTGGTGGTTCAACTGCAGGTGGAGAAGGGATCCAACTTGCATATGAAATCGCTGAGAAGTATTTTGTTGAAGGTGGAAATAATCGTGTAATTTTAGGTACAGATGGAGACTTTAATGTCGGAATTTCACAAACAAGTGAACTAGAAGAATTTATTTCTTCGAAACGTGGGACAGGAGTTTTCTTAAGTGTACTAGGATTTGGAAGCGGACATCAAGACGTAAAAATGGAAACGTTAGCGGATAAAGGAAATGGGGTTTATTATTACATTGATTCACTTCTAGAAGCAAAAAAAGTATTTATGGAAGAACTAGGGTCATCATTGATCACGATTGCCAAAGACGTGAAGATTCAAATTGAGTTCAATCCGATTCATGTGAAGGGATACAGATTAATTGGATATGAGAATAGAGTACTTGATTATGAAGATTTTGATGATGATCAAAAAGATGCAGGTGATTTAGGTGCTGGTCATCAAGTAATATTCTTCTATGAAATTATTCCAACAGGTTCAACTGAAGAAGTGGATCCGGATAACTTTATAGAAACTGAATTATTACGTTATAATGGTACGAATCATTTAGGTGAGATTGCGTCACTCGCCATTCGTTACAAACACCCACAAAGTGATGATTCACTTAAGTTCGAAAAGCAAATCTATGTAAGTGATATTACAAGCAATCCTAGTGAAGATTTCCGTTTCGCAAGTAGTGTAGTAGAGTTTGGAATGCTATTGAGGGACTCAGTTCATCTATTAGACTCATCGTATGATCAAGTGCTTGATCGTGCAACACTCGCCATCGGTGATGATGAATATGGACACAGATACGAATTTACACTTCTTGTAGAAAGAGCTAAACAGATTCTTGATGAAGAATAAAACACTAGGGTAAAAGAAGAAGCTGAAATTCAGCTTCTTTTTCTGTAGAGGTACTTGTAAAATTTATATGATTTAGTATAATAAATCATAGGGAATGAGGTACTCCCATAGTGTAAAAACTAAAACCGCTATTATGCTGATGACTTCTATGCACATCTTTTTGCATGGCATCAGCTTTTTATTTAGGAGGGCATTATGTTACTAAGTTTAGCACTTATATTTACGTTAGGATTAATTATTGGTGAGATATTTACTAAATTAAAACTACCAGGTTTTATCGGAATGATAATTACAGGTATTTTACTTGGACCTTTTGCACTGAACTTAATTGATCAAACCATTCTTGATATTTCCGTTGATTTACGAAAGATTGCGCTTGTAGTCATTTTATTACGAGCAGGACTTTCATTAAACTTATCTGATTTGAAACAAATTGGTAGACCAGCAATACTGCTATCATTTATTCCCGCTATTTTAGAAATTATGGTAGTGATTATTGTTGCTCCGCTACTGTTTGATATAACGTATATCGAGGCTGCAATACTCGGTTCTGTTTTAGCTGCAGTATCTCCTGCAGTTATTGTACCTAAAATGATAAAACTGATTGAGCTAAAAGCAGGTAGAAAAAAACGTATTCCTCATTTGATACTTGCGAGCGCAAGTGTCGATGATATATTTGTCATTGTTTTATTCACATCGTTTCTAAGTATTTATTCAAGTGGTACAGTAGATATCATTTCCTTTATTAAAGTACCGATTGCAATAATTACCGGTGCTCTACTTGGAATCCTTTTAGGATACTTATTAACAGTTTTCTTTGCGAAATTTAGAGTTCGTGATACCGTGAAAGTTATGATTATGCTGGCAGTATCATTCTTCTTGCTTTACTACGAGAAAGATATTCATGAGTTGGTACCATTTAGTGCACTATTAAGCATTATGGTAATTGGTATTACGTTTTTAAATAAAGCAGAAGTAAGGGCGTTACGATTGCGAATAAAATTCAATAAAGTTTGGGTATTTGCTGAACTCGTTCTCTTTGTCTTAATTGGTGCAGCTGTAGATGTAAAAGTAGCACTAGGTGCTGGTTTAATTGCACTTGGGTTACTTGCACTTGAATTATTGTTTAGGGGAATTGGTGTTTTTATTAGTCTAATTAAAACAAACCTCAATCAAAAGGAACGTTTGTTTGTTGGTATCAGTTATATTCCAAAAGCGACCGTTCAAGCTGCAATTGGGGCAATACCAAAAGCTCTAGGTGTACCTAGTGGAGATTTAATTTTGGCTCTTGCTGTCCTATCTATATTAGTGACTGCACCAATAGGTGCGATATTAATTGATAAAAGTTATCAAAAACTTCTTAAAGAAGAGGTGATATAATGTACAAAGTATATGAACTAACAAACGACGATGTACTGTTATTTGAATCAATCGCAACGTTGTTTTTGGATGGTAAATTTGACGTATCTAGGATGAAGTACTTTCTAGATAATGCATACAATCATGCTGTTGTTGTACTAGATGATAGTAAACCGATTGGGTTCGCCTATGGATACACGTTAATTCGATTGAATTCTGAGCCGATGTTTTATATCCATAGTGTCGATGTATTGAAAGAACATAGAAAGCAAGGCGTAGGTACAATGTTGATGAATAAACTAATAGAAATTGGGAATCGACATGATTGTTACAAAGGATTTATTATTACAAATAAAAGTAATAATAACGCCTGTAAACTGTATGAAAAAGTAGGAGGAAAGGTTGTATACAATGATGACGTTGTATATGAATGGAAAAAATAAAAAGGTCCTAGGACCTTTTTTTAATTGTAATCTTCACTTCTTCCCCAAATTAATTCAACTAATTCAGGTAAATCAATAAATGGATTTCTATTACCTTGGTATTGGTAAATTGTTTCATTTCGCTCAATTTCCCACTGACTAACCGGATCTTCTTCATGCCATCTTAGTAAGTCATCAATATCTCCATATATTGGCAGTTTTGAACTTTTTGTAGAATCAGGATCATCAACGATTTCTAAATCAACCATATCATCACCTTCTCCTTCGTATCGCACAGCCATATAGAAAATCATACGAGCGACATCACCTTTCACGTCATCTCTTGGCTCAAACTCCCAATCATTACATGTGTAATTTCCGTAACCCCTATCGACTACATTCTCATCATCACCATCATGACAATCTTCAAAGTGGCGATTGTTTTTAGTTGAGTTCATTCGTCTTTCAGCCGCTACCAAATGATGAGCATCGTTATGTGCTATATAACTATCTTCATCAAATGGTCCTCTTGATTTAGACCAAATATGCTCACGATTCCATTCAACTTGCTTCATTTCTCCATCAATTTCCATTTCACAATAATCTGGAGGAGTTACTGTATCTTGACAATCTTTTGGCCAACTAAATCCAGAGTAAAACATTATTACATTATCTGAGTTATCAGGATCTTCGTCTGCATCACGTAAAATATCCCAAACATCTGTAGCAGTACTCGTGTATGGATATTCTGTATGTCCAGTTATTATATCATTCAAGGCCGCTTTTAATATTTCTCCCTCTAAACTATCTATACCATCATAATATCCATCAGGTATATAAATAGTAGTATCAATCCCTTCATATATCGTTACTTCAAAAACGATAGTAGCTTCATTACCAGCAGTATCAACTGCTGTTAAGGTAAGTGTTTGTGTTCCTACTGCACTAGTATCAACGTCATTGTTATATACAACATAGAGTAATTCACTTGGGTCTTCAGGCTTTTCTGATACTTCTGTCATGTGCCAAAGCTCTCCAGCAGGACCAATAATATGGAATGTCTTTCCGTATGGAGCTTCGAAGATTGGTCTTATTTTTGTGCCTTCATATTTTGTTACAAGTTTCTCGCAGACTGCGTATAAGTCATCTAAATCTTCGACAAAAAGTTGTAACATGAAGTTGTTAGCCCATTCTTTAACATAATATTTTTGTAAAAAGAAATTGTACTCCTTGGTACCAATTTCACATAACTCTTCGTTTCTCCACAGTTCATTGAAGCCCATTTCTTTATAAAAGTTAATTGAGGTTTCAAAATCAATTGTGGGAACAAATGTTCTAATTAATTTAACTTTCATAATTCACCTACTTATACCTTTATTTTATCACTCTTGTATCTTATAATTATTCATGACACTTAATTTTTTTTACAAATGCAATATTCCTAACAGAAATAGCTATAATATTTAATGCAGATGAAGGAGTGGTATTATGAATATCTTTAAGAAAAAAACCAAGTACGAATTGTTTTGGGAGTGGTTTAGTGATCAAGAGGAATTTATTAATAGTAATCTTGAAGTGAACACAACTGAAATAGCAACATTAGTGAATCAAAAACTTCAAGAAGTTCATCCTGGGCTTGCGTTTGAGATACCTTTTGAACTAGTGAATCGTAAACGACAGCTTATCATATCTGCCGATGGTATAGAAGCGGTTTTTCCTGAAGTAACCAACATGTATGATGTAGCTCCGGATTTGGATGATTGGGAGATATTTGCATTTAGACAACGTTATGATACAGTAAATTATACAGTTGAAGTGGATGGCTTATTACTGAGTTACTCAGATGTATATTTTCAATATGATTTAACAGATCTCCCTTTGGACATTGATGTATACATTAGAGGATATGATAATGAAGATAATCGATATGTTCATGCCTTTTTCTTGTTGCTAGATGGACTTGTTGGTGAGTTTGATGCGGTAATGCAATTTGGGGAGATCGTTCCTCATGCACTAGAAGAAGATATGATAGAAGATAAGGATTTATTAGAAATGCCAAAATTGAGAGATCTAATTGATGAATTAAGTGTGGCAAATTAACAATCTGTGATATAGTATAAAAGTGGTGGTGATAGTATGAAACAATATGAGTTAATCGCAACAACAACATTTGGAATAGAAGCTGTCTGTAAAAGAGAGTTAATTTCACTAGGGTTTGATGTGCTAAGTACTGAAAATGGGAAAGTAACATTCCTCTCTGATGAAGCAGGGATTGCTAGAGCAAATCTATGGCTTCGTAGCGCTGATAGAGTATTACTTAAAGTAGGAGAGTTTAAAGCCTTTACCTTTGATGAACTTTTTGATAAAACAGTCAAGTTACCATGGAGTTCAATCATTCCAAAAGATGGAAAGTTTACTGTGAATGGAAAGAGTGTTAAATCAAAGCTTTTTAGTATTTCAGACTGCCAGGCTATCGTAAAGAAAGCAGTCGTTAAAAATATGAAAAAAGCATATAACATAGATTGGTTTAAAGAAGATGGTGCAGTTTATACGATTCAGGTATCATTATTAAAAGATGTAGCAACACTGACAATTGATACATCAGGTAGTGCTTTACATAAACGAGGGTATCGTGTTAAGACAGTTGAAGCACCACTAAAAGAGACATTAGCAGCATCACTAATCATGTTAAGTTACTGGAATAAAGAAAGAATACTGTATGATGCTTTTTGTGGAAGTGGTACTATACCAATAGAAGCAGCGATGATAGGTCGTAATATAGCTCCAGGATTATCAAGAGACTTTGCTTCGAAACACTGGGATTTAATTGGGACAGATGTTTGGAAACAAGAAACTAAAAAAGCATATCAGGCAATTGATTATGATACAGATATCACGATTTATGCTTCTGATGTCAATATGAAAAATTTAAATGCAGCAATAGAAAACGCAGAAGAAGCTGGGGTAGATGATTGTATCAATTTTAGAGTTTCTGATTTTAGAGATTTAGAGTTGAAAGATGACTTTGGAGTGCTGATTTCAAATCCACCTTATGGGGAGCGTTTAAGCGAAGAACATCAAGTGAAAAAATTATATCGTTTAATGGGGAAGAAACTAAAACCGTTAAAGACGTGGAGTCATTATTTCCTTACGTCGTTTAAAGAATTTGAAGATGAGTATGGGAAGAAGTCAGATCGAAAACGTAAATTATACAATGGTAAAATCGAAACGTGGTATTACCAATATTATGGTCCTAGACCACCAAGAAAAGATTAAAAGGCGATTTCGCCTTTTTTTGTTATAATAGTATTAGGTGATAATATGAGACATTTAACAATTGATGAGGCAAAAACGTATATGATAGGATATCATTTTCTAAATACCAATGAGCTCAAAGGGATTGATAGTATCAAAGTAGTGTTTGATCGTCTTCAATCGATTCAATATGATCCTCTTGATGTTGTGGGACGAAATAGTGAGTTGGTGCTTCAAGCAAGAATTTCAGATTTTAAAAAAGAAATGTTGCAACAAGCTCTTTATCAAGAGAGATATTTAATTGATGGATGGGATAAACAAATGGGGATTTATTAAACAAAAGATTTCCCAAAGTTCGTTCGAATTCGTGATTTACGCGCGCAAATGGAACTGCACTCTGTACAAAAATATTTAGAGCTAGATCCAACCGAACTACATGATGATGTCTTGACAATTATCAAGCAGAACGGACCGCTGTTTTCAAAAGATATTACACTAGGTGAATCAAAAAAGGGAACGTGGGGTAGTGCGAAGCAATCCACATTAACCATTGATCACTTATTTCATTTAGGGAGATTAGGGATTCATTCGCGAAACGGTGCCGTTAAACGATATGATCTGCTTCATAAATTGATTGGAGATGTCGCATTTGAATCATGCCCTTTTGAAAGTGATGAAGACTTTATCCTATACTATTTACTTCGACGAATAAAATCGATGGGTCTTGTTTGGAATAAAAGTAGTGTTGCATTCAGTGGGTTACATATTCAAAATAAAAAAATACGTACAGAGTATTTACATAAACTGCTTCAGCTACAGCTTATTGAGGAAGTGAAGATTGATGGAATAAACGAAGTGTTTTACGTTCCAAATGGAGCCTTGGATATTCCATATAACCTGAAGGATATGATTAGTTTTATAGCACCTTTAGATAACGTAATTTGGGACAGACAATTAATTAAAAAGCTGTTTGATTTTGATTATAAGTGGGAAGTGTATACACCTGCGAAAAAACGTAAATATGGGTATTATGTATTACCAATACTATTTAAGAATACGTTTATTGGTAGAATTGAATTTGAAACATATCGAAAACAAGGAGATTTTCAAGTGAAACAGATATGGTGGGAGCCACATATTAAACTCACAAAGAAAATACAGTATGCGTTAGATAGAGCTATCAAACGATTTGAAAAGTATATATATTAAAAAAAAGCACATATGTGCTTTTTTTAGTTAAAATATTTATTGATTAACTTCTCTAACTCACCGTTTTCTTTTAACGTTTGTAATGCTTCATTGAACTGATCAGTATACTCCGATCCTTTTGTGAATGCAATTGCTTTGCCATTTATATCGTCTAATCGACTTGCAAATCCAATCATTTCAAGTTCACTGTGCTCGTTTACAATTGATGCGGCAACTTCTTTTTCAGCAACAATCGCAGAAAGTTGTTCATCTTTTAACGCAAGTACTAAATCAGGATATGAATCTCTCATTTCAAGAGTAATGTTATACACCGAAACAACACCATATAAAGCATCAGCTTGAATTGTGCCGCTTTGCACACCGATTATCTCACCGTTTAAATCATCAAAACCAGTCACATCTTTGGATGTATCACAGATGATATAATTTGAGATTCCTGCCTCGCTATTATAATAGATATCTGAGAAATCAACGAGTTCTTTTCTGTCTTCTGTTGGAGATATAGCAGCGATTGCAATTTCCGCTTCACTGTTTTGTAGTTGATTAAAAATTTCATCAAACTCAACGTCTTTCCACTCAATTTCAATCCCTATTTCATCCGCGAGTAATTCCATTAGTTCGATATCAAATCCCTCTAGATTACCATTGTTCATCATTTCGTATGGTTCATACCCACTAGAGGTTAAAATGACTATTTTCTCTTGCTTATTCTCGCACCCACTAAGAATGAACAAAAACAATACATACAACATAATAATTTTTTTCATCATATCACTTCTTTACCTTGTTTTATCGATTAAATGATATCACTTTTTTGAAGGAAATGAAAGAATCAAATGAATAATTCGATTGCATTAAAGAGGAAACCAATAATTAATATCCCAACTGTCACAATTGAAACAAATGTAATCAATAGTTTTTTCTTAACTACTTTGCTAATCATAATCATAGATGGTAGTGATAACGCTGTTACAGCCATCATAAATGAAAGTATTGTACCAACGCCGACTCCTTTAGTAAGAAGAGCTTCAGCTATCGGAATGGTTCCAAAAATATCTGCGTACATTGGTATTCCTACTATTGTTGCGATAAACACACTGAATGGATTCTGATCTCCTAAAACTGCGGAGATAATTGTTTCAGGTATGAAGTTATGAATAGCTGCACCAATGGATACTCCTATTACTATATAGATCCAAACTCTATTTACGATTTCTTTTACTTGATCAAATGAGAATTCAACACGTTCTTTTCTTGTCATTTTAGTAAACTCAATGACTCTACCTTTACTATCTTTTTGTGCTTCTTTGACAAAATCAGCTAAGTACTTGTCCATCTTTGCTTTGTCAATGATTGTACCCCCAATAACAGCGAGGATAAGACCTACAACTACATATATAAACGCGATTTCTATTCCGAAAAGTGATGTGAGTATTAAGAAAGATGCAAGATCCACTAATGGGCTCGATATTAGAAATGAGAATGTAATACCTACAGGTAAGCCTGCGCGAGTAAAACCGATAAATATCGGAATACTTGAACAAGAACAAAATGGTGTTAAAGTACCTAGTAATGCACCAAGGATGTTCCCTTTGATACCCTTATATTTTTGTAGTATTTTTGTGGTTCTTTCAGGTGGAAAGAAACTCTGTATATACGAAACGATAAAGATGAGTACTCCAAGTAGAATGAAGATTTTTATAATATCGTATATAAAGAAGTGAATAGTACCACCAAGATGAGAAGTTGGATCTAGTTTTAGTGCTTTCTCTACGAATAACCATACCAAATCATGTAGCCATGTCATCTTTAAAAACAGGTTGTTGAATGTGTCGAATATATTCATCGTAATCACCTATTACAAACAAATGATTCCACTGAATCTAATTTGTTTGCATCTTTCTGTAATGTCTCGTTACCTTTGTATAAATCATATATGCTTTCTAGTAAGGATATTAGTTGCTTGTCATCTGTGTTTAGTGAGTAGTAGATAAACTGCTCATTTCGTTTGGTTTTTACAGCATTTATACTTCTTATTTTTGCGATATGTTTCGAGATTTTTGGTTGTGATAAATCAAGTAATTCTACTAATTCGCAGACACAAAGTTCTTGTTTAGATAAAAGGTGTAATATGCGAAATCTAGTTTCATCACTCAATATTTTAAACAGGTTCATAATAGGGTCCATAATAACCTCCTTTATACGTATATACGGATATGGGTATATTATAACAATGAGGAGATTAAGTCAAGGGAAGTGACAAAAAAAGCAAAGATATTTTGTCATATATCTTTTTTGATGTATAATAATAAAGAATATACTGTCAGAGGTGTGCGTATGTATTATGATTATACTGACTCTCCATATGGTAAAATTTACTTATTTGGAGATTTTATGGGAATTACACATTTACATATTGAAAATGAAGAAGTTATATGTCCTGTGAATATCGAGGATTATGAGTATAATGACTTCGTTTTTATTGAAGCAAGGTATCAATTAGAAGAATATTTTGCTGGAACAAGAAAGACATTTAATCTTGTCTTAAACCCAGCAGGTACTGATTTTCAAAAACGCGTTTGGAATGAGTTGACAACGATTGAATATGGACGTACAAAATCCTACTCTACAATTGCTTATAAAATTGGTAATGAAAATAGTAGTAGAGCTGTTGGAACCGCAAATGGTAAAAACCCAATACCAATTATTATTCCTTGCCATCGCGTGATTAGTAAAAGAGGGTTAATTGCTAATTACTTATATGGGAAAGAGATGAAGAAGAAACTATTGATTGGTGAAGGGAACTATCGTTTTATTGAGTACATTCAAGAATCACTATTCTAATAGCTAGCGGAGCTAGCTATTTTTTATTTTTTAGTCGTCAATGAAGGTGGTTTTCTTCTGATGTGATATAATTAGTTTTAGTTACGCATAGGAGGGTTTATATGACATTATTACAATACGGTGTAATTATTGGGGTTATCATTATTGTAGTGGTAATTATTGGTGTAATTGCACGAGCAAAAAAATCAAAAAAACAAGTTTGGGTTGAAGAAGACATTCCAAACTTGCAAGGTAAAATCATCATTGTAACGGGAGGTAATAGTGGTTTAGGGTTTGAAACCGTTAAAATGCTTTCTAAGAAAGGTGCTACAGTAATATTGGCTTCTAGGTCTATTGAAAGAGGAAACTTTGCTGTAGATGAAATTAAGCTTGATTATCCGAATGTTATTATTGATGTTATGAAGCTAGATTTATCTGATTTTGATTCAATTAAAGAATTTGTTAAAACATTCAAAGCTTCGTATTCAAAACTCGATGTTTTGATCAATAATGCAGGCATTATGATGGTACCATATGGAAAAACAAAAGAAGGATTGGAAAGACAAAGTGGTGTAAACCATTTTGGGCATTTTTCTCTTACAATGCAATTACTTGATACAATCAAAAACACAAAGGATTCTCGCATTGTTAATGTGGCTAGTATTGCACATAAAATTGGTAAAATTGATTTTGAGAATTTGTTCTATGAAAAGGGCGGATATCACAAGGCAAAAGCATATGGTAGAAGCAAACTGATGAATCTGCTATTTACATATGAATTACAACGTAAACTAGACAAAGGAAATGTCGATGTGAAAGTTCTCGCTGCACATCCAGGAACAGCACATACGAATCTAGGTAGACACATTAAAGATAGAACGTTCTTTAAAATGATTTTTCCGCTTACAACATTCTTTGGACACCACCAATATTTTGGGGCGATGCCACAAGTTAGAGCTGCCACAGATCTAGAGATAGAAAAAGGTATATATTATGGTCCTTCAGGATTTATGGGGCTACAAGGAGACCCAGTAATTGTATCATCGAATAAGCGATCTCATGATACAGAACTAGCTCAAACACTTTGGGGTGTATCAGAAGAAATAACTAATCAAACGTATGAGTAAAAAACAAGCAACCAATTGGTTGCTTTTTTGTTATAATAAGAGTGAGGTGATTGGATGAAGAAGGCGTATGTTCTTGGCTCATTAAATATTGATGTGATTATAAAATTAGATGCATTTCCTAAAATAGGAGAAACAGTTCTTGGAAGTGATGCAGAATACGCATTTGGTGGTAAGGGTGCTAACCAAGCAGTTGCGTGTCAAAAGTTAGGGATTCAAACATCATTGATTGGTTGTGTTGGAACAGATTCCCATGGTATAGATATGATACATAATTTAATCAACCAAAATGTTGATACAACACATGTTCTCACCAAAGAAGGAACAAGTGGTATGGCTGTTATTTACCTTTCTGAGGGGGATAATCAAATTGTAGTTTCACGTGGAACGAATAAGGAAGTCACATTATATGATGTGAAAGACTCATTGCTTCATAGCAAGCCAAAGGACTTTTTTGTAACACAGTTTGAAGTGCCTATAGATGTTGTGGATGCGAGCTTAAAATATGCAAAAAATAGCGAATTAATTACCGTGTTGAATCCATCGCCTTTTCAGCAATTTGATCCTCATGTACTTGACTATGTTGATATCCTAATTGTTAATGAACATGAACTAGAAATGTTGGATAAGTTAATACCTCTTTCAATTCTGAAAAAGAAAGTTCAATATCTCGTAGTTACAAAGGGTAAAAATGGCTCAGTGCTATATTATAATAATCAAGAATTCTCTCATAAAGGGTTTGATGTTAATGTGGTTGATACGACTGCAGCTGGAGATACATTCTTAGGGGCGTTTCTTTCGAAGTTTGTTGTGAAAGACAAACACAATTTACTAGCGTTTGCGAATGCAGCAGGAGCACTGGCTACGACAAAAATAGGTGCGCAATCCGCTATCCCATCCTTGTTGGAAGTGAATGAATTAAAAGAAAAACACGATGACTAATCGTGTTTTTTTATTTGACTAATTTTGTGTCTAATTTCAAGTATACATGTTGGTGCCATGCTGAACTCATCTAATCCCATTTTAACAAGTGTTTTTGTTAATGAAACATCTCTTGCCATTTCACCACACATACCAACTGTAATTCCCACTTTTTGAGCTGCTTCAATAACCATTTTGACAAGGGTTAGGATAGACTCATTTGAAGGTTGATATAAGTGAGAAACTGCTTCGTTTGTTCGATCAGCTGCCATCGTATATTGTATTAAATCATTTGTTCCAATACTAAAGAAATCAACTTCCTTTGCAAATGTTTCTGCTTGCAAGGCAACACTTGGAATTTCTACCATAATACCAAGCTCATAATCATTTGCGATGATGTCTTCTCTCTTAAGTTCTTTTTCACAAATTGCTAGTAATTTTTTTGTTTCGATGATTTCTTCTATTGTGGAAATCATCGGCAACATAATGTGCAAGTTTCCATGTTTGTTTGCCATTAACATTGCTTTTAGTTGGATTTTGAATAACTCCTTGTTGTTCAACATGAATCGAATTGCACGTTCCCCCATCGCAGGGTTCTGTTCTTGGCCTTGTTGTAGTCCATCAATGACTTTATCTCCACCCACATCAAGTGTTCGTATCGCTACTTTTTGGTCTGGGAGGGTATCTAATACTTTAAAGTATGCTTCATACTGTTCTTCAAGTGTAGGTAGTTCTTTTTGCTTCATATATAGAAACTCAGTGCGGAATAACCCTATTCCTTCTGCACCGTTATTAAGTACATGCTTTAAGTCTTCAGGTGACGAGATATTCGCTAGGATTTTAAGTGATTCTCCATCCTTTGTTTTTGTTTCTAAATGACGATACTTTTTCCATGTCTCTTGCTCAATTTCATAGTTTGCTTGTTTTGTGGTATAGGCTAGAATCGTCTTCTCGTCTGGATTAATAATGACATTGCCATCAATCCCATCAAGTAAAAGAATATCTTCTGTTTGAACGGTGTCTAATATCCCTTTTGCGCCAACAATTGAAGGAATATCAAGATACCTTGCCATAATGGAACTATGAGAGGTTACACCACCTTTTTCAGAGATGATACCTTTAACAAACTTTTTGTTGATTTGAGGTAGTTCAGAAGGTGATATTTCATCACAAACAACAATTGCTTCATAATCAAGTAAGTTTAAATCTTTACTCGTTATTTCTAACAGGTTTCGAATCAACCTGCGAGAGATATCTTTGATATCAATGAGACGTTCCTTAATATACCCATCGTCCATTTCTTCAAATACTTTTTTGTACTTACTAATAACATCATTATATGCATAGGCAGCATTCAGGTGTTTGTTATAAATGAGAACTTTTACTTCGTTGATAATTACTGGATCACGTACCATCTCAATGTGTGCATCAAAAATCGATAGTTTCTCTACATCAAAACTATCTTCTGATAACTCTTTAATCTTTTGAATTTCACGGATTGATGTCTCAATAGCTAGATCTAATTTTTCTACTTCTTTTACAGCGTCTAACACATGATCGATTGGAATTTCGATTACGTCTTCTATGTAACGGAATACTTTCCCTATTACGATTCCTTTACTAGCTACAACTCCATTTAGTTTCATGATACCACCTCTCTCATAGTGTATCACAAGATTCTCATTTTCTCACATAATATATTAATATAAAAGGCTTATAATTATAAGCCTTTTTTTGAGTTTTAGATACGGTTAACGAATCGTTTAATTCTTGTTACTGCTTCTTTAAGAGTATCAAAATCAGCAGCATATGATAATCGAACATAGTCTTTGTGGTTTCCTAGGAAGTATTCACCTGGTACAAGCGCAACTTTCTCTTCCTCAAGTAACTTAAGGCAAAATTCTTCACTGATTAAACCGAAGTTTGATATATCAAGAAATAGATAAAATGCCCCTTTTGGGTGATTTGATTTAAACCCTAGTGGTTCTAATTTCTCAATTAGATAGTCTCTACGATTTGATAATTCTTCAGGTAACTTAGCATATTTCTCTTTTACAGCAGCTAGTGCAGCAAATTGCGAAATACTAGGAGCAGAAGTGACACTGTATTGATGAACTTTTATAAATTGATCTACTAACTCTTTTGATGCAGCCAAGTACCCTACTCGAAATCCTGTCATTGCGTGAGATTTACTAAATCCATTCAATAATATTAGGTTGTTTTTTAGTTCAAGATACGAGCCAAAACTTATAAAGTTATGCAATGTATCAGCATATATCTCATCAGCAATTAGAAGGATGTCTTTCTCTAGTACAAATGCACCAATTAAACTCATTTCATTTGGTGATAATACTGTTCCTGTCGGGTTGTTCGGATTAGTAATGATTAAAGCTTTTACATTGTTGTTATACGCTTTTTCTAATCCTTCTCTAGTAATTCTAAAATTAGATTTGGTTGTATCAAGAAGGGAGACTTTACCTCCTTCTAAAGCGATTAGTGGTTCATAACCTACATAACCAGGACTAGGAATAATTACTTCGTTGTTGGGTTCGATTATTGATTTAATGATAATGCTTAATGCCTCTGTTGTGCCAACTGTAATTATGAATTCATCTTTTGTAAATGTTAGGTATTTCTTTGATAGTTTACTTCTTAGTGTTTCTAATCCTGCATTACTAGTATACCTTGTTTGATTATTTAGAATCGATTGGATTGCTCTTTCTTTAACAAACATAGGAGTGTTTAAGTCAAGTTCTCCAATTGTTAGCTTGATAACACCAGGTGTTGATGATGCAAGTTGATTGAAAGATCTTATGCCACTTATTTGAATGTTCTTAACTGCATTCTTAATAAACTTACTCATTTATAATCGCCATCTCTTTCAAAACAGTTATATATGAATTAAGTCCTATTTGTAATGCTTCTTCATCAAAATTAAATCGTGAGTTATGAAGAGCAGCTGTATATCCTTTTTCAACGTTTTTTGTTCCAATAAAGTAGAACACTCCAGGAACTCTTTCCTGATAGAAGGAGAAGTCTTCTGCAATCATAAATGGCTTTTCAAATTCTTGAAAATCAAAGCCCTTAAGAGCTTTCTTAAGCTGTTTATATAGTTTGTTGTCATTAACTACAGGAAGGTATCCTGGGTTAACTTTTACATCAATATTACACTCGTATTGACGCTCATAATTTTGAGCGATGTTCTTGATGCTATCAACAATTAACTTTTGTGTTGAATTACTAAATGAGCGAATGGTACCTTCCATTTTTGCGTAATCACTTATGACGTTTCTTACAGAACCACCCTCCATTTTTCCAAAAGTGATGATTGTGTATTCTAAAGGTGAAATGATACGTGATTGAATATTTTGGAACTCTATTAACATCTTACTTAGAATAATATTAGAGTCTATACCATCTTGTGGCATAGCGCCATGTGCTGTTTTACCATGGACTGTGATGTCAATTTCATTTGCCATCGCCATAAATTCGTTTGGTCTTGAACCGATGATTCCTTGTTCTAAAAGAGGGAATAAATGAATTCCAAAGATGTTTTTCACCTTATATTTTTCCATTATTCCTAAATCACAAAGAAGCCTAGCTCCACCAATTGATTCTTCAGCTGGTTGGAATATAAGCAAAATATTTTTATTTAATTTGTCTTTTTTGTCCTTTAAGTAGTTTGCCAAACCAAGCAATATACTCATATGACCATCATGACCACAAGCATGCATAAATCCTTCGTTTTTTGATTTGAATGGAATATCATTCTCCTCAGTTACAGGTAATGCATCTATATCCGTTCTAAACGCAATCGTTTCATCACTGTTCTTATTGATATAGACAAGTAAACCAGTGTCCAAAACTTCAATCGGGTTATACCCTAAAGATTTTAGTTCAGCCATTAAATACGCCTTTGTTTTGTACTCTTCTAGGCTTCTTTCTGGTATCTGATGTAGATCTTGTCTGTATTTTCTTAGAATATCAATCACTTTTCTCACATCCTTTATTACAACAGTATACCAAAATAAAAAAACTTGCAAGATTTTCGTTTCATCATCTAAAAAATAATTCTGACAAACGTTTACATCAGTTACCTCGCTCACATCTCTTTACAAAGTAAACTTTCTTTGTTATACTACTTCAAAATGAAAGTAGAGGCGCAAATGACATTAGTATGTTAATCCATCATATCGAATTGGGATTAATTGAAAGGGGAATTTGCCGAAATCTAAAAGACTGATATCCTTTTAGGTTGGGACTAAGGAAAATATTCTTAGTACTCCATTACACCATGTAATGAGGCGCTATTTATTGATGATTGATTTTTTTGTCAGTAGGTGTGCCTACTGACTTTTTTATTACCTAGGAGTGATTGATGATGTTATTTGGAACAATGAAGATAAAAGATAATGAATTAACGATTGGTGGAGTAACTGTATCGAATTTATTAAAGCAACATGGGTCTCCACTTTATGTATACGACCAACAACATATTGAGGATATGATTGATGTGTTTCAAACGCATTTCAATAGTAACTTGTTTAATGCAAGAGTTGCCTATGCTTCAAAGGCATTTTTAACGAAAACAATGGTGGAGTTACTTACATCAAAAGGTATGTCTTTAGACTGCGTTAGCGCAGGGGAGATGTATACTGCATCGAGTGCAGCGTTTGATATGTCTAAGACGATAATTCATGGGAACAATAAATCCAAACAAGAACTTGAAATGTGCCTTAGTTTAGGTGTTGGGTATGTAGTAGTTGATAACATTTACGAGTTAAGAGACTTGATTGAAGTTGCCTCTAAACGTGCTCAAAATGTAAAAACCTTATTGCGAGTGAACCCAGGAATAGAGGCACATACACATGAATATATCATTACTGCAAAATTAACAAGTAAATTTGGAGAATCGATATTTGATACTGATAGAATACGTGAAATTGTTGAACTATATAAACAAAATGAGTATGTCTCATTACAAGGATTTCACTGTCACATAGGATCACAAGTATTTGGAGAAAAAGCATTTAAAGAAACAGTGCGAGTAATGATGGATTTTATGAAAGAAACATCAGATACTCATCAAATTGAATTACCTGTTTTAAACATTGGTGGTGGATTTGGTGTATATTATACAAAGGAAGATCAACCAATTGAGATTAAAACATTACTATCAATGATTATTTCAGAAACTGAATCTTATATTCAAAAGAATCATATAAACTTGAAGGAATTAATTATCGAGCCAGGAAGATCAATCATATCGAACGCTGGAACTACACTGTATACAATTGGATATAAAAAAGAAACATATGGTGGAAAAGATTATGTATTTGTTGATGGTGGAATGACAGATAACATTCGCCCTGCGTTATATCAGGCTAGATATAGTGCAGATGTAGCAACAAATATGAATGAAAAGAAATCTGGAAATTGGACGGTTGCTGGTAAATTATGTGAATCAGGTGATGTGCTAATTAAAGACATTAATCTTCAACCGTTTACAAGAGGAGATATTTTAGCTATTTATACAACTGGTGCATACAATTATTCGATGGCAAGTAATTACAATAGAATATTGAAACCAGCAGTTGTGTTCATAAAAGATGGTGTTTCAAGAGAAGTTGTAAAAAGAGAAACATTTGAGGACTTAATTCGAAACGATTTATAGAGGTGATTACCATGGGAGTAGTAATGAAATATGGAGGAACAAGCGTTGGGACAATCGAAAAAATTAATCTCATCGCAAAACATATATCACAGGTTAAAAACCAGGAAGACAACATTGTAGTCGTTGTTAGTGCGATGGGTAAAAGCACGGATGAACTGATTGCACTTGCTAGACAACTTAGTGATAATCTTCCTCGAAGAGAAATTGATGCACTGCTCTCAACAGGAGAGCAACAAACCATAGCTCTACTGACAATTGCATTAAAACAATATGGAGTAGATGCAATTAGCCTAACAGGCTTCCAAGCTGGCTTTGTTACGACGAATAACCATACGAAGGGTATTATTAAAGATGTGGATATTTCTAGGGTTTTGAGCCATCTAGAGGAAGGTAAAATTGTTGTAGTCGCTGGATTCCAAGGGATTACATCTGATGGAGATATTACAACTCTTGGCCGTGGAGGGTCTGATACTAGCGCAGTTGCATTAGCTGCAAAGTTAGGATATCAATGTGAAATATACACAGATGTTGACGGGATTTTTACAGTCGATCCAAGAATATATAAAGATGCAAAACAAATACACAAAATCTCTTATTCTGAAATGATGGAGATGGCATCGCTTGGTGCTGGTGTTATAGAAACAAGAAGTGTTGAGTTAGCAAAGAAATATAACGTTCCGTTATATGTTGCTAAAAGTCTTTCAACAAGTGGGAGTGGAACCGTAATTATGAGTAAAAATTTTCTATTTGAAGATAAACCAATCACAGGAATTAGCGTCACTGATAATGTGGTGATGATTACACTAGAAGGATTGGAAAATGACATACAATTAGTATCATCAATATTTGATCGTATATCTGAAAGAACAATTAGTTTAGATATGATTTCTCAAACGATTGATAAAGAAAATAATCTAGTTATATCGTTTAGTATTGATACGGAGAATCTAGAGGAGTTTGCCGATGTTGTACAAACAAATCAGGATATGTTTAATCGGTTTAAAGTGGAAACACAAACAGACTTAACAAAACTATCTTTAGTTGGTGTTGGTATGGCTAGTAACTTCGGAGTAGCAGCAAAAGTATTTACAACACTTGCTTCTTCAAATATCCCGTTTTATCATGTGAGCACATCTGAAATTAGTATCTCATGTACGGTAAATACAAAACATAAAGGGAATGCAGTTCATAATTTAGCGATTGCATTTAACTTGTAGGTGATACGATGAGAATTACAAAATACCATGGTCTTGGAAATGACTTTATCATTACATCACATCAAGAAGTAAAGGGACTTGATTTATCACTCCTTGCGATTCAAGTTTGTGATCGCCACACAGGTATTGGTGCAGATGGATTGATAGTTGTTAAGAAAAAACAATTAGAAATGGTGTATTATAATAGTGATGGTTCTCGCGCAAAGATGTGCGGAAATGGTATTCGATGTTTCAGTAAATATGTGTACGATGAAGGCATCAACAAAGATGATACATTTACTGTCAGAACACTCGCAGGACTTATGGAAGTTACAGTGAAAAACAAAGAACCATATCGTTGTGAAGTAAACATGGGTAAAGCGGATTATCTAGCCAAAAATATTCCGGTAGTTTCAGAGTTTGATACCTTTAAGAGCCAACAAATTCATGTGTTAGATAGGGTATTCAGTGCAACTAGCTTATTGCTTGGGGCAACGCATACTGTCATTGAAATAGATGATTTAGATCGTTTCGACATCGTAAAATACGGTAAAGAAATTACAACGTTAGATACCTTTCCTGAAAGTACAAATGTGAATTTCTTTGAGCGTATCAATGAAAGTGAAATAAAAATGCAGACATATGAAAGAGGTGCAGGTTTAACACTTGCATGTGGAACGGGAGCAAGTGCTGTTGTAGCTAGTCTCCTTGATCAAAATAAAATATCTAGTCCAGTAAAGGTACATCTTCCGCTTGGAGAATTATGGATTAGACAAGATAATATAAATAACATCTATATGGATGGTCCAGCAGAAAAAATACTGGATGGAGAGTATGGTGAATAAATGAATATAGCAATCGTAGGAGCAACAGGATTAGTAGGATCAACATTTTTATCGATTTTAGAAGAAAGAAATGTTGCAATCGATAATTTGTATTTGTATGCTTCAAGTAAATCAAAAGGTAAAATTATCTCATTTAACAATCAAGATATTGAGGTATTAGAACTTTCAGTTGAAAACATACTCAATAAAGAAATTGATTATGCATTATTTAGTGCAGGAGGAAATATCTCATTACAGTTCGCTAACGTGTTTACTAGCACTGGTGCTATTGTAATAGACAACTCTAGTGCATTTAGAATGGATGATGATGTACCGCTTGTTGTACCGGAAGTAAACATGGTAGATGGCTTTGGACATCTTGGCATTATTGCCAATCCCAATTGTTCAACAATTCAATCGGTATTACCTTTAGAGGTGCTCAAACAGAAATTCGGTCTAAAAAGTGTACGTTATACAACCTATCAAGCAGTAAGTGGAAGTGGCTTAAATGGGATTAATGATTTAAAACGTACAAGTGATGGAAAATCTCCTCAAAATTACAAGTATCCAATCTATAATAATGTGATACCTCAGATAGATATATTTTTAGATAATGGGTACACAAAAGAAGAAATGAAGATGATAAAGGAAACTAGAAAAATCTTGAACATGAAAGATTTAGATGTCACAGCAACATGTGTGAGAGTACCTGTAGAAAACTCTCATAGTGTTGAAGTGCACGTTGAACTACAAACGGAAGTAAAGATAAATACCGTGCGAGAATTACTTGATTCATCTGCAGGAATCAAAGTGGTAGATGATATTAAGAACGAAGTATACCCTCTTGCTACAGATGCTACAGGTACAGATGAAGTATATGTAGGAAGAATTAGAAAAGATATTAACAATGCCAAAAGGCTGCACATGTTTGTTGTATCTGATAATATTCGTAAAGGTGCAGCATTAAATGCAATTCAAATAATGGAAGAGTTGCAAAAAGGAGTGATTTGATGTTTAAAGGATCAATAGTAGCAATTGTGACACCTTTCAATGAAGACTTGTCTATTAACTATTCAAAACTAGAAGAATTATTAGAATGGCATGTTTCAGAAGGAACTGATGGAATCGTCATTCTTGGTACAACTGGTGAAGCAGCAACAATGAGTACCGATGAAAAGTTACGAGTAATTGAATTTACTGTGAAAGTAATCAATAATCGTATTCCAGTTATTGCTGGTACTGGGAGTAATGATACAGTTCAATCTGTCGCATTTAGTCAGAAAGTTGAGAAGCTTGGAGTAGATGGGTTACTCATCGTAACACCATACTACAACAAGGCAAATACAACTGGATTTATAAGACACTTTAAAACCATTGCAAATCAAGTAACAAAGCCAATAATTATGTATAATGTTCCATCTAGAACAGGATGTATTTTACCAATTAGAGCCCTCCAGGAGCTAGTTAAAGTAGATAATATTGTTGGTATAAAAGAGGCTTCTGGTGATATGTCATACACTGCAAAAGTAGCAGCTGTTATCCCTGATGACTTTGGATTATTTAGTGGAAGTGACGATCAAGTTGTACCAGTTCTATCTCTTGGTGGACATGGTGTAATTAGTGTTGCAGCAAATGTTATTCCAGGTGACTTTAGTAGAATGGTAAAACTGTATTTATCTGGAAAAATAAAAGAAGCTACCAAAATACAATTAGATAACCTAGACTTAATTAATAGTTTGTTTATTGAAACGAATCCAATCCCGGTAAAAGAAGTATTAAATCAAATGGGTAAAGAAATCGGTGGATATCGATTACCGCTTTGTGAAATGGAAGAAGACACAAAAAGTGTAATTGTAGATATCGTTAGAAGGTATCAATTATGAACGTTGTAGTAGTTGGTTATGGCGCAATGGGTGAAAAGCTCGTTGAACGAATTGGCCAAACGAAAGGGTTAAGTCTTGTAGGTGTCATTGATGGATATAAAAACTTTGGCCTTAATACATTTGAGGAATTAACGGTAGTACCTGATGTAATTGTTGATTTTTCACACCCATCTAATTTATCAGCGATGCTTAACTACGCTGTTTCACAACAGGTTGGACTGATTATCGCTACAACTGGCTATAGTCAAGAAGAGGAATCTGCAATAATTGAAGCTTCCAACGTAATACCAATTATTTATACATCAAATACTTCCCTTGGTATTACAGTCATAAAAGAAGTACTCAAATCCATAACACCTGCTTTAGAGGGATTTGATATTGAAATCATTGAGAAACATCATAATCAAAAGCTAGATGCACCTAGTGGTACAGCGAAAATGCTTTTAAATGAGATTGTTGATGCAAAAGATCAAATAGATATCGTATATGGACGAGAAGGTAATAATAAGCGATTAGTGAATGAAATTGGTGTACACGCAGTGCGCGGTGGGACAATTGCAGGTGAGCATTCAGTCATTTTTGCTGGATTAGATGAAATAATTGAAATAAAACATACTGCATTATCAAAAAGTGTGTTTGTTACTGGAGTACTAGCTGCTGTGCAGTTCTTACTAGGTAAAAAAGCAGGATTATATACAATGAAAGACGTACTATTTAAGAAGGAGTAGACATATGAATGCAAAAGAAATCATAAAATTTATAAGTGAATCAACAAAATCAACACCTGTGAAGGTTTATATAAGTGGTAATTTAGAAAATATTGAATTTCCAAACTCAAAAGTATTTGGAGATAACAGCAATAAAATTGTATTTGGTGATTATAATAATATCGAAGAAGTACTTGTAGCTAATGAATCAAATATACAAGATATTGTTATTGAAAATGATAGAAGAAACTCTGCAATTCCACTTCTTGATCTAAAAAAAATAAATTCAAGAATTGAACCTGGTGCAATTATTCGTGATCAAGTAACAATTGGTAAAAATTGTGTAATTATGATGAATTCAACTATTAACATCGGTGCTGAAATCGGTGACGGAACTATGATTGACATGAATGTTGTTCTTGGTGGAAGAGCAACTGTTGGTAAGAATTGTCACATTGGTGCGGGTACTGTTTTAGCTGGTGTAATCGAGCCACCAAGCGCTACGCCGGTAATTATTGAAGATGATGTTGTCATTGGAGCTAACGCTGTTGTACTTGAAGGAGTGCGTGTTGGTAAGGGTGCAGTGGTTGCTGCTGGGGCTGTTGTTACTGAAGATGTACCAGCCGGAAAAGTGGTTGCTGGTATGCCAGCAAGGATTATTAAAGAAAAAGATCAAAAAACTGAATCAAAGACTGAAATAGTTGAGGATTTACGAAAAATATAAAGTTTTTTTCGTAAATCTTTTTTTCTTGAATATCACGTAGTTAAGATGTAATATGTACTTAGGGTATAAAGAAAAGGTGTGAGAATATGACAAATGAATTTATGTACGCTAAAGGCCAGGACTTATTCATTGGCCAAGAAAAAATACTTTTACAAGGTGTTGGGCTTGGAGGATGGATGCTACCTGAAGGTTATATGTGGGGTAGTTACGGAAAAATAACAAGACCTCGAAAATTTGAAGAACGTATTATCGAGTTAATAGGAAAAGAAGAATCATTGCGTTTTTGGAATACGTATTATCAAAATTTTATAAGTGATGAAGATTTTGCTCTTATTAAATCAAATGGGTTTAATTCTGTTCGGTTACCATTTAATTTTAGAATGTTAATGGAAGAGAATGAATCAACGGACGAAGTGGTATTTTTAGAACAAGGATTTAAGATGATTGATTACACCATAAAGGAGTGTAAGAAAAATAATCTCTATCTTATACTGGATTTACATGGTGCACCGGGGGGACAAACTGGTACAAATATAGATGATTCGAAATATGATCAGCCAGAATTGTTTCAGAAACGAATTTATCAGGTTCAAACGCTTAAGTTATGGAAAGAAATAGCTCGAAGATACAAACATGAAACGCAGGTTATCATGTATGATTTATTAAATGAACCACTACCTGATTGGAACAAAGCACTCTATAAGCATTTATATCCTTTTTACAAGGAACTAATTCAAGAAATTAGGAGTATTGATAAGAATCATTTAATTAGTTTAGAAGGTGCACATTGGGCAACTGATTTCAGTATGTTTACAGAACGATTAGATGATAATGTAGTACTCCATTTTCATAAGTATTGGAACTCTCCTGAATTAGAAAAAATCGAGGAGTTTTTAGAGAAACGAAAAGAGCTTGATTATCCATTATTCATGGGTGAAGGTGGAGAAAATGATTTGTACTGGTATAGTGCATCATTTAAAATGTATGAACAACTAAATATTGGCTGGAATTTTTGGGCGTATAAGAAAATACAAAATACGAATTCTATAATCTCATTTAAGAAAGATGAAGGTTGGAAAGCGTTATTTGAAGATATAGTTGATATAGATAAAGAAACAGCTTTAACACTTTTAAATAGTTTTCTAGAGAATATAAAATTTGAAAACTGCGTGGTAAATCAGGATGTTGTGAATCACTTATTCAGGAAAGATTCAGTCTTACAGATATCTACGTTTTACGATTACTATGGAAAGGGCATATCTTTCGATAATGAAAATAAGGAAGAAGGATTTTTACGTAAGAATGATTGCATTAAGGTCGTAAATGCTGATGGTGGAAACTGGGAGTATAATTTCTCTAGATATAGTACAGAACAAATAGAGAAGGAAATGTATCCCTATATACATCTTCAACAAGGTGAGTGGTACACATATACATTTCATGTGACAAATGAAAATAGAAAGGTCTTAGAAATCACGTTTAAGGATTTAGAATTTGATGTATTTCTTGATGAAAACCCGCGTATTGGGAAATACGCAGAAGGTCTATTTCAAACAAGTTTTGTACCACAGAAAAAAACATTTGTTGTAAAAGTTAAAGCAAATTCACAAGGTATTCTGAAGCAGATTAGACTTATATAATATGGAATAGATGGAATAAAAGTATCTGAAGGGTTGAAACAATTTAAATATCATAGTATATTATAAGCATCATAGTATATAGGAGGATTGTATGGAAAAGAAATTTGCATGTGTTATAAATTGCATGGATGGGCGTATTCAAACAGCTGTAATTGAGTATATGAAAGAGCATTATAAAACATTATATGTTGATACAGTTACCGTTGCTGGTCCAAGTAAAATATTGTCTGAATATAAGAAAGATAAACTTATTAATAATATAAAATTTCGAACAGATATCTCTGTTAACAAGCATGGTTCAAATGTAATTGCAGTTGTAGGACATTTTGATTGTGCAATGATTAAATTAGAAGATCAAGTGCAACAAGACCATGTAGTTAAGGCGACTAAGAATGTTCAAAAATGGCATCCAGATACAACAGTGATTGGATTATGGGTATCAGAAGATTTAACTGTGAAAAGGCTTAACTAGAAATAACCCTTGTAAACTATTTATTTGGGTGTATAATTAAATTAATAACTTTTAAATTAGTTCAGCGAGACTAAAAAAGCGGCTTACATTCGAGGAATGTATATTTTTTACTTATAACTATGCCACTAGTCTCTGCTAGTGGTATTTTTTATAATAAAGGAGTGATTTGATGAAGCGAAAACTGGTACTAGAAAACGGAGTAGTTTTAGAAGGTCTTGGGTTTGGATCTGACAAAGAAATTGTATGTGAATTAGTCTTCAATACTTCCATGGTTGGATATCAAGAAATCTTAAGTGATCCATCCTATCATGATCAATTTGTGGTGATGACATATCCATTAATTGGGAACTATGGACTTGCAGAAGAAGATTATGAAACAAAGATACCTTCACTAGGTGGGTTGATTGTTAGGGAAGTAAATCACACACCTTCAAACTTTAGATTTACAAAGACACTTAATGAGGTAATGACAGAGTTTGATATCCCTGGTATTAGCGAAGTTGATACTAGAATGTTAACGAGAATTATACGAAATGAAGGTAGCATGAAATGCGCTATGATTTCAGAAAATACGTCGATTGAAGAAGCTCTTGCAATGATAGAAGAATATGAGTATCCGACAAATCAGATTTCTGAGGTTACATCCAAATTAACATGGCTAAGTAGAACCCCAAATGTGAAGTATAATGTTGTAGCAATTGACTGTGGAATTAAACTTAATATTGTTAGAAAACTCAATGAAAAAGGGTGTAATGTCACTATTGTTCCATATGGAACATCATCAAAAGAGATACTTTCTCACAAGCCAGATGGTCTGTTTATCTCAAATGGTCCTGGTGATCCTGTGAATGCAGAAGCAGTTATAAAGAACGTTAAAGAACTGCAAGGAGAACTACCAATCTTTGGTATTTGTTTAGGGCATCAGATTATTGCATTAGCAAATAATGCTAAAACATATAAGCTAAAATTTGGACACCGTGGAGGGAATCATCCAGTAATGAATTTAGAAAACAAAAAACTAGAAATCACATCACAAAATCACTCGTATGCCGTTGTTGAGGACTCACTCAAAAATACAGCACTCCAATCAACACATATCAATTTATTAGATCATACAATAGAAGGACTAAAATCAGATAAAGATCAAATATTTAGTGTACAATATCATCCAGAGAGTGCCCCTGGTCCACAGGATAGCGACTATCTGTTTGATGTATTTATCAATCAAATGAATGAACTGGTAGGTGATGAAAATGCCTAAACGTAATGATATAAAGAAAATTCTTGTTCTTGGTAGTGGACCAATTGTAATAGGACAAGCTGCTGAATTTGATTATGCAGGTACACAAGCATGTCTTGCTCTTAAAGAAGAGGGGTATGAGGTTGTATTAGTGAACTCAAATCCAGCAACAATTATGACAGATACAAATATTGCAGATAAAGTCTATATGGAACCTTTAGAAATAGGCTTTATCGCTAGAATAATCCGCAAGGAAAGACCAGATGCTATCTTACCAACGTTAGGTGGACAAACTGGATTGAACTTAGCAGTGAAACTAGCTAAAAAGGGAATTCTAGATGAGTGTGAGGTTGAAATATTAGGAACATCCTTTATTAATATAGAAAAAGCAGAGGATCGAGATTTATTTAAACAACTTTGTCAAGAAATTGGGGAACCAGTTCTACAAAGCTATACAGCACATAGTGTAGAAGAAGCTGTTGTACATGCTACTAATATCGGTTATCCAGTTATCTTGCGTCCGGCCTTTACCCTAGGTGGTACAGGTGGTGGTTTTGCTTATAATGAGACAGAATTAAAAGAGATATCAGGTAACGCAATAAAACTATCACCAGCTTCACAAGTTTTAGTTGAAAAATCAATTAAAGGCTACAAAGAAGTAGAGTATGAAGTGATGAGAGATAAAAACGATACAGCCATAACAATTTGTAATATGGAGAATATTGACCCTGTAGGAGTTCACACAGGTGATTCAATGGTTGTTTGTCCTTCTCAAACACTTACAAACAAAGAGTATCAAATGTTACGTGATGCAGCTCATAGAATTATCCGTAAACTTGATATCCAAGGTGGATGTAATGTGCAATTTGCACTCGATCCTCTATCATTTCAATACTATGTAATTGAAGTAAATCCACGTGTTTCTAGATCAAGTGCGCTTGCTAGTAAGGCTAGTGGGTATCCAATAGCTCGTGTATCTGCTAAAATAGCGGTTGGTTATGATTTACATGAAATCGATATCGCAAATACAAAAGCTAGTTTTGAGCCGTCCCTAGACTATGTAGTCTCAAAAATTGCTCGTTTTCCATTTGATAAATTTGATAAAGCATCGAATGAATTATCTACACAAATGAAAGCAACTGGAGAAGTAATGAGTATTGGTAGAACATTTGAAGAATCGTTCTTAAAAGCAGTGCGTTCACTTGAAATTGGAGTGAACCATTTATGGAAAGATTATGTAGCCGATATGTCTATTGACCAGTTAGTTGAATTAGTGCAAATTACAACCGATGATCGCATCTATCAAATAGCGGAATTATTACGAAGAGGTATGGATGTAAAAGAGATATGCGCATTAACTGCAATTGATTTATTCTTCGTAGATAAAGTCCAAAAAATAGTAGCTTATGAAGAAGTTATTAAGAAACATAAAGGAGATATTGATATACTAAAAACGGCGAAACGTTATGGGTTTAGTGATGCCTTTATTGGTGATTTATGGGAGTCATCTGAAATTGATATCTATCAATTACGAAAATCAAACAACATATATCCTGTCTATAAAATGATTGATACCTGTGCGAGCGAGTTTGACTCGTACGTTCCATACTTTTATTCCACGTATGAAACAGAGAATGAATCAATTATTACGAAAAAAGAATCAATCGTAGTACTTGGTAGTGGACCAATTCGTATTGGGCAAGGTGTAGAATTTGATTATTCTACAGTCCATGCTATTTGGAGTTTAAAAGAACAAGGGTATGAAGCAATCATAATCAATAACAATCCTGAGACGGTTTCTACCGATTATACAACAAGTGATAAATTATACTTCGAACCTCTTGTAATTGAAGATGTAATGAACATCATCGATTATGAGAAACCAAAAGGTGTGATTGTTTCACTTGGTGGACAAACAGCAATTAACCTAGCGAATGATCTTGCAGCGCTAGGAGTACCGATTATCGGTACATCTGCTGAAGCGATTAATAACGCAGAGAATAGAGATTCATTTGAAACTATATTGACAAAATTAGAAATTGAAAGACCAGAAGGAGATACGGTTTATTCACTTGAAAAAGGAATGTTAGTAGCAAATAAAATAGGCTACCCAGTACTTGTTCGCCCATCGTTTGTTTTAGGTGGTAGAGGTATGGAAATCGTCTACTCTGATCAAGAATTGTCTCAATATCTAAAAAGCGCAGTTAAAATCAATCAAGAACATCCTGTTCTAATTGATAAATATATCGTCGGTAAAGAAATAGAAGTAGATGCTATCTGTGATAAAACGGATGTGTTTATCCCTGGGATTATGGAACATATTGAGAAAACTGGAGTACACTCAGGAGATTCAATAAGTGTCTATCCAACATTTAGTATTAGTGATAAAGCAAAAAACAAAATCGTTGAATACACAAACAAACTAGGAGTAGGACTGGAAATTGAAGGATTATTTAACATTCAGTTTATTGTAGATGAGTGTGATAATGTCTATATCATTGAAGTAAACCCTCGCTCATCAAGAACAATTCCATTTATTTCAAAAGCAACAAATATTGAAATGGCTAATATCGCCACAAGAGTTATGCTAGGTACAAAACTAAAAGACCTTGGTTATGTGGGATTACTAGAAGCCCAAAAAAGGTATTACGTAAAAGCACCTGCTTTCTCATTCAGTAAAATCCATGGATTAGATGCCGTGTTAAGCCCTGAAATGAAATCAACTGGAGAAGCAATTGGGTATGATATTTCTCTTAATAGAGCGCTATTTAAAGCGATAAAAGCAAGTGGTATGAAAGTTCAGAATTATGGAACATTGTTTGCGACAATTGCAGATATGCACAAAGAAACAGCTCTGCCAGTTATCAAACGTTTTTATGATTTAGGATTCAATATTGAAGCAACAAGAGGAACTGCACAATTTCTAAAGAAAAACAACATCAGAACAAAAATAAAACAAAAACTCTCAGAAGGGTCCACAGAAATTACTGAATCGCTCTCAAAAGGACATATTACATATGTGTTGAACTTAATCAGCACATCAACTGATTCTAAGAGAGATGGGTTAGTGATTCGTAGAAGTGCAGTTGAAAACAACATTACTATGTTCACATCACTGGATACCATAGGTGTATTACTAGATGTACTTGAAGAAATCACAATTAGTGTATCAACAATTGACTCTGTATAGTATACTAAAGCTGTAAGGAGTGATACTATGAAAGGTGATGAATTGTTGTCAAAACGATTACGATATCGTAAATTTAAAGAGACTGATTTCAATGACTTGTATGAATTTTTATCTGATCAAGAAGTATGCAGATATTTGCCTGGGCCAGGTGCTTTTTCGAAAGAGCAAATTGAAAGATGGTTACAATTCTTTATTACTTCATACGACCTAGATAAGCCGAATATGATATATGCTGTTACATTATTAAACTCAAGTAAAGTGATTGGATATGCAGGATTTGCCTACGTAGCTGAATTCAATAAAAACGAGATAATGTATGCATTTCATAAAGACGTTTGGAACCAAGGATATGCAACTGAATCTGCTCGTATGATGTTAGAAATTGCAAAGGCGTATCATCAACCTAAAATAATTGCATTAGCAGATATCAATAACATTCCATCACAAAAAGTATTACTCAAAATCGGGTATAAACAAATAAAACAAATTACGTTATGGGGTAGTGACTTATATTACTACGAAATGAAACTAAAATAAAAACAGATCAATTTGATCTGTTTTTTTATGAAATTGCATTAAATTCTTCAACGCGATGTTCTGAATCTTTTTGTTTCTTAAAGGCTACTACCTCATTAAAAAATAACAACTGGTATATTACGATAATTTGGAAACCAAGTACTACGACTTGCAAGATGTAGTGAAGCCCATTATAGAAGAATAACATTCTCATTATATCTGTCTTAAATGGCCCGTATAATGTAATAAAATAGTTTAGAATGAAGAAACTAACAAATGAATCATAAACAATATGCACAATCGAGAATAAAATAAGTGGTCTTGTTATCCAGCGAATGTATCCATCTCTAAGAATAATTGACGAAGCAATTAGAAACATAAAGCTAGGACCAAATGTCGTGATTCCCGCAGATAATCGAAAATGAAATGATGTAAATGAGAAGTATGTACTAAAGAAGTAATACCCAGCAAATCCAATGTAACTAATAATCGCAATGATTGAGAACCAAACAAATTGTGAGTCTCTACGAAACTCATAAATTAGAATTAAATAAAATACAGAATATAGACTATATTTTAAGAGATTCCATTTAAATAAATCAACGGCTAATGAATAGTCATCATAACCATAATTGACGTCTCCAATACTTGTGATTCCTGGATTTACAATAATCCAATCTAATAACAATAGAATCAATAAAATGGATCCATAAATAATTGTTTTTTTCAAACTCATGTGAAACACCTCGACCTATATTATACCATAATTTGAAATAAAAAAAGACTAATTTTAGTCTTTTTAGTTTGTTAATTTTGAAGAGTAATCTAAACTACTTTCGGATAGTTTAGCACTCTTGTTTTTCTTGATGTTTCGCGCATAAATTAGATCCGTTGATCGAACTACTTTGTAATTGAGAAACACGCGTGCACACCAATATATGACTGCAGCTATAATGGCTATAATAATAAATTGTGTGTCTGTAAAGAAACTAACGGCTAGTATAAAGCTTACTAATACTAAAGGTGTTTCAACCAGCAAATTTAGAATCGCAATCGCAACGAAATTACGAGTAACTTCTTTACTATACATTCCATTTAAGTAAATCGACATTGTCTGTACTAAAAGAATTACTCCTAGTAACACAGAAACAAACGCAATTGATGCAATGGCTGGCAGATTATTAATAAAAAATGGTAGGTTCATGCCGTAAATCATCGATACTCCTAGAAAGATTAATGACGATATACATAGTCTTCGCAATGAAGCATCAAACGGGCTTGATGTATAAACAAAGTAGTAAATTGAACCTAAACTAATAGCTTTAAACAAAAATAGTAATATGAATACAAGTGTAAATGACATAACATAAGAGATGCCAAACACCATTAGAAAAAACAAGAAAATAATGAAGAATGGAACGAGTCCTAATCCAAAGATAAGGTAGTACTTGATATTGTATTGTGACATTATAAAACCCCCTACTGAATTATATCATACAAGAATATTGAAGAGAATAATTAAATATATTTAATTACCTAGTGAATGTAAAAAATGAAAAACGTTTACACGATTCATAGTATTGCAATTGGCTTTAAAAAGGCATATAATGGGTCTATCAAACAACGAAGTTTGAAAAACAACCAATAATTTCATTTTCATGAACAAGGAAGTTCACAGTTTTGTGGACTTCTTTCTTTATTGATAATGGTAACTGACAAAGGTGTCTTTTTTAAGGACACCTTTTTCTAATTCAAAGGAGGAGAATAATATGGATTTTGGAGTAGCAATTGATACGGTTTGGGTTTTATTAGCAACAGCATTAGTATTCTTTATGCAAGCAGGTTTTGCAATGGTAGAGACTGGCTTTACTAGAGCAAAAAATGCAGGGAACATTATTATGAAAAATATGATGGATTTTGCAGTGGGGAGTGTAACATTCTTTATTGTAGGGTTTAGTATTATGTTTGGTGAATCAATAGGCGGAGTATTTGGTACCATTCACTTATTTAGTGATTCGATGTATTCACATCTAGGTCTTGAAATTCCACTATTTGCGTTCTTAATGTTTCAAACAGTGTTCGCAGCTACAGCTGCAACAATTGTCAGTGGAGCAATGGCAGAACGTACGAAATTTGTTTCGTATTTCATTTTTAGTTTTGTAATTACCTTGCTTATTTATCCAGTAGTAGGACACTGGGTATGGGGTGGAGGTTGGTTATCTAACCTTGGTTTCCATGATTTTGCGGGAAGTACAGTCGTGCATAGTGTAGGTGGATGGACAGCATTTGTAGGTGCAATGTTACTTGGCCCTCGTATTGGTAAATACGGGAAAGATGGTAAAAGTAATGTTATTAACGGACATAGTTTAACGCTTGGTGCGCTTGGTGTATTTATTCTATGGTTCGGATGGTTTGGATTTAATCCTGGATCAACTCTTTCAGGTACAAGTGTGGAGTCTATCTCACACATATTCCTAACAACCAACTTAGCTGCATCTACAGGTGCGATTATGGCAATGACAATCACATGGATTCGTAATGGGAAACCAGATGTTTTAATGACGTTAAATGGTGCACTTGGAGGATTAGTTGCGATTACTGCAGGAACAGATATTGTTTCACCAATTGGCGCAGTAGCAATCGGTATTTTCGCTGGTTTCGTAATTGTGTACGGGATTGCATTTATTGAAAATGTATTAAAAGTGGATGATCCAGTAGGAGCAGTAGCTGTACATGGTTTGTGTGGTGCAACTGGGACACTATTAGTTGGTGTGTTTGCAACAGAAGGTGGATTATTAGCAACGGGTAGTTTTGCATTGTTAGGCGTTCAAGCAATTGGAGTTTTATCAGTAATGGTATGGACCTTATCGACGTCATTTGTACTATTCAAAGTACTTGATATGACCATTGGATTACGTGTTTCAAAAGAAGAAGAGTCTACAGGACTTGACATTAAGGAACATGGACTTGAGAGAAGTTATGGAGATTTCGCATACCTTACTGAGGAACTTGTTAAATCGTAGAGCTGTATTCATTTCACTACAGATATTGAAAAAAAAAAGGAATTGTGAGCGATTCCTTTTTGTATTGTGTTTCGCAGTAAAATTTGATAGTATATGAGATGTATAAATATAAAGGAGAAAACCAATGACAAAACTCAAAGGAAGTATTCTATTTGAATTATATACAGTATTTTTTCGCGTAGGAATGTTTACCATTGGTGGTGGGTATGCAATGCTCCCAATGCTTCGAAAAGAAGTTGTTGATAAACATGGCTGGGCTACTGATGAAGACGTTATGGATTATTACGCTGTTGGGCAAAGCACACCTGGTATTATCGCGATAAATACAGCGACTTTTATTGGGTATAAAAAAGCTGGTGTATTAGGTGCAATTGTTAGTACGCTTGGGATGGTAACTCCGTCATGGATTATCATTATTTTAATTGCGATGTTTTTCGAACGCTTTGCTGATAACGATCTTGTGCAATCTGCATTTATGGGAATACGAGTTGTTGTCGTTGTATTGATTATTAATGCAGTTATCAAAATGGGTAAAAAATCAATTAAAAACTGGATTAGCGTTCTACTTGCCCTTGGTGCATTCTTATTTATTGTTCTTACAAGCTTTTCGCCAATTCCAGTTATTATAATTTCAGGGATACTAGGAATTATCATTCACCTTTCTAAGAAAGAGGTGAAAGCATTATGATTATTGAACTACTTCAAATGTTCTGGATTTTCTTTAAAGTTGGATTGTTTACTATCGGTGGTGGGCTAGCAGCAATTCCACTTATTCAAACAGAAGTGATCAACCGTGGATGGTTAACACAAGCGGAGTTTGCTGATATGATAGCCGTTAGTGAATCGACTCCTGGCCCTATCGGCGTAAATGTTGCAACGTATGTTGGGTATTCACAGCTTGGACCAATTGGCAGTATTATTGCGACAATGGGTATTGTAATGCCATCACTTATCATCATTATGCTGATTGCTAGATTTATATTGAAGTTTAAAGAAAACAAATACATCGAAGGCGTATTTGTTGGACTTAGACCAGCTGTTACTGGATTAATATTAGGTGCAGCTGCAAGTATTTCCTTTATTGCTATGTTCCGTTATGATATGTTCTTAGAGACAGGTAGTATCATGGATTTAATCAATATTCCTGCCTTTATTATGTTTGGAGTATTTATGTTTCTTACGAATAAATGGAAGCACCATCCAATCTATTATATTGTCCTGGCAGGTATTGTTGGAATGATTGTATTTTAAAATAAAAAGTAGACGAAACCGTCTACTTTTTTTGTTACCACTTAAAGATTAAAGCTATAGCTACGAATAATGCTCCCCATACAATAATAAAGATTTGTAGGTTTTTTTCTCCACCAAACATTTTGGCCATAATAACTAGTTTTTTCATCTTCCATATTGCTGGTAATTTTAAGATACCAACAAGAAGACAGAATAAACCATAAATCAACAAAATCGTACTAATAATACCCATAATTTCCTCCTATATATTTGATCTTTTTGTATAGACTTTCATAAGTAGCCAAGTTGCAAATATGTTATAAGTAATTCCGGCTATGAAGATTAGTAGTGTGTTACCAGTATCTACGCCTAGTTCAATTTCTACAAGTGCACCTGCCCAGTATCCTGGAGCAAGACCGAACAAGCGTTGTACTGCACCTGTAACTAAGAATCCAATTACAGGGAATAGTAATACAATTCCTGACAATTTCATGACAACGAATCCTTCTACTTTGTTACTACTAAAGGAATTTACGATTAAGACAACACTTGGTACTTGAATTGAACCTAGTATTGCAACACCTATAATTGTTAGGAAGTTTGCGTCAGGTAAAAAGTCTGTGGCAAGTAATAGTATGAGCGTTGCGATAAAACCAAAGATCATCCCTGCTAATATTTTAACATAGATATAGTATTTTACACTAATCGGCGTAATCTTTAAACTCATCAATACTTGGTCGTCTTTGTCATCAAGTAACGTAAAGGCAATTAATGCCCCAAATACGTATCCTGTAACAACGATTAACACCATCGCTGTAATCGGACCACCTAATCCACCAGGATATTCCTCTTCAAACCATTTTACAAGGAAGTACCCAATTGCACCAAAGATTGCTGGGTAAATCGCAAAGAATGCATACATTCTATCTCGAAGCATTGCTTTTAATTCAGCTTTAATAATTGTTCCAATCATTTGTTACACCCCACTTTGCCTTACGGCATAATCTTGGAATTTTGGTACTGCGAGAAACTGATAAATCAGAACCCCACTACCGAATATATATCCCAAACTCACATAGTATTTATATCCAAACTCATACATGCCTGTTGGATCAATACCAGCTTGTATAATTTCGAGTGCTGCTTGCATTGGATTTATTAACATCACATTTTCCCAAACATCACCTTTTAGTACACCAAACATCAGTAATATAGATGGTATCATCAAGAAAATGACAATGATAAACATGTTTACTAGCATCTCGGTGAAATCTTTTTGATAATAACTAAGTACAAGACCTAGAATCGTAAATGTCGATGTTGCGACAACTACACCTAGTAGTACGATTGGTAAATTAATACCTGGGTCCATCACCCATTCCATCTTGCCTGCTAAATAGAATGCACCAATTATTAGTAAGGAAGAGGTTAAATTGTGAATGGTGTTTGCGATCACTTTACTAGCAACCATTTGTGCATTTGTTACTGGTGTAACAAGCATTGTACTAATTGTTGATTCTGTTTTTTCAAAATGCATTTCTGCTCCAATATACATAATACTCATCATCGTTGCATCTAAGAATAACACCATTGGTAAGAATAAAGCTAAGATGTTATCACTTACAACAAATAACACTGCACCCCATATAAATGCTACTAAAATACTAATTGAAAATACACCGTATTTATTTAATCGATCTAATTCACCTTTTACAAGAGTCCATAGTCTATTCTTCATCACGAAGTTTCACTCCAGTTACTTGAATAAAGATATCTTCAAGTGTTGTTTCACCACTATGTAACGTTTCAATTTCTTTGGTTTGTAAAAGGTCTAAGAACTCTTTGTTTTTACCAATGCCATCTAATGGGAACTCTCTTGAAACGGTTCCGCCATTTTCTTTGTATTCTAATGTCATACTACGTTTACCATACTTGATTTTTAAGTCTCTTGGTGAATCTACTTCTTTGATTTCACCTTCAACAATAAACGCTACACGATCGCATAATTGATCAATATCTGCCATGATGTGCGACGTAATAAATACGGTTCCACCATCTTCTCTAAATTCTTTGATCATATCTTTTAAGATTTGTGCATTTGCAGGATCTAATCCATTGGTAGGTTCATCAAGGAACAACATTTCTGGTTTATTTAATAAGGCTCTTACGATATTAAGCCTGATTTTCATTCCTTTACTAAATTCACCAACCATCATATCTCTTGATTCCCATAACCCTACTCGTTTCATTAATGATTCAATATCTGCGTTATTCTTATACAGTTTTAGGAAGAAATTAATGTTTTCCATTGCTGTCATTTTCGAGAAGTGAATTGGCATTTCAAAACTAACACCAATCCCCTCATAAAATTCATCTCGGTACTCTAAAATGTCTTTACCGTTATAGGTGATTTTTCCTCTGTAATCCTCAAGAATCTTAATTAGAATCTTTTGCGTTGTACTTTTTCCAGCACCACTTGGACCTAAGAAACCAAAAATCTCACCTTTGGCGATTTCAAAATTAATGCCATTAATTACATCTGTTTCATTTTTTGGATATTTAAATCGTAAGTCTTCTACTTTAAACATAATTAATTACCTGTTATACCTTTCTCAAATATGTAAATTACTTTGTCAATCTCTTCTACATATGCCTCAAAATCAAATACACCATCACTTGATAGTAGCGCATCATCAAATGCAATATTCATCGTCATATTTATAACAATGTTCGCAAGTGTTGAAGGATCAATATGTTTATCCATTCTTCCTGCTTCTTGATCCCGCTCAATCATACCAATGTATATAGTTCGAGCAATTTCGATGTTCTTTTGGAAAACCTCTTTGTACATAAGGTCTTTTGAAGCCTTTAGTAAATTTGAAATCTGTATGTATTTAGGGTTTTCTACCGCAAACTTCATACCACTTTTATACAATTCCCTAAATAGATCAAAGAACGCTAGTTCCTGTGGATTCTTTAAATCCTCTGATAAATACTCTATTTTTCGTTCCCCAATTAACTGAAACATGTAAAGATACAAGTCTTTTTTGTCTTCAAAGTACTGATAGAAACTTCCCCTAGCAATACCAGCTTCCTTTACAATATTAGATACTGTCGCATTTTCAAACCTTGCAGCTGCAAACTCGTTAATCGCTGCATCTACTATTCTTTTTTGTCTCTCTTTTGAGAGATTAAAAAACGTTTGTGTTGGAATAAATACCACCTCCTATGACAACCTTGTCACATTTATAGTTTACTCTCTTTTTAACTAGATGTCAATACAAATGTGACAAGGCTGTCATTACATTTTTATTTTCGTGTTTCATTATGGCTATTCTTTGATATAATACTTTTGAAGAGAGGTGTTATAAATGGCTAAACTAAAATATGGAAAGGCAATTTGTTATAGTGGTTTTCGAAAGAATCAGAGCCCTCGAGAGGGAATTTATCCTTCGTATGAAGAGGTCAAAGAGGACTTAATGATTTTACATGGTGACTATAAATACCTTCGTATGTATGAACCAAATCAACACGTGGAAACTGTAATTGATGTGATAAAAAAAGAGAATTTTGATTTTAAATTAATGATTGGAATCGATTTAAAAGGGGAAGTATCCAATCCTGATTGTGCTTGGGGTGGAGATTACACAGAAGAGGAAATTACAGAGAATCTAGTACATAATGAAACGCAACTTCGTGATTTAATCAAACTCGCAAATAAACACGAGGATATTATTGAGTTTGTATCTGCAGGAAATGAAGCAGTTCCAGAGTGGAATGAGAATCTTGTATTACCTGAAAGAGTTCTATACTATGTAAATGAATTAAAGAAACATACAAATCAATTAGTAACATACTGTGAAAACTGTGCATACTGGATTCCTAAGCTTGAAGAAGTGGCAAATGCAGTTGATGTGATTAGTATCCATTCGTATCCAGCTTGGGCAGGAATTGATATTGAAAAAGCGACAAAAACAACCATTATGGATTATAAAAACGTCGCAGATTATTATAAACATAAACCTTGTATCTTAACAGAGATTGGTTGGCCAACAACTGCTGGGGGAAGAGGAATAGAAGCTGAAGATGCAAGTGAAGAATATCAAGTGAAATACATTTCTGAAATGGATCAGTGGAGTGAAGAAAACCAAGTACTAACATTTTTCTTTGAGGCATTTGATGAACCTTGGAAAGGAAGCAAAGTATGGAATGAACCAGAGAAACACTGGGGAATATACTTTGAAAACCGAACACCTAAAAAGATAAAAAATTAGGCCTAATAACAGGCTTTTTTATTTAAAACGGACTTATTGTGTGGTTTACTTTATTGGAATTTATGATATAATTGTAGTAGCAAATAAGGGAGAAAAGTACAAGCCCTAGGCTTGTCTTTTAATTAGGAGGAATTATGAAAAAAGTAATTAGTAGTGTATTGTTTTTATCTTTATTCTTAGTAGGATGTGAAGCAACAGCATCCTATACTGTGTCGTTTGAAACTGATACGGATGTAGTAATTGAAGATGTAGTTGTTGAAGAAGGTGACGTCTTTAGTCTACCTGATGATCCAGTAAAAGAAGGATATGAGTTTAAAGGGTGGTTCTATGATGAGAACTTTACAGATCGTTTTTCTAGTAGCGATGTTCAAATAACCGATTTTACCCTTTACGCTAAATGGCGTTTAGAGGCTTATACGATAAGAATATTAGACTTTGATGGTAATGTTCTAATGACAAAAATTGAACATTATGGTTTTCAATTAATTGGATTACTTGCATATAACTATACAGAGTTATATATGGAACCATCTGTTGATTCAGAGGAAGTATTTGATCAAGTATTAACTGGGGATATTGATGTATACGCATATTCAGCTCCAGTACAAGAGACAATGAAAATAGGAGCAAACATTTATACATTTGATGACAATTTTATGAATGGTGTTGTCCGACCTGAACTTGAACGATATGCTGAGGAACTTGGAATGGAACTTGTAGTTGTTGATTCACAGAATGATCAAGCTAGACTGAATGATCAAGTAGATCTGTTTATTAGTGAAGGTGTTGATGTATTACTTATTCAATTAGTAGATCCAAGTGCGGCGGATACAATTATCTCAAAAGCTTGGCAAGCTGACATCCCATTAATTTTGTATGGATTTAATGGAACTACCATTGATTCTCGATATGATCAAGTGTGGACTATTAGATTTGATCTTGATGGTGGTGGAGTAGAACAAGGAATACTAATCTACAATGACTGGCTAGACGGTGATATCGTCGATCAAGAAAGTGATGGTGTATTGGATTATGTTTTATTACAAGGAGATTTAGATCATCCAATGGCTCAAACAAGGACAGAAAATGTGATTAGCACTATGTTAAATAACGGACTCACAATAAATGAATTGGCACTTGAATCATCTTCTTACTGGGGTACTGCAGATGCAGATCAATTTGTAACCGAATGGTTATCAAGTGGCTGGGCGAATGAAATTGATGTTATTATCGCGAATAATGATGGAATGGCGTTTGGTGCAGTGCAAGCATTACAAGCTGAAGGATATGATATACCTGTTTATGGTATTGATGCTCTAGAAGAAGCAAAAGATATGCTTCGTGATGGTAGAATGGCTGGAACGGTTTTACTTGATGGTGAAGAACTAGCTAGGCGCTCACTAGATATGGCATATGGATTAATGCTTGAAGGTGATATATTTGGATATAATTCTGATTTGATTGAGTCTTTCGATATTGATACAAACACGGTATATGTTCCTTATGTAGGATTAACAAAAGAAAATGTAGAGTAAAGAAAAGCTAAAATGCTTTTCTTTTTTTGTAGTGAAAATCTTCTCGAATGGCTGTCTAGAAGGACAGAAAAGGAAGCGTTTACAAAAAGGAATAAAAAAAGTGAGCAATTCGCTCATTTTTTTATTATTTCCGTGTATAATAAAATTGTATTTAACAGATACAATACAAATAGGGAGAAATGAAATGGAAACGAAAAAAATTGTCACGGAAGTTGACGGTTTGTTTAAAATCATTCATCTGCAGAAGTTACGAGAAACAAAAGGTGTGGTATTTGATATGGTACCAAAGGAATTCGTAGATCAAATTAGCGGAATTGATCGTGTGATTCATCAAAGTAATGCGGTTAGCCCTGGATCAATCGGGGGTGTAGAAAGACCGTGGTATATGCATCCATATCAAAGCGATAATTTAATTGTGCTTTACGGGGAAAGACACGTGGATTTATACTCGGTAAAACATGGAAGAGTTGAAAGTTTTATTGTGACTCCGACAGCGATTTATCAAAATGGAGAACTGCTTTGTGATACACCAAGTATGTTAGTGTGGCCTCCGAATGTATTTCATCGAGTAGAGAGCAAAAAAGAAGGAAGTGCTTCACTTAATTTTGCGCTTCGTTCAGATGGATTTAATATCGATAATAATTTTAGTATTTATGATTTGAATCCAGTGACTGGTGAATACAAAGTAATTCGCGTAGGTAAAGAAGATCAGTTTGTATAAAAGGAACTCGTAAAGAGTTCTTTTTTTGTGCAAAGTAACAAAAAAATATGAAAAAAACACAAATATATGTTTGAAAACGCTTTAGTTTGTTATAATAAATTTAGAGTAATTCAATCCAGAAGTAAAATAATAGGAGCTGATGAATATGGAAAAACTGAAAGGGAACTTATTATATGGACAATCAGGAGGTCCAACTAGTGTAATTAATTCTTCTGCGTACGGTGTGATTAAAGAAGCGTTTAAGCAATCGGATTCAATCTATGAAGTATACGTGATGAAACACGGTATTCAAGGAGCGTTAAACGAAGATTTCTTTCATATGAGTAATGAAGATGAAAAACAAATTGAACTACTGCGACATACACCTGGAGCTGCATTTGGGAGTGTACGTTACAAAATAGCTGATCCAAACGAAGATGAAACAGATTATATTCGATTACTGTATATATTCAGAAAATATAACATTCGATATTTCCTTTATAACGGTGGAAATGATTCGATGGATACTTGCCATAAAATAGCAGAGTATATGAAGTCAGTAGGATATGAAATTCGAGTGATTGGTGTGCCAAAAACAATTGATAATGATCTGCCATTTACAGACCATACACCAGGATATGGAAGCGCAGCTAGATATATTGCGAATACGATTAGTGAAGTTGCGTATGATATGCTTGCTTATCCGAAAGGTAAAGTTACGGTAGTTGAAATAATGGGGCGTCATGCAGGATGGTTAACCGCTGCTGCACATTTGGCATCCATTCATGGATATGGTCCTGATTTAATCTATTTACCTGAAGTGCCATTTAGTATTGAAAAATTTAAAGAAGATGTAGAGCGTGTCTACAAAGAAAAACAACAATGTTTAATTGCTGTTAGTGAAGGAATTATGAATGAAGACGGAGTCTTTATTTCTAGTGCATCTGCAGTAAAAGATGCATTTGGACATTTCCAGCTTGGTGGAGTAGCATCAAAACTATCTCAATTAATTAACAATGAAATGCGTCTTTCTTCAAGAGCGATTACACTAGGTTCCACACAAAGAAGTGGTGCACATGTGCAATCTCTTACAGATGTGAAAGAAGCAGAGGCTGCAGGAAGGCAAGCTGTTAAGTTAGCACTAAAAGGAGAATCAGAAGTAATGGTTACGTTTGAACGAGTTTCGGATGAACCATATAAAATTGAATTTAAACATCATCCACTGAATATGATTGCGAATATGGAAAAGAAAATGCCAAGAAGCATGATTAACGAAGCAGGGAATGATGTAACAGAAGAGTTCACAAAATATGCATTACCTCTTATTGAAGGGCAAAATAAGCCAACATTTGAAAAGGGTGTACAGCGTTTCGCTGATTTTATTAAACGAGCGTTCTAAAAGGTGTCTAAGTGACACCTTTTTCTTTTCTTTACCAAAAAAGAATTGTATAATATTTGTGTATAGTAGGTGAAACCATGAGACAATTTTTTGATGGTACTGGCAAGAATGTATTTGGTGGTATAAAACTGATTTTACCGCTAATTGTTATTTACTCAATATTAATGTTGCTTGGCACATTATATTGGAGTTTTTTTCATGTTTTGGCGGAAATTACATTTGATATGTTGATTGCCTTACTCACAATCGTAATTGCATTTAAAGTGTCAGGAAAAACTACATTATTAAGTGGTGCAATTATCGGGGTGCGTGTAGCGATATCTTCTTTAGGATTCTTTGGAGCAATTTTTATGGCGCTTTTAGTTGGATTTCTTACGAAACTATTACTAATCCTATTTCGTAGGATAAAGAAACACAGTTCATATTCTATGTTGCTTTGCTACATTATCATACCGGGAATAGTACTACTCATAAGCTTTGTATCATTAAACTTGTTTGTGTATCCTGTCATTCAGGGGTTTTTAGATGTCCTAAATAGCACATTGATTACGTTGTCAAGTGGAAACATTGTTCTATTAGCGGGAGCGCTTGGATGCATGACTGCCTTTGATTTGGGAGGTCCTGTCAATAAGATTGCCTATACATTTGCGCTAAGTGCATTTTTAGAAGGCCATTATATGATTAGCTCTCCATTACTAATTGCTAGCACGATTCCACCACTTGGTCTTGGGGTGTCTGCGTACTTGTTACATCAGCGCTTTACAACTGAGGAGTTAGATGCACGAAATCAAACGTTATTTTTTAGTGCATTTGGTCTAACCGAAGGAGCACTCGCTTATGTAACTAAACATCCGATACCTGTGATGGGTAGCGTGATTGTTGGAAGCACTGTGGCAGCTGCTATATCTGCGTATTTTGGCCTAGAAAATCAGCTCCTTGCATCATCGGTCTTAGGGGTGTTTGGAACAAGCAATATTCCGCTTTATTTTCTATCGCATTTTGTTGGTGTTGGGGTTGTTATTATGGGGATATTTTTGTTTAAAAGAAAAGAATGTAAATAACTGAAAAAGAGGTATAAATTATACTGGATATTTGGTATAATTTTGATAACAAAAACTATAGGAGTAATAGGATGAAAAACTTAATTGGTAATACACCTTTACTTAGGATTGAGTATAAGTATCAAGGTGAGAAACGAATTATCTACGCAAAAGCTGAATATTATAACCTAACAGGAAGCATTAAGGACCGTATGGCAAATCATATTATTAATCAGTCGTACAAAGATGGAACACTAAAAAAAGGAATGACAATTGTGGAAGCAACCAGTGGAAACACCGGTATCGCATTTAGTGCACTTGGCGCTCACTACGGTCATCCTGTCCATATTTTTATGCCTGATTGGATGAGTGACGAACGAAAAGGTATGATTGGTAAATACGGAGCAGTATTACACGAAGTTTCAAAAGAACAAGGGGGATTTGTTGGGAGTATAAAACTCGCAGATGAGTTCGCTAAAAAAACGAATGGATTTCGACCTAGACAGTTCTCAAATCCATACAACAGTGAAGCGCATTACGAAACGACAGGATTAGAAATCGTGGCGCAGCTTAAAAACTATAATGCAATTCCAGATATGTTGGTTGCTGGAGTTGGAACCGGTGGAACAGTAATGGGAATTGGGAAACGATTTAAAGAAGTGAATCAAAACGCACTAATTTTCCCGTTAGAGCCATCAAACTCACCTACACTAAGCACAGGCTGTAAAATCGGAAAACACCGCATTCAAGGAATTAGTGATGAATTTATACCAGAACTAGTTAACCTTGATGAATTAGATGAAGTCATTATGGTAGATGATGGAGATTCTGTTATTATGGCGCAAATGCTAGCGACAAAACTTGGTCTTGGAGTTGGAATCTCATCAGGTGCAAACTTCTTGGGCTGCGTACTTGCACAAAACAAGTATGGATCTGATAAAGCATGTGTTACATTGTTTAGCGATGATTCAAAAAAATATCTCTCGACGGATTTATTATGTAAAGAACCAGTTCGAGAAGGGTTTATATCAAAGGACATTGAATTGCTTAATTTAGAAGGCAACTGCATTTGTAATAAACGCATTAAAGATGGGACGTGCTAACTCGTGAGTTACAAGTTTGTTCAAAATAAGGAATGTGAGTATTTCCCTTGTCATAAAGTAGAAGAAGAATCGTTTAATTGCCTATTTTGTTACTGTCCATTATACGCGTTAAAAGATAAGTGTGGAGGACAGCCAATCTTTTTAGAAGACGGCACTAAAAGCTGTGAGCATTGCACCGCAGTTCACCACAAAGATACAGGATTTGAACATGTGATGAAACGCATTCAACAAGTACTTGAACTTGGCAAAAAATAAAAACGGTATTTTACCGTTTTTTTTAATAGGTTTTCTTTCTTGTTGTTCCATCCGCTTTATGGATGATATAACTAGCTCCTTTTTTCTCTAGCTCTTTCGCATATTCAATTGCTGCTTTTTGAGTATCAAAACGTTTGAGAGCTCGATCTGCTCCACCTTTTTTGATTTGCCATCCACCACTTTTATGTTTTGTAATGTGATACGACATTTTACGTTCTTTTGCCTTTGGCTCTTCTTTCACTTCTTCTTCTTGAACTTCTTCCTCTTGAACCGTTTCTTGCACTACTTCTTGTTGTGTTTCTTTTTGCTGTTTCTTTTTCTTTTTACGAAATAATCCGAACATCTTTTTCCTCCTTATGATTTTATCGTGTGTTTATTGAAAGTCCTTGTTGAAAAATGACAATGAGTACTCGTGTAAGCATCCTGTCATAATCCCTTCTGAAATAGCGGGATCACTCTCCATGATTGTCACTGCATCATTATAGTTGTTTGCCTTAAATAGACAAAGTCCATACGTTGTTTCATCTAATCCTTCTGTTTTACCAGCTAGTAATAGTGTTCCTTCTTTCATCATTCTATCAAAATGAGCAATATGTCTTTCTAGTATAGCGTTATCTTTTTCCGTCCATTGTTCTTTGGTTAACAATCGATCAATCAGATTCAGTTTATAAATATAAATTTTCATTTTTGATACAACACATCCATGTACTCGTCATTTCGAGTCATTTTTTTCACCACATAAGAACATACCGGAATGATTTTAACGCTATTACTTCGAGCATATAGAATAACACTATCTAATAGTTTTCCTGCGATATTTTGTCCGCGTAACGACGGATCAACATAGGTGCTAACAACACTGATGACACCTTCTTCAGTATTTTCCCAAATAATTCTAGCAACAGATGATTCCATTGAATCACCAATAAAGAATCCCTTTTCTGCTTGTTTGATTTCCATCATATCTAAGCCTCCTTCAATTAATGTTTCTTGTATACATTAATTATATACTTTATGTACGATGTTTACAAATAGGATGTATCAAATTACTCTATTGATATGTTCAAAAGTACCTATGTAATTTTTACCAGTCTACCACTTGTATTTCAATAACCTATATTGTATGATGAAACAAGGTGATTATAGATGAGAGAACTTGTAAAAAAATATCGGAATAAAGAGCGTTACGATTTAAGCTGTAGTGAAGCTTTATTACATGCTGCGAATGACTATTATAACCTTCAATTAGGGGAAAATGAATTCAAAATGATGGCTGCGTTTAGCGGAGGGTTAAAAGAAGGCGATATGTGCGGAATTGTTTCTGCGGCATGTAGTGTACTTGGAATCCTTTATACAAATGGTGTTTCACATACTTCTCCAGCGCTGACACAAGCTGTGGTGCAGTATAAAACGTTATTTAAAAAGCAGTTAAAGTCGCTTGACTGCAGGCATCTAGTAGATATGCATAAAGATGAGATAACTGACTGTGATGATTTGGTTGTAAAAGGGGCTGTATTACTAACAGAAGTGGTAGATATGATTGATGGATCGAATTAAAAGTAATCATCTCTTTGTAGGTATCTTTTTTATTCTAGTTTCCAGTTTAGGTTTTGCCTTAATGAGCTTGTTTGTTAAGCTAGCTGGAACCGACATACCAAGTATTCAAGCAGTGCTATTTCGAAATAGTGTTTCGATGATTGTTTCGATAGGGATGGTTTTGTATTATAAAAAAGGATTTACATATTTAAAATCCAATCACAAATACTTGTTAGTAAGGAGTGCATTAGGAACAGTTGGAATGGTATTGTTCTTTTACAGTATTTCACGTATTCCACTAGCAGATGCAAATATGATTAATAAGTTAAGTTCCTTTTTCTTGATTGGGTTTAGTGCAGTATTCTTGCGTGAATCAGTGAAACTGTATCAAGTAATAGCAATTATAATTGCATTTCTAGGTACAATACTCGTGTTTAGACCAACGTTTGAAGTTGATCTTATAAGTTATTTTGCAGCACTTGTTGCAGCGATGTTTGCAGGAGCTGCATATACGATGTTACGGTTCTTAAGAGATAAAGTGGTGTACTATAAAATTGTCTTATATTTTAGTACGTTTAGTGTGGTAGTGTTAGCACCATTCGTACTGCTTAATTATGTACCTATGACTTCAATGCAGTTATTGTATTTAATACTAGCAGGAACATTTGCGACAGTAGGGCAGTTTGGAATTACCCTTGCGTATCGCTTTGCACAGGCAAGTGATATCTCAATCTATAACTACTCAAATGTTGTTTTTGCATCCATTCTTGCATTCTTTTTCATAGGAGAAGTGATTAAACCACTTTCACTATTGGGATACCTCATTATCTTTAGTGCATCATATTATATGTTTGTTATTAATAAACGAAAAGGCATTTAAAATGTCTTTTTTTATAGATTATTTATAATAATTTTGAATATCAAACAAAATACACAATTTTTACACATCTAATTCAATTTATATTCATTTCTAAATAGTAGAATAGAGTTATAAAGAATGAAAGGGTGATTGGAATGAAAAAAGTTTTAATGGTGTTAACACTATTTTTTGGTGTTTTCTTCTTAGGAGCCTGTGATTTTGGAGGAGAGGAAATTGGGATACGAGATGCGTGGTACGATCAAGAAAACGAGATGTTACAAATTTCGTATAATATACCAGAAACCAAAGTTGCTGAGGGAGAGGAACTTCCTATTGAGGTACTAACCCTAGAAGGAAAACATGTCGACGCTGATGAGTGGTTTACGATTGATGAGTTGGACCAATTCGATGCAGACCAACTTCAAATACAATATCGTTTTGAAGATTATGGTGACATCGAAATTAGAGTTGTACTAAGAGATGATGCTGGGAACATAATTACAGAAACTGATTCATACATAATTTACATCAATCAACCTCAGTACATTTATCACTTCAACGCTCACTTCGATTCCTGGAGTGGCGCAGTACGTTTTGATTGGGGTGTAAATGAAAACGTCGTTCATAAATTAGTCTTTGAAAAATCTGTTGATGGTGGATTAACTTGGGAAGAAGTTATGATGCTTGAGTTAGAAGTTTCTGAAGAAGGATTTATGAAAAATGAAATCTCATACTACGAGTATGAAGAAGGAAATTACGTATATCGAACAACAGCCTATGGTGAAGCAAACGAAGAGTTACATACCCTAACTTCATGGGGTGAAATTAACGTATGGTTTGATGAACATCAATACGAAGGTGAGGGGCAAATCAACTATGTGAATGCATGGGTAGATACCTATAGCCTGCAAGTGAACTTATGGTGGGATTCATATGGTGATTTTGACACGGTTTATATTGAGAAATCAACCGACCTAGTTAGTTTTGAGTTCTTAGATGAGTTACCTAGGTTTGCTCAAAGTTATAACTATCAAGAAGAAGTGGATGGTTATTACTACTATCGCGTTACAGCAATTAAAGATGGAGTAAGCATTAGTGAATACACAATGTTTGATCCGATTCGCGTAAAAGAAGATGCTGTAATTGGTACAGTGGATGGTTGGTTAGACCATGACACTGGCGTGGTGAATTTAAACTGGAGTGTTCGACAAGAAGAAGTAAAAGGAATTCTTGTAGAACGACGTCTTGCAGATTCAACAGAATACGTATTGCTTGGAGAGTTTGGAAATCTAAAATCAACACATGAAGATAAAGATTTAGCTCCTGGAGTATACGTATACAAAATCAGTGCAACAGATGAACTAGGTACTGTAATCGACTTTATTGAAACGAAAGAGTTCGAGATTTTTCCACCAGTACTAGTGTATAATCTTAATGCAAGTTTTGATTACTACTCAGGAGTTGTACATTTCTGGTTCTCTGTAGATACAGAAGACGTGCATGAAATCATGATTGAAAAATCAGAAGATGGTGGAATGACATGGACGGAAGTAGTATTTGAAGAACTGGTTGAAGAAGACGGATGGGTAAAACAAGAAGCGAATTATTCAGAGTTTGGTGAAGGAGAGTTCAAATACCGTATTACCGGATATGATACGATGGGTAATAATGTTGGAACTGTAGAAGCGTGGGATCAAGTGACAATCTCATTTGAACATCTAAATCTACAAGAACCTTCTGAAATATTCTATCTTGAGGCAAATTCAGACATCTACAATGCATCAGTAAACTTATGGTGGGATGCACAAGGTATGTTTGAACGCTATGTTCTGTATAAATCGACAGATCAAATGGCGTGGATCAAAGTAGTTGAATTACCTAGATTCTCTACAAGCTTCTATTACGAAGAAGAATTAGATGGAAACTATTACTATAAAATTGAAGCAAAAGACAGTGACGGTGTGACAATTCATGAAATAGAAACACAGTACACTGTACGTGTTAAAAACGATGCTGTTCTAGGTCAAATAAACATTTGGCATGACTGGTGGAGCGGTGAGATTGAAGTATCATGGGAAATGTTTAACGAAGAGAATATGAAAGTTGTTCTCGAACGTAAAAACATCGAAGATGATGCATACGAAGTAATTGGGGAATTTGATGGATTTACAAAACAGTTTAGAGATGAAATCTTTGAAACTGGTACATATCAATACCGAGTAACCGTATTTGATGAATTTGATAATCAACTAGATCAATTAGAATCATACGAAGCGTACTTTGAAGCACCAAATCAAATTTATCACTTCAATGTATACTTCAACTATGGTGCAAACGATATTCGAATTAACTTCGGTGTAAACGAATATAAAGTTCATAGCTACATCATTGAAAAATCTCCTGATGGAGGATTAACGTGGGAAGAAGTATTCAATCAAAATCTTGAGTACCTTGATGAATACTATGTCGCAAACTTGAATTACTATGAATTTGAAGAAGGACAATTTGTATACCGCATGAAGGTCTTTAATGAAGAAGGATTCGAAGTAGGTACACTTGAAAGTTGTTGTGAAGTAGTTGTTCAGTTTGACAACATGAATTTAGAAGGAGACGTTGAAATCTTTAGTCATAATGCTCACTACAATATTTGGAGTCAAGAAGTTCAATTATGGTGGCATTCTCAAGGGGATTACTTCGGACATAAAATCGAAAAATCTCTAGATGGAATTACATGGGAAGAAATTGAAACGATTCCTCGATTCAGTACTGGTTATACATATTACGAAATGATCGACGGTATGTATACATATCGCGTTAGCGCAGTACTTGAAGATGGAACAGTCTTACATTCATTAGAATCTCACAATGTTGTCCGTGTAAAACAAGATGCATTAATTGGTAACTTTAACGCATATCTTGATTGGACAGGAGAAGTAGAGTTATATTGGGATGTCATTGATGAAGACGTAGCGCTTATTCAAGTAAACAGACGTTTAGTTGATGGTACTGAATATACACTTATTGGTGAATATGGACATCTAAAACGAGTTGTATTTGATGAACTGACTGTTGATGGATCATATGTATACATGCTTACGCTGCTTGATGCTGATGGCAATGTATTAGATGAACTAGAAACTGATTCAGTACACTATACAGCACCAATTGATTAAATATTAAAGGCTCATTTAAAGTGTTACAATAAAAACGGACAGTAAAAAAGAGACTATGATAAAATAATATT